>JASBUK010000089.1 GCA_030147925.1 Trueperaceae bacterium
CAAAGCTTTCCTCAAACAGCTTAGACCCTCACTTATTCCTGAGCTCATGCTCGCCTTCTCTGACGCTGTCCTTGCTGTTACCCCGCTTGATGTTCAGCAGACCTTTCATCACTGTGGGTATATTTGATGCAAATGCTATTAATTTTCAGTCAAACAAATTTAGGGTACGCCCTGACACAGCAAGAATTGACTTTGTCCGGCGACCAGCCCTCGTGCTCCGAAGTGCCCGGGGGAAAAGTGCTAAGCGCTCGAGCCTGCGCAAATAAGCTCGCTGGCTTAAATTGTCATAGCGGTTTTGCACTAGTTTGTGCAAAATACCTTCATAGTTAAGAGCCGCCACTCTCACAGAAAATTGTGCCGCGCCCTGCAAATTGGGAATGCCCTGCCAGCCCAGGCGATACAAGCTATGGGCAATATGTGCTAGTTCCTTAATTAATTCAATGTAATTGGGGGTTATCTTGCCCGAGTGAAGGTCGGCAAGATCAATCTGGTAACGGCTTACGAGTTCACGCGGAAGATAGCAACGACCTAGCGCTAAATCCTCGCCGACATCACGCAATATATTGGTAAGCTGCATGGCCTGACCCAGCGCCAGAGCATTTAAGATTGTCTCCTGCCCACCCCGGTAGCCGCTAATGGGCATAATCAGCCAACCCACTACCCCGGCAACCCGCCGACAGCAGAGCATCAGCTGCTCCATAGTCTCGAAACCCTGGGCCAGCAGGTCGGTTTCAAAACCCAGATAAAGTTCCTCAAAGGCTGCTTTGGGCAGCTCATAGTTATCCAGCACCCAGCGCAGGGCAATTTCCAGCGGCTCATCAGTTCGGGGAATCCCAGCATAAGCGCGTTCGATATGTTCCTACCAGGCCGTTAAATTCTTCTGGCGTTGCGCTGCACTGCTTATTTCGTCAACGCTGTCATCACCTACACGACAAACTGCATATATGACTGTTACCGCCTGGCGCTGCTTTGGCGGAAACAGTTTAGAAGCCAGAAAAAAGGTGCTGGAATTAGCCCGGGTAATTTCTGCGCTGTACAAAAGAGCCTGCTTAAGCACAAGCACCTCCCGCAAAAAGACCGGTGGATTTCGCTTTTATTGCCAGCGATGAGTTCTAGCAGCGGGTATATTGATTTTTCAGGCTATTGGCAAACAGGAATATAGGCTCTCCCACAGTCACGGGAAAAGACAGGATCGAGAAGTGAGAAATCTATCCCCTTATCCTCGTTCCTCCATCCCACTGCCCCATTACCTAATTTGGGACAGTTTCTGTTATGAGGCTGCCTTTTAGGGCAAAAACGGCGAAAAACGTTTGTTTAAATCTTCGCTTATTACCGTTGAGGCTTCAAAACGAACGCTTTCACCTGAAGCGGCTGCTGTCCAGCTTAGCAGCAGCTGCTCCGTCGCGGCATTACCGCGCAAAGTTATGGGTCCGTCCTGGTAAACATAGGGGCCAAGCAATAGCGCAGTCTCCTGCGTAATGTCAATGAGCAGCGTAGCCGACTCAAGCGGTGGCTTTTGCCCCACGACGTTTCCGCTGGCTACGGCCATCCCCGCATCTAGATAAAGGGTTAAGGCGTCGGTATTAACGCTTATGTCTTTGGCCAGCAAAAGCACTCCAGCGCTGGCACGCAACACGCCCTCGTCAATGTCCAAATAGATTTCAGGGGCCGCGATAGTACCAAAATCCCCTGTTACCTCAGCCCCACTAGCTTCGACAAAAACGCCTTCCTGATAACGAACAAAAGCGCCTGTTAAGCTCACGCCACTATCGCGGTCGATAACCTCTCCCCCGTCTGGCAAAGTGGTGATTGAGGTAGCGATATCGATCACCTGATCACCATAAGGCTGCACGCTGAGTGCGGCAAAATCCCCGGCGAAAGCCGTGCCGGAAAACAGTATTAGCAACATCATTGTCAATGCTGCACAATGTGTAAGAAAACGTCTGCTTATCATGCGGGCAGTCTACGAAGGCTAATGATGAGAAAAGCCTAAAAACCGTTAACTTGCTGCGGGTTTTGGCCCCAGTGCCACCGTGAAAAGGCGGTCAAACGGTTTATCTTCTAAAAGTTCCACAGCGTCAGCAAGACTAGCCGACATAATGCGGCTAATAACATCCTGGACGGATAAATATTCCTGATTGTATTGATAGCTCGAGCCCAGTGACATCAGGCGTCCAAAGGGTGTTTCTCCCTGCAATGTCAGACTTGTGGCCAGCTTACGCTGGGCACGCTCCCACTCATCCTGGCGCAAGGGAACGGTATCTAAACCCTGAAGCACGTTGTGAAATATCTCCAGCGCCTGCTTAAGCTCCTTTGGCCCGGTTGAAAGATAGCCTATAAAAGTTCCGACTCCATCGGCACTGTCATGTGACAGGCTGGCGCTCTCGGCCAAACCGTTGTCAACCAAAGACCAATACAGGCGGCTACCGCTGCTGTCACCTAAACAATGCGCCAAAATAGCCGCCGCATAACGCCGCGGGTCCTGAGCACTCAAACCTGGAGCATAGGCCGCCACATGCACCCGCTTGAGATTTTCGCCAAGCAGTTCACGTTGACCCGTAGCGGTTTGCAGGCTTGGATAGTTTCGCTTGGTCTCATGGCTTTGCCAGGAGGCTGTGAGGCTTTCGACTTGCGCTAAAACCGACTCCCAATCGTAATTGCCAGCCACCGTCAGGATAAGGTTATTCGGTGCGTAACGCTCATTAAAATATGCCAACATCTGCTCGCGGCGCAAATTCTGGATTGACTCGGGCGAACCAAGTACCGAATTGCCCAAAGGATGGCTGCCATAAAAGAGTTTATTGCCTTCTTCAAAGACCTTAAAACCTGGACGGTCTTCGTACATGGCAATTTCTTCTAAAATGACGTTCTTTTCGATGTCAAAATCAGCCTGTCTTAAGGCGGGGCGCATCATATCGGAAAGCAAATCAAGCAGTTTTTCCCGGCGTTCGAGCAAGACCGCACCGTAATAAACGGTGCGCTCATCACTGGTAAAGGCGTTATAGTTGGCGCCAAGTTCGTCAAATTCACGGTTTATGTCTTCGGCGCTGCGCAATTTGGTACCCTTAAACATCATGTGTTCTAAAAAGTGCGATACTCCGGCAATATCTTCTTGTTCATCCCGTGAGCCGGTTTTGACAAAATAACCGGCGGCAAAAGACTGTGCTTGCGGGTTGTGTTCACCGATAATGTCTAGGCCGTTGGCCAAGACGGTGTGCTGGAAACTAATCATGCTATCTCCATGGTTTTAATGGCGTTGGGGCCAAGCGTCAGCACGGTAAACTCCGCTGGCTCCTGCCCGGCTAAAAAGCGGTTGACATCGTCTAAACTGAGAGCTTCAATAGCGGTCTTAATTTCGTTTAAGCTGCGCGGTTTGCCCAGCAGATAGCTATCCTTAGCCAGGGAACTGGCGCGTGAACCGCTGGATTCTCCCTGCATGACCAACTGTGACAGGATGCCCGTACGGGCACGCTCGAGCTCTGCGGCGCTCACACCCTCACGTAAGCGCCTTAACTCGCTGAGTAAAACGTCTAGGGTTTCTTCGGCACGGTCCGGGGTGGTACCGGCATAACCTAAAGTGTAACCAAAACCTTTAACAGCACGGTTGACTGCTGCCACGCTATAAACCAAACCGCGTTTTTCACGCACCTCGGTAAATAGCCGTGAACCCATGCCCCCGCTTAAGACCGAGGTCGCCAGGGCATTTTCGTACCAGCCCGGCGCACCCGGTGCTACGGCTTTAAAGGCCACGCCTATCTGCGTCTGCGTGGTTTCGGCACGAATGTGCTTGTTGTGAGCAGGGTTGAGTTTGACTTCCGGCAGTTTGGGTCCCTGACCCTGCCAATCGCCAAAGGCGGCAACGACCTCCTTGAGCAATTCATCCCAGCTAACCCCACCTGCCACGCTTAAGATCATCCCGTCTGGCAACAAACGTCTTTTAAAATCCTCGGCTACGCTTTGGGCGCTAAGCGCCGTTAGCCCTGCTGGGGTTCCATAAGAACTACGGCCCTGACCGGAAGCGAAATACTCGCGTGACAGGGCAATAAAAAGACGCTGGGTAGGGTTGTCGTCCAGCGAGGCCAATTCCTGTCTGGCAACCGAGCGCGCCGGTTCAAATTCTTCAGCGTCTAAGCTGGGCCGCCGCACAATATCGGCATAGAGCTTAAGCACCTGGGGTAAAGCATCGCCTAAAAAAGCTGCCGACAAACTGGACAATTCACTGCCGACACCTCCGCCACGGCGAACGCCCAGGACATCTAAGGTATCGGAAAGTTGCCGGGAGTCGAGCTTGCCGGCACCCCGGTAAAGCCAGTCATTTAGCACTGCCGCGCTGCCCTCTTGACCTTCGGGATCACCGGCAGCCCCCACGGGCATCAGCAGTTCGAAACTGACCGAAGGAAGCCAGGGCATTTCTTCATGAACCAAAGTAAAGCCATTGTCGAATTTAAGCTTGCGAATCGTTTGGGTGGTCTCGGCGTTTGCCATGTTCACAAGTATAGCCTTAGCCTTGTTATCAAAGCGGTAAGCGACCCAGGGCTGACGCATCAAAACCAAAGACGCTAGTCTTGAGGGATGACAGAAGACCCAGCAACGGAGCAACTACGCTTAGCAGTCCTACACTTTTCAGCTTTACCCGACCCAAGGATAGAACGGAGCAAACAGCATCTACT
>JASBUK010000090.1 GCA_030147925.1 Trueperaceae bacterium
CCAAGAACAGTTTGACGCAAACACCCACTAAGGGGTCATAATAAAGCAACTTGCGTCGCTACGCTCCGAGGTCTCGCTTTACTTTTATGAGCGACTTGCTTAGCTTTAAATCTCTTTCTTGAATTGTGTGAATTACGCAAATACTGATTCCGTTAAAAAGCCTAAGTTAATTTCGACTTCTTAATGCGAGTATAACGAGAAGAATGAGACGCGTGGCTTTTTCAATCGTTAAAGGAATTAAGCGGGTTCGGTAAAAGAAAAACGCCGGACGCTATTGGCCCGGACGTATAAGATAAAACCTTGGTGAGTGTTAGCTGCGCAAGTCGTTTAGGCGCTTAGCCAAGCGCGACTTTTTACGCGCGGCGGTGTTTTTATGAAGGGTTGAACCTTTGGCAGCCCCGTCAATAAGGCCGATAGCAACTTTCTGATACTTCTCAGCGGCGGCAAAATCGCCCGACTCAGCCGCAGCAATTGCTTTTTTACTAAAGGTGCGAATAGTGGTTTTTTTAGCGCGATTCGCCGCTCGAGCCACTTCAGACTGGTGGTGATATTTCATCGCGGATTGATTTCTAGCCATAATCCTCCTTTTGCCCTTAAGGCAAATAGCCTTGAGATATTAGCACAATGACCCTATTTGGCGCAACGCCTTATGACCTCACAAGGTTCTAAAGCAGCGTTTCGGGGGTATTGACAGCTGTCAATACCCCCGAAACGCTCTCTAATCGCTGGACTTTGCTTAGAAGTCCATACCGCCCATGCCACCACCGGGGGCAGCAGGCATAGGTTCTTCTTTTTCGGGCATATCGACGATGACCGCTTCGGTGGTAAGCAGCAGCGCACCAATGCTGGCGGCATTTTGCAAGGCCGTGCGGGTCACTTTGGCCGGGTCAACGATGCCGGCTTTAATCATATCGTCAACAAACTCGGTGCTTTCGGCATCAAAACCATAGCGGCCATCATTGTTATTCTTAATAGCGTTTACCACAACGCTGCCTTCGGCACCGGCATTGGCGGCAATCTGACGGGCCGGCTCTTCGAGCGCCCGCATTAAGATATTGGCCCCGGTACGCTCGTCGCCGGAAAGTCCAGCGGCAACTTTTTCTACGGCGCTAATCGCGTGAATCAAGGTCACGCCACCACCGGCAACAATACCTTCCTCAACAGCCGAACGGGCAGTGGAAAGGGCATCTTCAAAGCGATGCTTCTTCTCTTTTAGCTCGGTTTCGGTTGCTGCACCCACGCGAATGACCGCTACACCACCGGCGAGTTTGGCCAGACGTTCCTGGAGCTTCTCGCGGGCATAGTCGGAATCGGTGTTGTCAATTTCGGTGCGGATGGCCTTGACGCGGGCTTCGATGGTAGCCGGCTCGCCCTGACCTTCGATGATGGTGGTTTCATCTTTAGAAATGCGAATGCGCTTGGCCCGACCAAGCATGTTCATTTGGGTGTTTTCGAGTTTGTAGCCGAGCTCTTCACTGATTAAAGTGCCGCCGGTAACCGCGGCGATGTCTTTGAGCATTTCCTTACGGCGATCCCCAAAACCCGGAGCCTTAACAGCGGCAATATTTAAGGTGCCACGCAGCTTGTTTACTACCAGAGTAGCCAGGGCTTCGCCTTCGATATCTTCGGCGATGATCAGCAGGGGTTTACCGGTCTGAACGACCTGCTCGAGCACCGGCAAAAAGTCTTTGAGTGCTGAGATTTTCTTTTCATGAATGAGAATATAAGCGTCTTCAAGTACCGCTTCCATAGAATCGCTGTCGGTGATGAAGTAAGGGCTTAAGTAACCCTTGTCAAACTGCATGCCCTCGACAACATCGAGTTCGGTATCCAGCGACTTCGACTCTTCCACAGTGATAACACCGTCACGACCGACTTTATCCATGGCGTCGGCAATAAGCTGACCAACGGCCTTTTCATTAGCGGAAATCGAGGCTACTTCGGCCACGGCTTTGCTGTCTTCGACGGCTTGGGCCATTCGGTGAATTTCTGCAACCGCCGCTTCTACAGCCTTGTCAATACCGCGCTTTAAGGCCAGCGGATTGGCACCGGCGGCCACGTTGCGCAAACCTTCTCTGACGATGGACTGTCCGAGAACCGTAGCGGTGGTGGTGCCGTCACCGGTGATGTCATTAGTTTTAGAGGCAATCTCAATTAAGAGCTTAGCACCGACATTTTCGAGATGGTCTTTAAGCTCGATGTCTTTGGCCACCGTCACACCATCTTTGGTGATGGTGGGGCTACCAAATTTTTTCTCAAGCACAACATTGCGACCCTTGGGGCCTAGAGTTACTTTTACTGCATTAGCCACAGCATTTACACCGCGTTCGAGGCTACGGCGGGCATCTTCTTGGAAAATAAGTTCTTTTGCCATCTTAGCTACTCTCCGTTAAGCAATCACGGCGTGAATGTCACGCTCGCTTAGAATCATGTATTCTTTGCCGTCTAAGTCAATTTCGGTGCCGCCGTATTTGGCAAAGACTACCGTGTCACCTTCTTTGACTTCCAATTCTACCCGCTCACCGTTATCGAGCAGTTTGCCGCTACCAACTGCCACCACCTTGCCGCGTTGACTCTTTTCTTTGGCCGTATCGGGCAAAACGATACCACTGGCCGTAGTGGTGGGTTCGTCGATAACTTCGACAACGACTTTGTCACCCAAGGGTTTTAGCGTCATAACTTTTTTCCTCCGTTGTTTTGTCTTTACAGAGTTTTAGCACTCCCCTGTGGCGAGTGCTAAGCGTTCCTATTATTACGGTAATAATGAGTTTATGTCAAGTAGCTTGAGTGTATGCGACTCAAGTTTACAGGATATTGGCCTTTGGGGTTTAACCCTGGCGCAGCCCAATGATAAAACCAGGGATAAAAGCCGCCGCAAAGGTGATGTTATAGGTCAGTACCGAAAGTAGATTTTGCCAAAAACCGTTTAAGGACTCTGTGGTTAGCAGGGGATTGACCCGCTCTTGAACCTCCAGCCAGTTGACCGTCACAAAGCCGTAGTAAGACAATAGTTGAATGGCAATAAACAGTAGACCCAATGCCAGTGCCAATAATTTACCGACCTTCTTAAAAGCGTAGCCTGAAGCAAAACCGGCAATCGCGCCAAAGCTGATTTGTTCTAAATAAGGGGCAAGTGTCTCTAGGCTTGGAAACTCCACGGCGGGAGTTTAGCATAAACTCTCAGCAAGTATCACACTGGTGCGGTATCATATGGCAGTGAACCTCCGCATCCATCCTCGAGTAAAGACGGCGCTGGCAAAACACGCTCCGGTCGTAGCGCTCGAGTCAACCGTGATCACCCACGGCCTGCCCAAGCCCCAAAATCTTGAGCTGGCCCAAAAGCTTGAAGATACTGTTAGGCAAGCAGGGGCGGTAGCGGCCACCATTGCTATCCTTGGTGGTGAGTTAATCGTCGGTTTAGAAGCCGAAGAACTGCATTACTTGGCTAATACCAGGGCGCAAAAAGCGTCACTGTGGAACCTTGCGGCGCTGCTTAGCCGGGGCGAAGATGCGGGCACAACAGTGGCCACCACCTTGCACATAGCCGCTTTAGCCGGTATCAAGGTATTTGCCACCGGTGGTATTGGCGGCGTACACCACGAAGCTTTTGACGAATCAGCCGACATTGAGGCCTTAGCAAGATATCGGCTGATTACGGTCTGCGCCGGGCCAAAATCTATTTTAAACGTCGGTGCCACGTTACAGCGCTTGGAAAGCCGGGGGATTCCAGTAATCGGCTATAGGTCTGAGCGCTTGGCAGGCTTTTATGTTGAGCAAACCTCTTATCCAGTAGCTGCTAAGCTCGAGCAAGCCGCTGATATTGCCCGTTGCTACCAGCAACACTGCGCTCTGGGTTTACCCTCAAGCCTATTGGTGAGCAAACCGGTCTCACAGGGTCTGGAGGCTAAAGAACTGGCAATGTGGATCAAACAAGCCCAGTCTGAAGTTAGTGAGCGCCAGCTTAGCGGCAAAGATGTCACGCCTTTTCTCTTATCTCGCTTAGCCGAGTTATCCAAAGGCCGCTCGGTAGCAGTCAATTTGCGGCTGTTAGAGGAAAACGCTCGGCTTGCCGCCGAGATTGCTGTGGCCTTAGCCGATGTTGACCGCCTAAAAAATACCAGGAGTCTGGGGAAAGCCCAGCCTTTTAGCATGATTGGTGATGACTGATGACTGATTCTATATCCAGCCCGGATACGCAAAAACACTCGCCTGCACAGCGCCTTGGCGAATTATTGCAACAAGCCAGGGCCAGCAAAGGGCTCGAGCTGCGCGATGTCGCCGAGGTCACCAATGTTCGCAAGGAATATCTCGCGGCCTTAGATGAAGGGCGCTATAAAGACCTGCCCGAAGACGTTTATGCCAAAAACTTTCTGCGCTTATATGCCCAGGCACTGGGTTTAAATGACCAGGAACTGTTAGCGCTTTATAAGCAAGAGCGCCACGGTATACAAGAAAGCGCTCCAGCAACGGTGTTACCAGCGCCAAGCGAGAACTTTGCGAGCAGCCAAGCAAGACGCCAGCCGGTGCCCTGGGCGAGTTTTAATTTCGGTGGTTTTATCCCTACACTCATCTTAGTAGTTGCCATAGTCGCACTGGCAGTTTGGGGCTTTAACCGCTTTCTTTTCCCTAGCAGCCAGCTAAGTCAACCACCCGTTGTCAGCGAAAACCCGGAAGCCGCCGGTGCCAATCTTAATGCTAGCAGCAGAGCCGAGCCTGATTCAGCCGAAGTCGATACAGCTCCGAGCATGGCTGAACAAGTCAGCTTTACGCTGACCACCAACCCCGAAGGGGCCGAGGTCAGCATAGACAATTACCCCTTTCCGGGAACCACCCCGATAGAAAATGCCCCCGTTACCCCCGGGCAAAATCGCATCTTACGCATAACCCTCGAGGGCTACACGCCTTACGAAGAAGCCATCGACTTGAGTTTTAACCGTAATTTAAATGTCGAGCTTACGCCCTTACCACCAGAAGATCTAGCCACCTCCGAAGCGGATAGCCCAAGCGCATCGACCAATACTGTGGCAGGCCAGGGCAGAATTATCTTAAACATTGACACCGCCTCCTGGCTCGAGGTGTGGCAAAGCAGTCAGCGTAATCAGGGCGAACGCCTGGTTTACAAGACGGCCCAACCCGGTGAAAGCTTCGAATTTGCCCTGCCGGTCTATCTCCATGTCGGCAACGCCGGTGGAGTCAGGCTTTCGGTAAATGGGCAGGACCTTGGCGCCATGGGTTCCAATGGCGAGGTGGTCAGCCGTGCCTACACCGAATAAATAGAATTTAGCGTTTTTAGAAAGTGACCCTACAAAGCGAAGGTTAAGGTGTGAGGGAAAGTAGGAAGTGGTTAGTAGAAGGTAGAGATTTTCTAGTGCTCAAAAATAACTCTGTTAGAGAAGGTGTTCCAAATTGGATGTATCGCGACTCTCGGATAACGTAACTCAGGGACTTCGTAAAGAATGATACGCAATTTGTGATATACCGCCCCGTTGGAAGGAACTTACAAAAAATGTTTTTTTTACCCACCACTCACCACAAACTACCTACCACCCACCACTTTAAGTTGTGATTTGGTTTTTGGCCCTGCAATCATTGAGGCTGCGCCCCTTGCGCACTTTTTTGACGGCTCTGGGCATTGCCGTAGCAGTGGGCTCGACGGTGATTTTTTTATCTCTTGGTGAGGGCCTTAGACAGGCGTTTAGCAGCGGCCTGAGCAACATAGGACCGGACTTGCAGGTGAGTTATGGCCCCTTTGACGCGACCTCGCTGACAGCCGTACCCGAGTTGCCGCTGTCTTTTATGCAGGAGCTGGAAGGTGACGCAGAGACTTACGGTATCAGCAAGATCATCCCGCTTATGCTCTATGTGCGCGGGGGTTTTAACCCCAGCAATTCCTTTGTCTTTCAGGGTTTGCCTCCGGCTGAAAACATCAGCGATGTTTACTATGATTATCAAATCTTGCAGGGTCGCTCACTTAATGCCACAGACTCAGAGCGCCGGGTTGCGGTGGTCGGGCAACAAGCTGCAGAGCGCAACCGGCTTGCGCTAGGCGACACGCTAAGGCTCAATCCTGGCAACAGCTTTGAGATCGTCGGCCTGGCTAAATCAGCCGGTGGTTTTATAGACAACGCTATTTTAGTGCCCTTGCAACCCCTGCAAGAAGCCATCGGTATCCGTGACCGGGTAACATTTTTTGCGCTTGAGCTAAGCCAACCAGCTAAAGCCGCCGAGACGGCCGTCCTGCTATCCGAGGCCTACCCTGAGCTGGGTTTTCAAACTCGCAGTGACGTGCTCAGCTTAATCAAACAAGGCATCCGCATCAGCGATGTGGTGCGCTTGGGCATCAGCATTATTGCTTTAATCGTCGGGGCGATTGCCGTGGCCAATACCGTGTTGATGAGCGTTTTTGAGCGCACCCGCGAGTTTGGGGTGATTCGCGCGGTGGGTGCTAAGCCTCGTTTTCTTTTTGGCTTAGTCCTCAGCGAGTCGGTGCTGCTAAGCCTCATTGGGGCTGGTTTTGGCGTTCTGATTGGTCGTTTGGGCATCATTGTGGTAAACAACATCACCAATGATCTGATTGGCCTCGATGTGGCCGCCCTTACCCTGCGGCTGATCTTTTTTGCCGCGGCCATAGCTGTGTTTATGGGACTTGTCTCCGGGCTTTTGCCTGCGGCTCGAGCCGCTCGCATCCCTATTGCCGTGGCCATGTCACGAGAGTAAAGCAAGGGTACAATCTCTCGCTTTTTTCTGCCGCTGGAGTTAGCCTAGGTTATGGTTGTACGCAAACTGGTGCTGGTCTTGCTGGCGCTGCTGCTAAGCAGTGTGCTGGCTCAAAGCTATGAGTGGCGGGATGTGCGGCAGCGCGTCGAAATTTTGCCAAATGGTGATGTTATCGTCGAAGATGAGCGTACCCTCTGGACAAACGAAGATTTCGGCGAAGCCTTTATTCAGATCGAGTTAGCCCCTG
The DNA here is from genome assembly GCA_030147925.1 of Trueperaceae bacterium. Taxonomy (GTDB): domain Bacteria; phylum Deinococcota; class Deinococci; order Deinococcales; family Trueperaceae; genus JASBUK01. Next base: position 6,965 of record JASBUK010000090.1, read on the forward strand.
GGCAAAGGATAGAGCTATTAGAAGGCTCCGGTGCGGTAAGTCCCGGTCCTGATGCTCGAGCCTTTGTGCAAAACATCCCTGGTGGACAAGAGTTAGTAGTGCGCAATGAACGACGTGTTTCAGAAAGGCGCGTGCGCTTTCGCTACCGGCTGACAGGCGCAGTCGATATCTATAGCGACGTGGTGCAGTGGTACTGGCAAATCTTAGAGCAAAAAGAACATCCCCCGGTAATTGGCTATCAACTAGAAGTGCTTGCCCCCGGACCTATGGCCGAGCCTTATAACGCCTTTTTGCATCGCTACCGCAACCCAGAAGTTCCCAAGGTTAATCTTTCGGCTGATCGCTCCAGATTATCGGTTAAATTTAGACGTATACCCAACCGCAACGGTGTCGAGATTCGTTATTTTATGGACCCGCAGCTCTTTACAGTAAAAAGTAACCAGGCAGGCTTAGAGAACCTGCTCCGTGACGAGGCGCGTATCGCTGGCGTGCTCGATGATATCGCTGCCCAGGAACGTTTGCGCCGCAATCCCCTCTGGGGACTCTTGGGTCTTGGCATCGTTATCTTGCTGGCGCTGGGCATCTGGCGAGCCTACCGGCGCTATGGCCGCGAGCCCGATATTGGCCCGGTCATGAAATATCCCTTTGAGCCGCCTAGCGACCAGCCACCTGCGGCTGTGACTTTGCTGAGTTCGCAGCATTCGCCCAATGTGCAACACGCTTTTCATGCCACGGTGATGGATTTGGCCAGACGCGGCTTTGGCAACTTTGACTCCAGTGGCAAAAAGTTCAACATGCAGCTCAATTTGGAAAAAGACGACAGCGATTTGCTGGGTTTTGAGCGAGATGTGCTTAGCTATCTGAAAAAAGCCGCCAGCAGCCGTGGTCTGTTTGGCCAGAGCAAGGAACCTGACTATCTTGACTTTAAGGAGTTAAAGCGTTATTCCGAAAAGAACTTGAGCAAGTTCTTGCCCCGCTGGCAAAAATCGGCCAAGAGCTGGCTCGAGCAAAAACTCGGCGGGCCTTTGTTGGCCAAGGAAAGTCAGCGTGCCGCCGCTTCATGGGCCGGTCTGGCCGTTTTAGGTAGTTTAGTCAACGGCTTGGGGATTTTTCTTGCCGCCGGCAGCGCCCAAATTGCCTTTATCGCCACATCGGTACTGAGTTTTCTGCTGATTTTTATAGCGGCTTTTAGCCTTCCTGCCTGGCGGCGCGAAATCGCTCCAGAAATCTATGGTTGGCAAGGATTTAAGCGCACGCTAAGCGACTATAGCCGCATGAAAGACGCCCCGGACGACTTTTTTGTACTCTGGGATCGTTACTATGTCTATGCCGCTGCGCTGGGTGTGGCCGAAAAGTTCCTAAGAAACCTGCGCCGAGCCGCCCCTTTGCGCAATCTTGACGAACGCAGCCTCGTGCGTCAGGCGAGTTGGTTGGGCTCGAGCAGTTTAAGCAGCAGTGACTTTAATAGTTTTTCCCAAGCTATCTCCTCACTGAGCAGCGCGCTTAGCAGCGCCTCGGCCTCCTCGGGCGGCTCCGTGAGCGGTGGCGGTGGTGGAGGTGGTGGCGGCAGCTCTGGTGGCCGCTAATTTCAGTGTAGCTCTCCAACCTCGTTTGGCGCCTTTTGGCATCTCGCAAACTGCAAAGCCGGATTGAGCAAGTCATAAAAAGCGTTGTGACGGCTGCTATCAAGTCCTGTCGCAAACGTTATGCTTGTAACCGTGCTAAACGCCCAACTGCTCAGCAAGATTTATCAGGACCCAGCGGGTGAGGTTATCGCCCTAAAAGACTTTAGCCACAATTTCACAGCAGGAAAAATGACCGCCATCATGGGGCCTTCCGGTTCCGGGAAATCCACGCTTCTCAACGTCCTGGCCGGGCTTGATGTACCTAGCAGCGGTAGCGTCTGGCTGGCGGATACGGAGATAAGCAAACTGCCGGAGCGTGAGCGCGCCGAGCTAAGATTGCACAAATTCGGCTTTGTCTTTCAGTCCTTTAACTTAGTGGCCGTGCTAAACGCCTGGCAAAATATTGCCTTGCCCATGGGCCTAGCCGGTGTAAGCTCGGCGGATCGACACAGCCGGGCCACGGAACTATTGGAGCGTTTTGGCTTAGCGCAGCGGGCTACTCACCTGCCGCATAAACTCTCCGGTGGGGAACGCCAGCGAGTCGCTATTGCCAGGGCTTTAGCCAACAACCCAGAGGTAGTCTTTGCCGATGAACCCACGGGAAATCTGGATTCCAAAAGTGGAGCCGCCGTGCTGGACTCACTGCTTGACGTTGCCCACGGGGGCCGCTGTGTGATTGTAGTAACCCATGACCCCCGTTTGGCCGAGCGAGCCGATGTCGTGCTGCAGTTAGCAGACGGACGCCTGCAAAAACCTGTTGTAGACAATGCACCCTTGACTCCGTCTTGAAGGAGAGCCCAATGGATAAAAACGCTACTCTGACGTCTGAACAAAATCACCCAAAAGCAAAAATGGGCATTCATCCAGCCAAACTTGGTGCTTTGCTGGCCTTTTTGGCGGTGGCTTTAGGAGCTTTTGGTACGCATACGCTAAGGGGTTTGCTCGAGCCTGGTGAACTGGCCACTTACGAAACCGCCGTGCGCTATCAGATGTATCATGCTCTGGGCCTCATTGCCATTGGCGCCTTATCACAGCGCATGCAGCGGGCGGCAAACCTGCTCTTTATCGGCAGCCTGGTGTTTTCCGGCAGTCTTTATCTGCTGGTCTTTAGTGGTTTTTCCTGGCTTGGAGCTATTGCCCCCATAGGCGGCGCACTGCAACTGGCAGGTTGGGCGCTGCTTTTTTGGGATTTACGTAAAAGGTAAAGTAGAAAAATTTAGAGAGCGTTGCGGCGGTACTAACTGTTGTCAACACCATCCGAACGATGTTGATGCAGTCAAGACTGAATCTGCCGACGTAGTCGAGACTGATTTCAAGTAGAAAATTAGGCGGTCAGTCCACTGTCAAGCTGAGCGAAACGGACTAGAATATGTCAAATTGTGTCAAGTCGTCTGGAGACTTTTCTGACATGACCGTAATTGAGACTGAAAACCTGAATCGCAGTTTCAAGCTTCCCCAGCGGGAACCTGGCTTCGTAAGCAGCATTAAGCAGGTCTTTGCACCCAGGTTTAAGACAAAGATAGCGGTCGATGGCCTTTCTCTGAAAGTTGCTAGTGGCGAAACTCTTGGTTTTATCGGGGTAAATGGCTCGGGTAAGTCTACAACAGTCAAAATGCTCACCGGCATTTTGTATCCATCGGGCGGAACAGTGCACGTTCTCAATAAGCATCCTTACCAAAATCGCAGTAAGACCGCTACACAGATAGGTGTTGTGTCAGGGCTGACGCATCAAAACCAAAGACGCTAGTCTTGAGGGATGACAGAAGACCCAGCAACGGAGCAACTACGCTTAGCAGTCCTACACTTTTCAGCTTTACCCGACCCAAGGATAGAACGGAGCAAACAGCATCTACT
>JASBUK010000096.1 GCA_030147925.1 Trueperaceae bacterium
GGCCGGCCGCGAAGCCCAGACCGATCGTCAGGAGGGCCGAGCCGAGCTCGCTCCACGACCACTCCGGCCCGTGACCGCCGCCGCGCCCCAGACCGCCGCCGAGCCCTGACCCACGCCCCATCCCCCCGCCGAGCCCGTGCGCCTCGACCGCGCCGCCGGACCGCGTGCCGGCGAGCAACACGCCCTCGACGTGCTCCTGACCCTCCCCGCCGAGCCGCAGGGCGTCGGCCCAGCCGGCCCGCCCCAGGGCGACGACCGCGACGATCACCGCGGCCGTCACCGCGACGAGCACCAGCAGCGGCGTCAGCTTCCGCCGTGTCGTCTTCATGCCGCACCGCCCCGCGCGGCCCGGTCGCGCGCCGACCCGCCACGGCCCAAGGCCCGGCGCAGCCCGTCGAGCAGCCACCGCGCGTGCATCGCGAGGTGCACCCCCAGCACCACCATGAGAGCATCCGTCGTCACCCGGTGGAGGCCGGTCCAGAAGCGATCCGCGCTCGCCGAGAGGCCCAGCGCGGGCAGCACCACGCGCGACTCCGCCAGCCCAGAGAACATCACGGCGACCATCACCACGTAGCTCACGAGGTCCACCAGGTGGTTGAAGCGGACCTCGTGCGGCAGGCGCTTCAGGAGCCTGCCCGTGACCGACACGATCCACGGCCAGTCGAGCACCAGGTGCACGCCCAGGGGAACGATGAAGGCGACGCACAGCCACTCGTGCAACGCGACGCCCGTGCCGCGCGGTAGGTTGGCCGCGACGAAGGCGCCGAGCAGGGTGAGGTCCAGCGCGAGCTTGACGGTGGGAAGGCGGTTCGCCGCGGCGAGTGGCGCCGCCGTGCGGGTCGTGCTCATCGTTCGGTCTCCTGGGCGTGCGCCCTCGCCCCGCGCCCGCCATCGCGACCGTACCCGGCGCGCGTCGACGAACGCCGGAGGCCGTGTGCACGCCCCGTGCGGGGGGCGCCGCCCACGAGTTGACGTGTCCGAGCCGAACGCCGTACACTGTCCGTCGCTGACGCTTGGGTCGTTAGCTCAATTGGTAGAGCAGCTGACTCTTAATCAGCGGGTTATAGGTTCGAGTCCTATACGACCCACCAAATAAAATACGTCAGAAACGGTATCGAACTTCCCGCTCTTCCAGGCTTTTACTAGCTGACCGTTTGGTCCGCTAGGCTTTATTAGCGCGGATATTAAGATGTTGGTGTCTAAGACGACTTTCACTTAAAGCGTTTGCTTCGTTCGCGGCGTGCCTGACGAACGACTCTGGTTGCAAGCTCATCGGACTCGCGCTGAGATAGTTTTTGCGCAGCGGAGGTTTCTTCACGGCCTTGCCACCATTGTGAAAACTCCTGACGCTCCAAGAGCTCATCAATAGTTTCCGACAAAGCCTCGACACGTGACACTCGCTTGGAGCGGCGCAGCGCCTCGAGCTTCTTGAATACATTGTCGGGCAGCTCAATAGTTTTCACAATCATAGAGTAGCACATCCCTTAGGATATTTAATCTCAAAAATATACGATTGTTTAATATTTAGGTTGCCCTTAATTGTCTATGTTGAAATTGTCAACCAGCGTCCCTGACAAATTTTATAAATCGTGTTACACAGTTTGCGCCAAAGCACATTATTGTTAGACTCTTGTTATGAAGCATGTGGTCAGCGTTTCTATTGGTTCGTCTAGTCGTGACACACACCAGGCAGTTAAAATTCTGGGTGAAGATGTGTTTATTGAGCGGCGCGGTACCGATGGTGACTTATCTGCAGCGGCAGCCATGATTCGCAACCTTGACGGCAGGGTAGATGCCATTGGTCTTGGTGGGATCGATTTGTATCTTTATGCCGGTAAGCGGCGCTATGTTTTCCGTGATGCCTTAAGGCTGGCCTCGCAAGCGAGCAAAACCCCGATTGTCTGTGGGGCGGGCTTAAAAAATACGCTCGAGCGCAGCATTGTCGAACAGCTAGATGCCGTGATTGGCTGGCAAGGCAAAAGGGTCTTGATGGTTTCAGCCCTTGACCGTTTTGGCATGGCCGAAGCGCTTATTGCCGCCGATGCCAAGGTTCTTTATGGTGACGTCATCTTTGCACTTGGTTTGCCAATAGCCATCTATAAGCTGAGCACTCTGCAGAATTTGGCTCGAGCCCTGTTGCCTGTCTTGACTCAGTTGCCTTTTAAATGGCTGTATCCAACGGGGACCAAGCAAGAACAGCAGAAACGGCCTGAACACAACCGCTTTTATGACTGGGCGGACGTGATTGCCGGAGACTGGCATTTTATCAATAAATATGCCCCCAAACGACTGGATGACAAGATTATTTTGACCAATACCACGACCTCGGTAGATGTCGAGGCCTTGCGAGAGATGGGCGCTAAGTCGGTGATTACCACCACGCCACGCTTTAGGGGCCGAAGCTTGGCGACCAATTTGCTGGAAGCGGCTTTTGTGGCTATTTCGGGGAAGTTCCCGTTAAGTACCGACGATTACCGCGAGCTTGTGCGACAAGCAGAGCTTAACCCTACGGTGCTCGAGCTTAAAGCCATAAAAGCTCAGTGAGGCTTACAAGGCCTTAGGAACTCCAAGAAGTTTATGTGAGGTGTTAGACTAGCTTGGATACAGCCTGCTTTTCTGGCTTGTGAAATTAGAGGATGAGCGGATTTGGCCAAACGTGTTCATGACTCAGATAATTTACTGTGAAAAATTGAATAAGTTTGCTATTTGTGAAATTATTGCGGAGGCACCATGATCAGCGTAACGGAATTGAGAAATGGCAGCAAAGTGGAGATGGACGGTGGTTTGTGGGAGTGTTTGGAGTACTCGCACCTCAAGATGGGACGTGGCGGGGCAAAGGTGGTTACCAAATTCAAAAATATGGAAACCAACGCCATCGTAGAAAGAACCTTTAACGCCTCGGAAAAGCTAAAGGATATCTTTATTGATTATCGCAAGATGCAATATCTCTTTAACGATGGCGAGCTTTACACCTTTATGGACTCAGAGACCTACGAGCAGCCGCACCTGACAAAAGAACAAATCGGTGACGGCACTGAGTATCTAAAAGAAAACATGGAAGTCACGGTCGATTATTATCAGGGTCGCCCTCTTAAGGTCACCCTGCCAAACATCGTCGAACTGACCATCACCCAAACCGATCCGGGCATAAAGGGCGATACGGTTTCGGGCGGCTCAAAGCCGGCGGTTTTGGAAACGGGCGCTAACGTTAACGTACCGCTCTTTATCGATCCGGGCGAAACCATTCGCGTCGATACCCGTACGGGTGAGTATTTAGGACGTGCCTGATGGATGTCAAGGATATCAAGAAACTGCTTGACGCGCTCGCCGGGGCCGATGTCGGTGAATTCTCTTTAGAAACCGGTGAATACAAACTCACGCTTAAACGTGGTCAAGAGCAGGTAGTTGTTGCTCAAGCAGCACCTGTAGCTGCTACACTACCCCAAGCCACTACCCTGCCTAATTCTGAGCCGGTAACTGCTCCTGCAGTCGAGCCAGCGGTAAAGGCTGAACAAGAAACTGTTTCCTCCAATCTTATTGAGGTCACTGCGCCTATAGTTGGAACTTTTTATGCCGCGGCATCGCCCGATGCTGCTCCTTTTGTCTCGGTAGGAGATCGGGTTAACCCGGGTCAAGTGCTTTGCATCATCGAGGCCATGAAACTCATGAATGAGATTGAGGCAGAAGTATCAGGTACGATTGCCGAGGTGCTGGTGCGCAACGAAGACCCTGTCGAATATGGTCAGGTGCTGTTTCGTATTGAGCCGAGCTAGGCTGGTTGCCTTGATGATTAGAACTTTAGTTAAACCCCGAGCCTCTGTCTTTGCTGTGACAGAATTGGTAATGGGGGTTTGCCATGTTTAAGAAAATTCTGATTGCCAATCGTGGCGAGATCGCCCTGCGTATTTTGCGGGCCGCTAAAGAACAGGGTGTAAAAACAGTTATCGCCTATTCTCAGGTTGATGAAAATTCGCTACCGGTGCTGCTTGCCGACGAGTCAATCTGTATTGGGCCGGCTCCGGCAATCGGCTCATATTTGAATGTGCGCAATATTTTATCGGCAGCGCTTGTCTCTGGAGCAGAGGCCATTCACCCCGGTTATGGCTTTTTAGCCGAAAACGCCGAATTTGCCGAGAAATGTGAAGAGCACAACCTTGTCTTTATCGGTCCGACTGCCGAGAGTATTCGCCTAATTGGAGATAAAGCCAGCGCCAGGACTTTAGCGCAGGAGAGCAATGTGCCCACCGTGCCGGGTTCGGGAGCGTTGAATTCCGCCGAGCAGGCCTTGGAATTTGCAAACAAAATTGGCTATCCGGTTATCTTAAAAGCCTCGGCTGGGGGCGGTGGTCGGGGCATGCGGGTGGTGCAAAGCTCGGCTGATTTGGAGCGCCAACTGGTCAATGCCCAAGAGGAGGCTCGAGCCGCCTTTGGCAACCCGGAAATGTACCTAGAGAAATACATTGAGGAACCGCGCCACGTCGAAATTCAGGTCTTTGGCGACGGTAAGGGCAAGGTCATCCACTTTTTTGACCGGGATTGCTCGATTCAGCGCCGCTATCAAAAGGTCTTAGAAGAAGCGCCGAGCACCTTGGATAATGAACTGCGTGTGCAGATTGCTGAGGCAGCAGTGCGGTTAGCGGAGCACATCAACTACCGGGGGGCGGGTACTTGCGAGTTTTTAGTGGATCGTGAAGGCGGCTTTTATTTTTCCGAAATGAACACCCGGATTCAGGTCGAGCACCCAGTGACGGAAATGGTCACGCGTTTTGATTTGGTGCAAGAGCAACTGCGTGTTGCCGCTGGTGAAGGGCTTAGTCTGTCACAAGAAGATGTGCGGGTCGAGGGCCACGCCATTGAGGTGCGCATCAATGCCGAGGACCCTGACAATGACTTTCGTCCGGCAGCCGGTACGATCACCGATGTGCACTGGCCCGGTGGCCCCGGCATACGCGTTGATTCCCATGTCTATGCCGGTTATCGCCTGCCTCCTAATTACGACAGCCTCATCGCCAAGATCATCGCCTGGGCGCCAAACCGTGATGAAGCCATTGCACGCATGCAGCGCGCGCTTGAAGAAACCGTTTTGGATGGTATTAAGACCACCATCCCCTTTCATCTGAAGGTTCTGGATAATGCCTTTTATAAACGAGGGGCGGTATACACTAATTTTATTGCCAGGAGGATGCAGCAATGAGCGAACTAAGCACCTTAAACACAGAACTTGATATTTCCAAAGATGTTTTATTTGGTATCGCTCAGTTAGCACTTGATCAAGTGGAAGGGCTTACCCCGGCCACCCCACCTGTGAGGATGGGGGAGATTCTGACCGGGCGGCGAGCCAAAGGGATTGCCATCGAACGTAGTGAAGATGGCGTCTCGGTGGATTTGACCGTCTCGGTAAATTATGGCCTGGAGATACCAAAAGTTGCTAAAAAGGCGCAGCGCGCTATTCGTGAGGCGGTTGCCTCGATGACCGGCTTATCGGTGAAAAGCGTCAATGTGACAGTGGAGTCGATAGATTTACCGGAGGAGCTTGTGCGTGACTAGGCGTAAGGCGCGGGAGCTGGCTTTTAGGGCGCTGTTTCAGGCGGAGCGTGGTGGGAGTCCGTTGCTTGAGGTCTGGCAACAGGCTCGAGCCGAGCTGACGCTTGACCAGCCGGACCTAGAGGCTGAGGACGCCTATGGTGACCGTCTGGACAGCGAAGGCATTGCCTTTGCCGAAACACTGATTGAAAACTTTGCCGAACACAAGGAGGCCATTGACCAGCGGCTCTCCGAGGCGATAGAAGGCTGGAGCTTTAATCAGATGTCCCAGACCGATTTGAACATCCTGCGCCTGGCGCTAACTGAATTTCTTTATTTAAGTAATGTCCCTAAAGAAGTGACGATTGAAATGTCGGTACGTCTGGCCAAAAAATTTGGCGGCGAAGAATCGGGACGTTTTGTAAACGGTGTGCTGGCTAAGCTTTATCGCAAGCTTGACATTCCGGTCTAGGGGTTACTGTTAAAACACCACTATACCGATTTCGTTTAAAAGCCGAAACTAGTTTCGGCTTTTTTAGGCGAGCAGAACGAGAATAATGAGACAGATGGTTTTAATAATACTTAAGGAATTAATAGGATTCGGTATTAGGGGAGAATTGTGTCCGCAAGACTACTAAAAGGCAAAGAGGTCTCTGATGCTTTGGTGACGCAGCTAAGCCAGGAGATGGCAAAATTAAATTTTCAGCCCAAACTTGTGTTTATCCGTGTAGGTGATGACCCTGCGAGTGTTGCTTATGTGCGTGGCAAGAACCGTCTGGCTGAGCAGATCGGCATTTGCTCACTAGTTAATGCTTTGCCGCAGGAAACTAAGCAAGCGGAACTCATGGAACTGATCGCTGAACTTAACGCGGATGATAGTGTTGACGGCATTCTGGTTCAGCTACCCTTACCCGAGCATTTGGACAGTGAACCTATTTTGGAAGCCATCGATCCACGCAAGGATGTCGATGGTTTTCATCCCATGAATGTTGGTCGTCTCTGGACAGGGCAAGAAGGCCTGGTGCCTTGTACTCCGGCTGGGCTTATTCGCATCATGGATCATTATCAGTTGCCGATTGAAGGTCGGCATGTGGTGATCATAGGGCGCTCAAATTTGGTTGGAAAACCCGCAGCGGCATTATTTTTACGTCGGCACGCCACCGTATCGCTGGCACATTCACGCACTCGAAATTTAGCCGCCCTGGTCAAACAGGCCGATATCATCGTAGCGGCGGTGGGGCGTCAGGCGCTCATTACGCCGGAGATGGTCAAGCCTGCTGCAGTAGTGCTCGATGTCGGCATCAGCCGGGTGGATGGCAAGCTGGTAGGCGACGTGCATCCTGATGTAGCCGAGGTGGCCGCGCACTTAACCCCCATGCCTGGTGGCACCGGCAGGGTGACTGTGGCCATGCTGATGCAAAACACTTTGCAGGCGGCCATAGTGCGGAGAGCCAGTGGCTGAGCTAATCAACAATCAGGTTTTATGGACTTCCTTGCTGGCAACGTTTTTAGCTCAGCTTTTTAAGGTTTTTTTGGTGTTGTTAACTGAAAGGCGCTGGGCGCTTGACCGTATGCTGGAAACAGGCGGCATGCCCTCGTCTCACTCGGCGGCGGTGACTGCTCTGGCCACCGGCATAGGCCTCAATTATGGTTGGGGAAGCCCCATATTTGCCGTTTCCACCGTCTTTGCGGCAATTGTAATGTATGACGCCACCGGCATTCGCCGGGCGGCGGGTATGCAGGCGCAGTTAATCAACGAACTGATAGATGAACTTGCCCATCTTTTTGATGAGGGTTTTCAGCCACAGGTGCTCAAGACACTGCTAGGCCATACCTATCCCCAAGTATTGGTTGGTGCGGCCTTGGGGATAAGCACCGGTTTAGTGGTGTTTTTATAAATGATAAGGCTGTTTGACCTCTCGCTGAGCCCGGTTTTGCAACGTGAGCTCGAGCACAAAGTAATAGAGACCCTTCGTGTCGGTCAATTTGTTTTAGGCGAGCGGGTAGCGCGTTTTGAACGGCAATTTGCCAAGATGTTCAATGCGCCTTATGCCGTGGGGGTTGCTTCTGGTACTGATGCCTTGATACTGGCTTTGCGTGCCCTGGAGATTGGTCCTGGTGACGAGGTGATTGTACCTGCGCTAAGCTTTTATGCTTCGGCGGAGGCGGTCTTACAAGTTGGTGCAAGGCCGGTGCTGGTAGATGTTGATGACGACACGCTTACGCTTTCGGTAGCGGCTACCGAGGCCGCTATCAGGGCCAAAACGGCAGCGATCATGCCGGTGCATCTTTATGGACATCCGGCGGATATGCCTGGGTTAATGGCGCTGGCGCGGCGTTATAACCTGGCTGTTATCGAGGACGCGGCGCAGGCCGTGGGCGCTAAAATTGCCGGGCGTTTTGTCGGTGAGTGGGGTGACGCTTGTTGTTATTCCTTTTATCCCACCAAGAATTTGGGGGCGGCTGGTGACGGCGGTCTCTTAACTACGCCCCACGCCCGTCTGGCCGCCAAGGCGCGGCAACTTAGGGTACATGCCCAACACGGCGCCTATTATCACGATGATATTGGTTACACCTCACGCTTAGACGCTATTCAGGCGGTGATACTGGCCGCCAAACTGCCCCATCTCGCTAGCTGGAATGAGCGTCGCCGGGAACATGCTCGAGCCTATCAACATGCCTTTGCCGGGCTTTTAGATGTCGGTTTGCCCCCTTGGCATGAGGAAGACGTTTTTCACCTCTACAATTTGCGGGTTCGCAATCGCGACGCGGTGATGTCGGCCTTGAATGAACGCGGAGTTGAGGCTCGAGCTTATTATCCTCATACGCTGGCCGATTTACCCCCGCTGCAAGGTTGTGCTCATGACGGTTGCCCGGTGGCTAGAAAAGCGGCAGGAGAAATTCTGGCTTTGCCTTTGCATCCTAATCTTAGCGACGCCGAGCGGGATACCGTAATAAAAATTGTGAGCGAAGTTATCAAAACCCTATAGCGCTATACCGATTCCGTCAAATAAAGGAATTAAGCGAAGTCGGTATTAAATGGTCTTGGCCACGCTGGCAAGATAAACACTGTGAGCACCGGCGGCATAGAGGGTCTTACCGCATTCGCTAATGGTCGCGCCACTGGTGATGACATCATCGATCAAGAGAATATGCTGGCCTTTGACAACACGCGAGCTAAAGGCGCCGACTACGTTTTTTTGCCGCTCTTGCCTAGTGAGTCTGGCCTGCTGCTTAGTTGGACGGTGACGCTTGAGCACCGGGACATAGGGGCGCTCTAGCCGTTGTGCTACTCGCCGGGCGATTAGTGCCGACTGGTTATAGCCACGACCCAAACGCCGCTGGTAATGCAGCGGCACCGCCGTGACCAGGGTTATGGGCCAGCCTTGCTTAGCTACAGCAGCCGCTATCTCATCGCCAAAGAGGTTTGCCAACTTGGTGCCACCACGAAACTTTAACGTTTTAACGGCCTGCTCGAGCTTGCCCTGATAAGGCCCTAAGCTCAGACTGTTATTTTCAAGCCGAGTGGAAAATAGCTGGCTGGCGCAAAAAGCGCAGCAGCCCTGATTTGTGTTGGTACGCTGGCGGCAGAGCGGGCAGCGGCTAAGCGCATAAAGCAAATGCACACTGTATTTTAGCCTGTGATTTTTTGTAAGAGAGCTGTAAGAAGATAAGCATAGACTAAAGATTAATGCGACGGGCATTGAGCTGCATCTTTCAGGAACTGCTTGATTCGCACCAGAGCTATGGTGTGGGTTTAATAGATCAAAACGGCTTGCTGGTTCACAGTGAGGGAGGGCATGTCGGGCGCAGCAGTGCTCAATTCGCCGCACTCTTAGCAGGGCTTTTCAATGCACGTCTAAAACAGCTCGAGCTAAGTGTTGACGAGTCATTAGCCGAACAGGTTGTCATTGGACGTTCGCAGAGCTTTTATCTTAAGAGTCTGGGTCGGACGCCGTATTTGCTCTACTCGGTGGCACGCAAAGATGTCTTGGGCGGCAGTGTGCGTGCTGCACTGGCTAACGCTGAGACGCAGCTTTTACCGCTGCTTAACGGTCAGGGTTTACTGTCGCCTCTTAGCGAGCGACTCGAGCAACCGCGTCAATTTAACAACCTCAGCCTGAGCCGGTAACTCGTTTAATATTTGTTTTAGAAGCGACAAGCCACGGCTGGCCCTTGCCTCGGCTATCTCCTGGGCGTAGTCTAAAGAACCGTAACGTTTGATTAATCTAAGGATGCTGTTAATATCGTCTGCGGTCTTATCATGGCGCGCTTTAGCCAGAAGCGTTTTGAGCTCGAGCTGCTCCGAGGCACTGGCGTGCGCAAACAAGTGGGCCAAAATGAGTGTGCGTTTGGCCTCGTAAAGATCACCGGAAAATTCCTTGCCATAGGAAACTTCGGGCATGAGATTTAGCACGTCGTCACGAATTTGAAAGGCCACGCCCAAATCCGTACCGGCGCTTATAAGCCGTTCGTCGGGAGGCAGCCCGGCACATAGCGCTCCCAAACGCAGCGGGCCACTGACCGTGTAATGGGCGGTTTTTAAGGTGACCATCTCAATGTATTCCTCAGCTGAGACGTCAAAGCGTTGCTGTTTTACCCAGCTTAAATCCAGATGTTGACCCTCTGCGGTGCGCTGAATGATCCAGGCGAATTCATTTAGGAGGGTGTTTTGCTGTGCAGGTGAGAAAGCCTTTAGGTTATGCAGCAATTGCCACATATAGACGTGCAGGGCATCACCGACATTGAGCGCCACCGGCATACCTTCGCGTTGGTGCAAAGCCGGACTGCCGCGCCGCTCTAACGAGTCATCCTCGATATCATCATGAATCAGCACCCAGTTTTGAAAGAGCTCGAGCGCCGCCGCTACCTCAAGACCCTGTTGCCAGTTCGCGCCATGAGCGGCAGTACTGAGCAGCAGCAGCAGACCCCGTAAGCGCTTGCCGCCACGTTCGGGATAGTCGCGAATTAGCGCATAGAACCTGGCTAAGTCAGGCTGGCTGTGGGTTTTGGGCAAGGCGCTAAGCACTGCTCGGTTGAGCGCCTCAAGCATTAGAGGATGGTCAGAGGGCCTAAACATGAATCTTGTGCTGACAGTAAGAATCCGTCTAGGCGGGCTCGAGCCCGGGGACAAATTCAGCTAAATCGGCAAAGTAACGGCTGTGAGTAAAGTCTAAATAAAGCGGAGTGATGGCGGCATAACCGTCAACCACGGTGGTGTAGTCGGTGTCCGGCTCACGCTCAGCGGTGGGTGTTCCGGCTACCCAATAGTAGGGCACACCGTCAGGGTCCTCACGCATTAAGATACTGTCTTCGTAGCTGTGAGTCGATTGCCGCGCTAGGCGCACGCCCCTGGGTTTACCCACCGGAAAATTGACATTGAGCAGGGTGCGGTCTGGTAGACCATTTTTGGCAACCTGTGGAATCAGCGCCTTGGCATATTCGGCGGCATGGCTGAAATCAAGCTCTGCTTCACCGGTGCGCAGCGAGAAAGCCAATGAAGGGATGCCCAGCGTGGTTCCCTCAATTGCCGCTGCTACCGTACCCGAATGCGTCACGTCATAGCCAAGGTTGGAGCCAATGTTGATGCCCGAGACTACGACATCGGGCTGCCCACTGTTGTGCACTCCCAGAACCACACAGTCCGCAGGCGTGCCGTCCACTCGGTAGGCCTCGATGTCTTCAAGGCCTCTTAGCTTTGTACGCCTATAACGTAAGGGTCGGCGAATTGTGATGGAGTGCCCCACACCGGACTGCTCAACATCCGGTGCAACAATCAACACCTCGGCGACTTCGCTCAATGCTCTGGCCAAAACCTGAATGCCTGGGGAAAAAATACCGTCGTCGTTAGAAATAAGAACTTTCATCTGCACCAGTATAACTGTCAGAGGTCATCTGTGAATCAGGCCAAGGCTGTTTGAATACCTAATAGATAGCACTCTACTCTATAAAAAGGAGAGGGGATTGAGAATAAGATAAGGATACCGTAATTGCTAGTTGCCATCCATAGGGATGACCGTTCAAACTGGTGTTGATTGACATCAAGTTTGGAGGAATCCCTATGGACGACAGCTTTATTGTAACGGCTTACTGCATTATCAGTGATACGCTCTCACAA
>JASBUK010000097.1 GCA_030147925.1 Trueperaceae bacterium
TTGTGAGAGCGTATCACTGATAATGCAGTAAGCCGTTACAATAAAGCTGTCGTCCATAGGGATTCCTCCAAACTTGATGTCAATCAACACCAGTTTGAACGGTCATCCCTATGGATGGCAACTAGCAATTACGGTATAATATCTTGTGCCGTAAGCGTCGCTGAGTTCCCAAACATTTGACTCACCATGATCCCAAGCACAAAAACGGTTAACGCGCCCCCCAGCCAAGCAAGATTCAACAAAAGCCTGTAATTCAGCAGGTAACGCAAGGTTCGCTGCCAATTGTTTAGTCAGGTTTTTCTTCATTTCTTAAACAGCCCTTAATTTATAATGCGCTTCTGCCTTGCTGAAAGTAAACTGACCGCCTTTATTTCCACTCACAATTCAGTCCTCAGTCCCGACTACTTCTTCACCACTCGGGTGTTATTGACAACTGTCAATAGCACCGAAACTTCTTTAGCCTCCCACTTTTGGACATCCTAAGCCCCCTGTGTTAGACTGGCGACTTGGGAGTTGGGGTTTGTATCCACAATTATCGGATCTTGCTCTGGCTTACCTGAAATATAAGAGGTATTTTTCATGGCACTCGCAAAAGAAGCAAAAGCTAGTATTGTAGCCGAGTACGGCAAAAACGAAGATGACACCGGCTCCACCGAAGTACAAGTGGCGCTCTTGACCGCAAAGATTCAAACTCTCAGTGAACACCTCCGGAGCAACAAAAAGGATCACCATGGCCGCCGTGGTTTGCTCGTTATGGTTGGTCGTCGTAAGCGTTTACTAAGCTATCTTGAAAAGACTGACTATGAGGGCTATAAGGCGCTCATTGGCCGACTCGGTCTGCGTCGTTAATCATTTTGTGGGAGTTTGCCCCGGCACTTATCCAGGGACAACGTCAAGACCATAAAGAACTGAGCGAGACGACCACCGCCTCGCTCTTCTGCTATTTTTAAAGCCACTTTTGCAGCTTATTTTTTGACAAAATAAAACAGAAAAGAATTAGGAGAAACAGTGAATATTCCCCAAGCCAAACGCTACAGCACTCAGTTGGGCGGACGAGAGCTGGTCTTAGAGACCGGCAAGTACGCCAAGCAGGTCGCAGGCAGCATAACGGTGCGTTACGGCGACACCCTCATTTTAGTAACCGCGCATATGTCCGACAGGGCTTCGGCGATGGACTTTTTGCCGCTGACCGTGGAGTACGAAGAGCGTCATTATGCCATCGGCAAAATCCCCGGCTCGTTTCTGCGCCGCGAAGGGCGGCCCGGCACCCAGGCTACACTAAACGCCCGCATCACCGATAGGCAGATTCGTCCCCTCTTTCCCAAGGGACTGCGCAATGAAGTGCAAGTCATCATCACGGTGTTAAGCGCTGACCAGGTAAGTGAACCAGGTCCGCTAGCCGCCATTGGCGCCTCGGCGGCGCTGTCTATGAGTAACATTCCCTGGGATGGGCCTACGGCCTGCGTCTCGGTGGGCTATATAGACGGTCAGTATGTGCTCAACCCCAGCTTAGAACAGCTAAAAACCTCTGAGCTCGAGCTGGTCGTAGCCGGCAGTAAAGACGCCGTGTTGATGGTCGAGGGTGGTGCTAATGAATTACCCGAAGAAGTCATGGTCGGCGCCATTGAGTTTGCCCATAGCGAATTGCAAGGCGTTATTGCCATAATCGAGCAAATGCGTGCTGAGATCGGGCAGGAAAAGTCCGAGTTTGAACCGGCGCTGGAATTATCACAAGACGATATCGACACGATTTATGCCGAGGCAACAGCCGGTGGTTTGCGAGAATTGCTGCTCACCAGCGGCAAGCACGAGCGTAGCGCCAAAACCAAGGAATTTCGCAATGAGCTTATCGCCAAACACGTGCCCGACCCGGAAGCAGAAGGTGCCGCCGAGCGCGTCGAGGCTTTAAAAGAAGCCTTTGGCAAAGCCGTGCAAAAAGAATCCCGGCGCATGATCCTAGAGGAAAATTTACGCTCTGATAAACGCAATCCGCAGGAAATCCGGCCCATCTGGATCGAGACGGGCGTCTTGCCCACCGCCCATGGCTCGGCAGTCTTTACGCGCGGTGAAACCCAGGTTTTGGGCGTCACGACCCTAGGCACCGGCAAGGACAACCGCCTGGTTGACGATCTGGGCTTAGAAGAATCTGAAGAGTTTATGCTGCACTACAACTTCCCGCCTTTTTCCACCGGGGAAGTCAAACGTCTGCGCGGCGTTTCACGTCGGGAACTCGGACACGGCAACTTAGCCCGTCGCGCCCTTGAGCGCATGGTGCCCGACCAGGAAAGTTTCCCTTATGTTATCCGGGTAGTGGCTGAAACCCTGGAATCCAACGGCTCGAGCTCCATGGCCACGGTGTGCTCGAGCAGCTTAAGCCTCATGGACGCCGGTGTACCCCTAAAAAAACCCGTGGCCGGTATTGCTATGGGTCTTATTAAAGAGAACGACAACTACAAAATCCTCAGCGACATCTTGGGCAGCGAAGACGCCTTAGGCGACATGGACTTTAAGGTAACCGGCACGCGTGACGGGGTTACGGCCCTGCAAATGGACATCAAGATCAAGGGCATAACCCCCGAGATCATGAAAGCAGCACTCAAACAAGCCCAGGAAGGACGCCTACATATTCTCGGCCTCATGGACGAAGCTTTAAGCGCGCCACGCCCCGAAGTATCGGCTAGAGCGCCGCGTATCGTCACCATTCAGATTCCCGCCGAAAAGATTGGCGCAGTTATCGGTCCGGGTGGCAAGCAAATTCGCGAGCTTGAAGCCTATGGCGCACAAATCGACATCGCCGAGAGCGGTCTGGTAAGAATTTACAGCGAGGATAGCCAGGCAGCCTTAAAAGTCAAAGAGGCAATCAGGGGGCTTACCGCCACAGCCGAAGTCGGCGCGGTCTATGACGGCACGGTAGCCAAGATTACCGATTTCGGAGCCTTTATCAATATATTTCCCGGCACCGACGGACTGTTGCACATCTCGCAAATAGCCGAAGAACGGGTTAATAACGTCGAGGATTATCTCAAGGTTGGTCAGGCGATAAAGGTCAAGGTCAACAACATCGACGAGCGAGGCAAACTTGACTTAGTCAGGCCCGAGCTTGAAGGTAAAGTAGCGCCCCGCGCCCCGCGCCGAGGTCCCAACAACCGTGGCGGCGGTCGTGACCGTGATCGTGGCGGACGTGGCGGCGGACGCCGTTAGTACTTGGTAATTAGCAAGCCTGTCCAATCTTGGATCACGGCTTGTTTTTAGCACAATCTAATTTGCCGCTCTCCCCCCAAGCGGCCAAACAATGGGGGGCCACTTTGGTCTAGCAAAGTCAGGAGAGGCTTTGTTCTGTGCTGGAGTGGTACCAAAGGAGATAAATGTCTGATAACAATCAACAAAACCCGGTACCAGGACGCCGTAAATCCTTGCGCATCATTCCGCTTGGCGGCATGGGCGAAATTGGCAAAAATATGTTCGCCTTTGAATACGAAGATGAAATTCTATTACTCGACGGCGGCCTGGCCTTCCCCGACGCCGATATGCTGGGCGTGGACATCCTGGTCCCCAAAATTGACTGGGTGGTGGAAAATTCTCACAAGATCAAAGGTTGGGTGTTAACCCACGGTCATGAGGATCATATCGGGGGCTTGCCCTATATGCTCAAGCTACTGCCCAAAGTGCCCATGTACGGCGCCAAGCTGACTTTGGGTCTGCTCAGAGGCAAATTTGATGAATTTAAGTTAAGTCCCAGCGATGTTGACTTGCGCGAAGTGAGTACCGATGACCGCATCAAGATCAGCAAGTATTTTACCGTCGATTACTTTCGCATGACCCACTCGATTCCTGACAACTCGGGCATGATTATTCATACGCCCATTGGCCGCATCGTACACAGTGGTGATTTCAAGCTCGACTACAACCCGGCTGACGGTAAAACCAGCCATCTTCATAAGCTGGCCCAGGCCGGCGAAGAGGGCGTATTGGCGCTTATTTCAGATTCGACCAATGCCGAGCGTCCGGGCTATACCCCTAGCGAAAAGGACGTGATGGAGGCGGTGGAGCAAATCGTGGCCACTACTAAAGGACGCGTTATCGTCACCACCTTTAGCTCGCACGTACACCGCCTGCAAAACTTTATCCGCGTTGCCGAGCAACATGACCGGCGGGTGGTAATCGAGGGGCGTTCGATGATTAAAAACACGCGCATCGCCCAGGAACTCGGCTATCTGGAAGTCAAACATCCATTGGTGAGTACCGACGAAATGGTTGATCTACCTGACGATAAGGTGCTTTTTCTTTGCACCGGCTCTCAGGGTCAACCCATGGCGGCGCTGTCAAGGCTGGCGGCGGGTACACACCGCAAGATCAGCCTAAAACGCGGCGACACGGTAATTATGTCCTCCAACCCCATCCCCGGCAACGAGGAAGCGGTAGGTCGCGTCATCAATCAGTTATATGCTCGGGACGTCAATGTTTTTTATCCCCCCACCTATAAGGTGCATACCTCGGGACACGCCTCCCAAGAAGAACTAAAGCTGATTCTCGACTTGACCCGACCCAAGTTTTTTATCCCCTGGCACGGTGAAGTGCGCCATCAGAAAAATCATGTCAAGCTGGCTCAAAGCATGTCCAGCCCACCACAAAAAAGCCTCATTGCCGAAAACGGTGACATCCTCGAGCTGAGTCGTGACGATTTGACAAAAGTCGGTCAGGTTGAGGCCGGTGTGATTTTTATCGACAATATGGGCAAAGTCGGCGAGGAAGTTTCCGAACCCGTTATTCGTGACCGGCAAACGCTCTCAAACGAAGGTGTCGTCGTCATCATGGCTTTGGCGGGGCGCAGCCCCAGTGTCGAGGTAATCAGCCGGGGTGTGGTGCAAACTGATAAAGAACTACACCGGGAAATTGAGCGGATTGCCCTAGACAGCTTGCAACGCGGCGTGCGCGAAAAGCGTAATTTGGGCGATATCCGCGATGACATTTTTTATCCTGTGCGCCGGTATTTGCGCAAGGCCACCGGGCGCAACCCGCTGATTGTGCCTACGGTTATCGAGAGCTGATTTTTCTTAATCTGCCTCTTGCTTAAGCCAGGTCTGGATTTTTTTTAGGCTGGCTAGCATTTGGGCTCGAGCCTGCTCGATGCCGTCACTTAAAAGCAGCAGGGCGTTATTGCTGCGCTGATAGCAGTCATAACCGACCACGGCTACATATCTACCCTCTTCGTAGAGTTCAAGCGCTCTATCTAAGGGTATTTCGTAAAGCACCTCAACCTCTTTGGGGTCAAGTAAATACTGCGTCAGCGGCTGATCACAGCGCATGACGTAAACTTCTTGAAATTCCCGGTCTATGGCCTGGGGATAATGGCGCTCAACTTTTTGGGTATGAAGATAATGCAGGTCTTTAACCGAGACCTGCAAGCCAATTTCCTCCTGGGCTTCTCTTAGCACGTCTAACAGCGTCTCACCAGCGGCAAAATGACCACCCACGGTTACATCCAGCTTGCCCGGCTCTAAGTCTTTAGACTTAGCACGGCGCTGAAAAAGCAAATACTTATCCTCCTTGACAATCCATAAATGGAAGCTGCGGTGCCAGTTGCCATCGGCATGTACCTCGACGCGGCGTTTTGAGTAGCCGGTGGGAATACCTTCTGGGGTTAAGACATCGAGGAATTCCTCGCTAACAGGCGTCATCCTGTTTATTGTATCGGGCTGGAGTCGATTCTGAGTAATTTCAAAGCGTTATACAGGCGCATCACTCCGCCAGGCCTGCTATCCTTGGAGTGTGAACAGTTTTGTAGTTGGCGAAGAAGTTTTGTATAACGGCAGCCGTTATGTCATCACCAGCATTTCCGGTGAGCGTCCTTATCACTACCATTTACTGGCCAGTAGCCCCAACGGGGTAAAGTTTGCTTGGTCTAATAAGGAAAATTTAAAAAAGATCGCTAGTTACACCAAACCTGTTAGGGACTATGACAGTCCCTAAGGCTTAATCCGCAATGAGCCGCTTAGCCAGGCGTAGACCCTCTAAGGCCGCTTCTTCAAAAGACAGATAGCCCCTAGCACAGACGCCTGCGGCATAAAGCCCCGGCAGCCGTGAAAGTTCAAAACTGCTTGCTTGCCACTCACTGTCGGCAAAGCGTTGGCAGGCCACAGTATAAGGCAAACTGCCATCGTCAAAATGCGCCTTTAGTTGCAGCGGCTCAAAAGCAAAGCCGTAATTGACAAGGTCTTCGAACAAATCGTCATAAGACATTTCGCTTAGCCGCCCGGCTGTTTCGGTCAGTTTGCCGATAGTAAGCCGCGACTGCAAAAAACTGCCCACGCAAAGCGCCACCCTGGGCGCTAAACGCTCGACCCCCTCCCAGGTTGTTACTCCTTGCAACGCACCAGCTTGCAAGAGCAGCGAGGAAACGCTTGACTGCAAGAGGTGAATGCCGGATTGGTGCTCGAGCTCGTACTTAACAGCCCGGTGAAACTCCCAGTTGCCCACATAGCCCTGGTTATCGGCCAGTTTGCTGCTCAGCTCGGCCATCAGGGTGCCGGGATAGGGTTTAAGCACCACACCATCGCCTAGCAGGTTATACAGCGTGTCTAAGCTGGTAGTTAGCAAAAGCGTGTCAAGACCAGCTCGAGCACAAGCTAAGGCCGCCTCGCAACCGCTAATGCCAGCCCCGACGATAATCAAATCATAGACATGCCCGGGACCCGGAAAACTCTTGGTCATAGTGGCGAGTGAAATTTATTCGATAAAACCGTCAAGCAAAGGAAAAGGCTGCCGTCTACCCGGCGCTTTTAACAGCAAGTGCTGCCCCGAAGGCGTGCGCTGGTAAATGACTACGCCCTGGCGGTGCTTTAGCAAGCTGTTTTCCTCGGGAGCATCGAGCATTACGCGCAGGTGCAGCGGTAAATTGCTGCGCAAATGCCCCAGTTCGTAGCGGTCAGCACCTTCAGAATTGTCAAAGCGGTAGCCAAAGAAAACGTCGGCGGGTGTCACTTCGCTATAAACACAGGTAAGTGACTGGGCTTCATTAGCGCGGTAGGCCGCCACCGCCTCCCAGGCCACAGCCTGCGCCTCCGCTTCAGTTATAAAGCTCAGCTCGGCCTCGCCGGTATCACCATAAAAAGCCGCCGGAAAGTTCTTTGACTGCACATAAAAGCCGTTATCCCCCGCCACTACGTCCATAACTTTGTTTTCATAGGACCGACCCTTGACCACGTTTTTTATATAGGCAATCGCCAAACCATAACGACGGTCATGGAGGGTGGCAAATTCATCCCAATTCGGATCGATAAGAGCAATATCAGTATTTACTTCAAAACCTAAGCCAGTCACGATTTTTCTCCTAGATGCAGCGCCGAAACCCCCAAGGTCTGCAATTTATAGCGCACCTTGTCAAAACCTACCGCCCGCAGCATATGTGCAAGCTCAAGGGGTTCGGGGAATTTTAACACTGAACCGGGCAAATAAGTATAGGCGCTGCGTTTGCCCGAAAGTAGCCCACCGATAAACGGCACGACATTCAAAAAATAAAAGCGGAACAGCTGACCAAACACCCCTTGGGGCGGTGGGGGAAATTCCAGAATCACCAGGCGACCACCAGGTTTCAGCACCCTATAAAACTCGCGCAAGCCCTGCTGATAATCAGCAAAGTTTCTTAAGCCATAGGCGATAGTCACAGCATCAAAGCTGGCGTCTTCATAGGGCAGATTTAAACCATCACCCTGCTCGAGCCTTATGTCAAGTCCCAAGCGCTTCGCCTTGCTTTTGCCAATATCCAGCATAGCCGTGACAAAATCAAGGCCGACAACCTCGGCTCCTGGCTGGCGACGTTTTAGCGTAAGCGCCAAATCGGCTGTGCCGGTAGCAACATCTAGCACCCGCCTAGCCCCGGCTTCAAAAGCAACCGTGGTGGCTTGTTCTCGCCACAACCGGTCAATACCCAAACTCAGCAAACGGTTGAGCAAGTCATAGCGGTAAGCTATCGCACTGAACATGTCATGAACTTGTGCAGCTTTGTCCTGCTGTTGACGCGCAACAGAAGCGTCCATACGGCTAGCAGTCTACCATCTTGTAAGCACTTGAAACGTTAAGATTATCTAATGAAGCGTTAATAGATTGTGTTTGCTCAAAAAGGCGTCTAACTTAGCGCGGCTAAAGCCCGAGAGGCTAGCAACGTCGCCATTATATACCAGTGTAGGCACGCTACGCCGCCCACCATTGACCTGCATGACATAATCGGCAGCGCCGTGGTCCTGTTCGATATTGACCTCTTCAAAGGGTATCTCTAACTTTTGTAAGAAGTTTTTGGCTATCTGACAATCACCACACCAAGAAGTCGTATACATTTTGATACTCACTAGCTTCCCTCCGGCAAAAATGAGGCTTTTTAAGCCTGCATTTAGCCAAGAGCTTAGCATGGCAGAAAAAATGCCTTGTCATCCAGCTTTCATCTTTGGCCACGACACGTCAAACATTGCAATAAACGTGTATAATCCCTGCTTGGCAGGCTAAGATATTTTTACCGCGCCACTATCCCAGGAAACAGGTAAGTTATGGATTATCGAAATATCGCCATTATCGCGCACGTTGATCACGGCAAGACCACGCTGGTGGACGGCCTGCTCAAACAGTCGCACATTTTTAGGGAAAACCAGGTTGTCGCCGAACGTGTCATGGATTCAAATGAGCTCGAGCGCGAACGTGGCATCACTATTTTGGCCAAAAATACCGCCGTTAATTGGCAGGGTTCTAAGATCAATATCGTGGACACACCCGGCCACGCAGATTTTGGTGGCGAGGTAGAGCGTGCCCTGAGCATGGTAGACGGTGTGCTCTTGCTGGTAGACGCTGCCGAAGGTCCTATGCCCCAAACGCGTTTTGTACTGCGCAAGGCGCTGGCCTTGGGTCTTAAGCCTGTAGTTGTGGTCAACAAAATTGACCGCAAAGACGCCCGTCCTGATGAAGTGGTCAACCTCACCTTTGACCTGATGGTCGAGCTGGGTGCTAATGACGAACAGCTTGACTTTCCCATTGTCTACGCTGTCGCCCGTGAAGCTAAAGCCTGGCTCGAGCTCGAAAAACCCGGTGATGACCTGGTGCCCTTATTTGAAACGATAGTGAAACATATCCCTGTTGCCAACGCAGACACCACAACAGCATTTCAAATGCAGGTAACCAACCTTGACTATTCGGATTACCTTGGCCGCATTGCTGTAGGCCGCATCTTAAAGGGTCGGCTGAAAAAGGGTGATCAGGTTTTACGTATCAAGCATGATGGCAGTAGCGAGAAAGCACGCGTCACCAAGACCTATACACACCTAGGGTTAAATCGTGTCGAGGTCGAGGAGTTAAGCGCCGGAGACATCGTGGCTATTACCGGTATCGAAGAAGTGCAAATCGGCGACACCCTGACCGATCCAGAGCATCCGGAGGCGCTGCCCGTCGTCACCGTGGATGAACCCACCATCAGCATGACCTTTAGCCCCAATACCAGCCCCTTTGCCGGCACCGAAGGCAAATACGTCACCAGCAGGCATATCAAAGACCGCTTAGGCCGGGAACTGCTGGTAAACGTGGCTCTGCGGGTTGAAGAGTTGGGCGGCGAACAGTTTCGCGTCTCAGGTCGTGGTGAGTTGCACCTCTCGATTTTAATCGAGCAAATGCGCCGCGAAGGCTATGAGTTTAGCGTCTCGCGCCCGGAAGTCATCTTAAAAGAAATTGAGGGT
This sequence comes from Trueperaceae bacterium, assembly GCA_030147925.1. Classification (GTDB taxonomy): domain Bacteria; phylum Deinococcota; class Deinococci; order Deinococcales; family Trueperaceae; genus JASBUK01. Next base: position 9,714 of record JASBUK010000097.1, read on the forward strand.
GAGGTTCACGAGCCCTATGAGCATGTCATAGCAGACGTACCCGAGGTCTTTATGGGTGGCGTGATGGAGTCGCTTTCCAGCCGCAAGGGTAGCTTGCTCAACATGACTCAGGAAGCCGGGCGCGCTCGTCTGGAATTCAGTATCCCCAGTCGGGCGCTCTTTGGCTACCGCACCGCCTTTTTATCCATGACTCAGGGTGAAGGCCTGTTACATCACGTCTTTGACGGCTACGAGCCCTTTGTCGGCGAGCTCAAGACCCGTCAGGGAGGTTCACTGGTTGCCATGGAACCAGGAGAAGCCTTTGCCTACAGCCTGTTCAAGTTACAAGACCGCGGCACTTTCTTCATCGACCCTGGCATCCAAGTCTATGTCGGCATGATTGTCGGGGCTAACGCACGCGCGGGAGACCTGAATATAAACGTTTGTAAAAACAAAAAGCTGACCAACGTGCGTTCCGCCGGAAGCGATGACAACATCAACTTGACTCCGCCCAAGCGGCTAACTCTAGAAGAGGCCTTGGAATATATCGTCGATGATGAGTTACTTGAGGTGACGCCGAAGAACATCCGTTTAAGAAAGCGTATCCTTGAGCCCAATATGCGCAAGCGCGAGGAAAAAACCGCAGCGAACGGTTAGTGATTGGTGGAAAGTAGTTATAGCATTTGCATCAAATATACCCACAGTGATGAAAGGTCTGCTGAACATCAAGCGGGGTAACAGCAAGGACAGCGTCAGAGAAGGCGAGCATGAGCTCAGGAATAAGTGAGGGTCTAAGCTGTTTGAGGAAAGCTTT
>JASBUK010000099.1 GCA_030147925.1 Trueperaceae bacterium
TTGTGAGAGCGTATCACTGATAATGCAGTAAGCCGTTACAATAAAGCTGTCGTCCATAGGGATTCCTCCAAACTTGATGTCAATCAACACCAGTTTGAACGGTCATCCCTATGGATGGCAACTAGCAATTACGGTATAATAACCTGAGATGCTGAAACTCCAGAGATTGGTTTTTGTAATCGTCGCTTTGTTCGCAAGTTCGCAATCCCGGCAATGGCACCCCCGGGTTTGCATCCGCAGGTTGCGCATGCCCAAAGCGTAGCACCGCTCGATGATATGGTGACTCTGCTGCAAGATGAACAGAATACTATCCAGATTGTCGAGACCTACGGCACAAGTGTGGTCGCCCTCGAGACCTCCAGTGTAACCTTAGGCGTCAGTGTTCAGGCAGTGGACGCCTACCCCGAGAGTATCCGTCAAAACCTTAAATTGCCCGCAGCAAGCGTGGTTGTAACGGAGGTGCAGACTGACAGTCCAGTGGACGCGACGGGTCTGCACGGTGCTCAGTTCACGCTCGTGTCTGAAGATGAGCGCCACACTGCCAGAGGTGACGTGATTTTGGCAGTGAACGGTGAGGACGTCGGCAGCGTTGAGACCTGCCAGGAAGTGGTCGCAAGCTTTACAACCGGCGACAAGCTCGAGCTATACACCTGGCGCAGCGGTGAAGAGCAGACTTTAACACTCAGCCTCGCCGCGCTGCAAGGGTAAAGCGCGTGGCCCGCTTCGCCAACGACATCGACATCACCCTATTGGCGCTGGTGAGCTATTTGCAACACCGCCTTTTTCTGCTCGAGGGTAAGTCGCCCCCAAAAGCCGAACGGCTTACCCGCCGGGTGGTAACGCTCGCTTACCGTATGGCTTTTGGCGAAGCCTTGAGCGAAAAGACGCATGCTGCCATCGACCGCGCGGTGGAGCGGCTGGTGGACGCGGTTGCTGCGCTCGAGGTACTTATTGAGGAAGAAGAACAAGCGCTGGAGCGTGAAAAACCACCTTCGACGAATTGAGAAAGGAGGGAAGGTTATGAACATGAAAGAGTGGGTTCGTTTAAATGACTGGGCTAAGGTTGCTCGTCACCTAAAAAAACGTCATCCCGGGGGCATGGTCGGGGAGCGAGATGAACTGATCACCGAACTGGTCAATGTAGATAAGCTTTCTCACCAAGACGCTGTCAGGGCTGCCGTTGCCCTCGAGGAAGCGGGGCACGCCCACCACCTGCCCAGCGAACGCAGCTGCTGGCTATTTACCCGCCAGCCCGTCGCTTTGCGTAACCTGATGCAAGGGTTTGATGAGGAATACGCTGAGTTCGTGGGACACAGTGAGAACCCCAGAGAGGAAATGCTCGAGTTCATCGGCGCGCAACTGAACGTTGACGAGGATGTGGCTGAAGAAGTTCTTGCGGGTTTCGAGTCTGCAGGCTACAGTTCGGTCGTCTACGACCCGAACCTAACACGTGACCGCATGTTAATGAAGTTCCCTGAAGCCTTCCTGCCTATGTAGCAGAACGATGAGCTGGTCACTTAGAATCATCCGCGTCGCCGGAATCGACGTCAAAATCCATTTAACCTTCCTGCTGCTGTTGGCCTGGATCGGCTTCACCTACTACCTGCAGGGAGGTGCAACAGTGGCCTTTCAGGGTGTGCTCTTTATCGTGCTGCTCTTCGCCTGCGTGCTGTTGCACGAGTTCGGGCACGCGCTGGCGGCGCGTCGTTACGGCATTCTCACGCCGGACATCACCTTGCTGCCTATCGGCGGGGTGGCGCGGCTGCAGCGGATGCCGGACAAACCGGGGCAAGAACTCGTGGTGGCGCTGGCCGGGCCGCTGGTGAATGTGCTCATCGCCCTGCTGCTTTTCCTCGTTTTAGGGCGGATGGCGGGGGTGGAGGAGCTGGCACAGCTCGAGGATCCGCGCGTCAGTCTGCTGGCGAAGCTGCTCTCGGTAAACATCGCGCTGGTGCTCTTTAACCTCATCCCTGCCTTCCCGATGGACGGCGGGCGGGTGCTGCGGGCGCTTTTAGCCATGCGCATGGATTACGTACGGGCGACACAAATCGCCGCCAGCACCGGGCAGGGCTTAGCCTTTCTGTTCGGTTTCTGGGGGCTATTCAACAATCCCCTCTTGATTTTCATCGCGCTCTTTGTCTACTTGGGCGCAGCACAAGAGGCCAGCCTGGTGCAGATGCGCGACTTGGCCGAGGGCTTACCCGTGTCATCAGCGATGGTGAGCGAGCTCAAAACCCTTCCGCTAGACGCCACCCTGAGTGACGCCGTGGACGCGCTTTTAAGCACCTCACAGCATGAGTTTCCGCTGGTCGATACGGTAGGCCGAGCGCACGGCATTTTGACCCGCGATCAACTCATTAAAGCGCTCCGCGAGAGCGGGCCGGAAGCAGCCGCCCTTAAGGTCATGCACAAGGATTTGCCCGAGGTGAGGCTGCGCACGCCCTTCGAGGAAGCGTTTACGCTCATGCAAGAAAGCGGCAGCCCGGCCTTGCCTGTGGTGGATGACCGGGGCCGTTTGGTCGGGCTCATCACACCTGAAAACGTCGGCGAGATGATGATGGTGCGCTCGGCACTGGGTCGCGGACCTTTGAGGGAGCGTGCCCTATCATGACGAAGCCCAAAGACCCCACCCTCTTCACGGTCATCCGGCAGCATGACGCCAGCGGCGTGAGCGGCACCGGGCGCGTTCTGGATGGCGTTATCTTTCACACCGGACAGGTGGTGGTGTGTTGGCGCGCGGACGTCCGGGATGATGGGCGGGGCTACAGCAGCTTAGGTGTTTACCCGTCCTGGCGAGCCTTTAAGCACGTGCATATCGACTCGCACCCTGAAAACCGGACGCAAGTTATCTTCGGCAGCGAGCCGGGCTTTGAGGAAACCAAAGACTAAGGAGGCCCCATGAACCTGCGACAACGTCGTCAGACCCAATTTTCTTTTGTTTATGTTTTGGTTGCTATCGCCCTGATGTGGCTCTTTAACGAGTTTATCTTTCGTCCCTTTATCATCCAGCGGACACAGGTGAGCTATGACCAGTTCCGCGAGGACTTAGAGCAGGGCCGCATCGACGAGGTGGTGCTCGGTGAAGACCTCATCATCTATGTTATGGGGGCCGAAGAGGGTGAAAGTCTGGAAGTCAGAAACACCGTACCCGTCGGGGACCGCGAGCTAATCAGCGATTTGCTGGCCCAGGGGGTGACCTTCCGGGCCAGAGCGCCCTCGAGCGGTCTCTTAACCACCTTACTCGGCTGGCTTATTCCCTTCATCCCCCTGCTGATTATCTGGTACCTGATCTTCCAGCGCATGGGTGGGGGCGGCAACCTGCTCTCTTTCGGCAAGAGCCGCGCGCAAGAAATCTCAGGTGAGATGACGGGCGTCACCTTCGAAAACGTCGGCGGCATCAATGAAGTTGAGGTGGAGCTCAAAGAAATTATCGACTTCTTAAAACACCCTGAGCGCTTTACCAAAATGGGCGCGAAGCTGCCCAAGGGCGTGCTGCTCGTCGGCCCGCCGGGAACGGGCAAGACGCTGGTTGCCAAGGCCACCGCAGGCGAGGCAGGAGTGCCCTTTTTCTCGCTCTCCGGCTCAGACTTTGTGGAGATGTTTGTGGGCGTCGGCGCAGCGCGGGTGCGCGACCTCTTCGAGCAGGCCAAAGAGAAAGCACCCTGTATCGTTTTTATTGACGAAATCGATGCCATCGGGCAGGCTCGAGCCCAGGCGGGTGTGGTTCAGATGCACGACGAACGCGAGCAGACCTTAAACCAGCTTTTAACCGAAATGGACGGTTTCGACCCCAACACGGGCGTCATCATCATGGCAGCGACCAACCGACCCGAGGTACTCGACAAGGCGCTGCTGCGTCCCGGACGCTTCGACCGGCAAATCCAGGTGACGCCGCCGAGTGAAGGGGGACGCCTGCAGATTTTGAAGATTCACATACGCGACGTTCCCTTAGCGGATGGGGTCGATTTAGAACGCTTAGCGCAAATCACTGCAGGCTTTAGCGGCGCGGATCTTGCCAACATCGTCAACGAGGCCGCACTCATGGCGGTCAGGCACGGGCATGATAAGGTCACGTCCGCCGATTTTGACTTAGCAATTGAGCGCGTGGTGGCTGGTCTCCAGCGTAAGGAGCCCTTAGGCGAAGAGCTGCGCCGCAAGGTAGCCTATCACGAGGGCGGTCACGCGCTCGTCGCGGCACTCTTGCCTCACACCGAGCCGGTACATAAAGTCAGCATCATCCCGACTACCAAGGGTGCACTAGGCTACACCCTGCAGATGCCTGACGAAGACCGGTACCTCATGGGCGAGGCCACGCTCAAAGAACGCTTGGTGGTTCTCTTGGGCGGACGGGCCGCAGAGATGCTAGTTTTTGACGAGGTCTCCACGGGGGCGGCGAACGACCTCGAGCGCGCCACCGACATCGCCAGACGTATGATCACCGAATTCGGCATGAGCGAGGTTTTGGGTCCGGTGCGCTACACGCCACCCGCAGGCTTCGGCTATCTGGGAACGCAAACCGGGCTTCGGCAAGACCTCAGCCCCGAGACGACGGCTAAGGTGGACAGCGAGGTGCGTAAAATTGTCAGCGAGGCACAGGGCAGGGCTTTGGAGTTGCTCAAAACGCACAGGGAGGGGCTCGAGCACTTAGCTCAGCTTTTGCAAGCAAACGAAGTGGTTACAGGCGAAGAAGTTTATGCCACTTTAGATAGCGGCATAAAGCCTAAAATTGCAGCTAAACCAACATCTGCTTAAGTCTGAGAGGTGATGTCATGCCAGGTGAGCTATTCAATCAGGACTTCATCGATAAACGCGAAGTTAATGCTGAGGTCTTAAAGCAACTCAGCCTTTTAGCCATCGATATTGCCCGTGAAGGACGTGAGGGCAGAAAAATAGGTACGCTCTTTACACTAGGTGATAGTGACGCTGTTTTGGCGCTTTCACAACCACTAATTCTCGATCCCCTTTACGGACACGCTGACGACCTAAAATATATTGGCAATCCTAATATGCGCGAAACGGTTAAAGAACTTGCCCAACTTGATGGAGCCTTTGTGGTATCTGAAGAGGGCACGGTTTTCTCAGCTTGCCGCTATCTTTTTACCTCTCACGCTCAGCTTAAGCTGCCTTTAGGTTTTGGCGCGCGTCACATGGCAGCGGCATCTATCACCTACGCAACCAAAGCCGTTGCTGTGGTCGTGTCTGAAAGCGGGCTGGTTCGTCTTTTTGACGACGGTGAATTGATGGCCGAAATCATCCCTGAACTGTGGATGCTGCGCTCGCACCACAGTCACATTCGCGGTCCAACCTTACAGCATACTGACGAAGACTTAACGGTGGTTAATAAGCAGGACTAGGCTCACCGTCCGAAGCGATCGAGTACCTCAATCACTAGCGCCGCGCCGACGAGGTTTGCTCCCAGGTCACGGCGGATGCGCTCAGCTCTGAAGACTTTCTCGGTATCGTCATCACTCAGCCAGAGAGTGTCGTTGCGCCTTTCCAGCACGACAAAGCCGATTTTGGCGTAACTTAGAACAACGTCCCGGGAAATCCCCTCGCGCTCTAAGGTCTCGATTTGAACGCCCTGTATCCTGACGAGCATCAGCTACCCCCTTTAAGTAAGTCAGCCAGCTCCTGGTAAAGCTTCTCTTCTTTTTCGCTGGGGTTTTTCGGTACGGTGAGGTTCAAAACGGCGTACTGGTTACCCCTACCTCCTCCGGCTTTGGGCCAGCCTTTGCCGCGCAACCTGAGCCGATGTCCAGCCTTGGCGTGTTTTGGGATACTCAAATCCACGGGGCCGTCCAGGGTGGGAACCCGCACGTTGCCGCCTACTACCGCGATGGGTGCGGGCACGTCGAGGTTCACAGTAATGTCATCTCCCTTCAATCTAAAGATCGGGTGCTCGGCAAGGCGCACACTAAGGAGCAAGTCCCCTGGCGGGTCACCGAGGCCACCCATGCCCGGCACCCGAATGCGGCTGCCATCCCGTACGCCCGGCGGAATATCGACCTCCATCGGTTGATTTTGCAACCTGAGGTTTTGCCTGCCCCCTCGGTAGGCTGTCTCTACAGGCAAAACGATTTCTGCCTCGTAGGTCATGCCGCGCCTGGGGCCACGCCGCACCCTCGAGCTGTCCACCCTACCCCCAAAGCGTTTGTCCCCGAAGAGCGTCTGAAAAAAATCTGAGAAGGCTTCGGGGTCTATGTTGCCGCTCGTTTCATAGGTCCAGCCACCCTGCGGCGCTTGCGGAGGCTTCTGCACCGTACCAAACTGGTCGTAAGCTTTGCGTTTCTCAGGGTCGGACAAAACCGCGTACGCCTCGCCCACCTCTTTAAAGCGTTCTTCGGCGTCACTGTCTTTGTTGACGTCGGGGTGGTACTTACGCGCCAGCTTGCGATAAGCCGCCCGAATCTCGTCCTGAGGGGCGTTTTTGTTTACCCCTAAGATGTTGTAGTAATCCTTAAAGGTTACGCTCATAATTTCCAAGTTTAGCCCCTCGGGCCGCCTACTGGCACGAGAGACGATGGTGCTGCATCTGCTTGTAAGCTGGCGGGCCACATTGCAGCCTGTTCCAACAAGGTCGCCGAGTGCTCCGGCACTGATATGCCTCGCGTTACACGGTAGGGTTTCATCTAGCACGTCTCAGCACGCTCGAGAGTACTCAGGCTTCCGCAACGGCGTCAATAGCTTCTGGACTCAGCCCTGTGTCAGCGTGTTCTTCAGCTTAGACCTGCTCTTGCCCGATTCACTCCTCAGCACTGCTGCGCTCAGTCAGCTTCGACGATCTCAATTGTGTGTTTCTCGTGCTGCTCACGGGGCACGGTGACCTCTAAAACGCCGCGGCCCAGCCTGGTTTTAATGCCGTCAGGCTTAGCGTCTTCGGGCAGCGTCACGGCACGGTACAGAGAACCGTAATAGACTTCGCTGACGCGGCGACGCTTGTGTTCTTCCTTGCGCTCGCCTTCGATGATAAGGGTGTTGCCCTCAAGCGTGACGCTCAAGTCTTCTTTCTTGAGGCCCGGCACGTCGACCTTTAAGGTGTAGTGGTCGTCGTGATCCTCGAGGTCGAGCGCGGGTTCGAACTCCGCCAGCGACCAGGGGTTGTCGAAAAAGCGCTCGAAGGCGCGTTCCATGTCCTGGCGCAGGCGCTGCCGCCGCGCCGGCAAAAAGCGTTCTAAGCGTTCTAACATGTCAACTCACCTCTCCGAAAATTGTGCTTAGCTCACGCTGATGTCGATCTTGCGCGGCTTACTGGCTTCGCTGCGCGGCACAAACAGATGCAAGACACCGTTTTTGTAGTTCGCCTCGGTCTTGTTCAGGTCGTAGGTCGAGGGCACGGTGAAGGTTCGGGCGAAGCTGCCGTAAGCACCTTCCATACGGTGGTAGGTGATATTTTCATCCCGCTCGAAGGGCCGCTCAGCGCGGATGCTTAAGCTGTTCTGCTCGCTGTTCACATAGACGTGCTCGGGGTCGACACCGGGTAAGTAAACCGACAGGTGAATGCCCGCCGCATCCTCGGTGATGTCAACTGGCGCGCGGTAGCTGCGGTCCGAGACTTCCGAGTGTGAGCGCTCACTCATGTCCTCAAAATCGGCAAATGGATAAAAGCGTAACATCGTTACTCTCCTTTCCTTTGGCGAAGTCGAAATATCGTTTATCTATCGCCACTCACAATATAATATATGAGTCTAATATTATCAAGTATTCTTACAATACAGATTAGGGCTTACGCATGTAGAACCTTAATCATCCCAGCCAGCTCTCACGCACTTGGCATTACTGTGGGCGTTCGTTTGGGTAGAACCGACGTTGCGACTGTTTTTAAACCAGCTAGGGTCTTCGAGTGTGAGCACGAAAGTCAACACCGTCAAAGTCCCGACTCCACGCACGCGGGTAAGCAATTGAGTCTCGGGATAAGTCTCTTCTGCTTATTTGAAATCTTTTAGCCTGATGGGTTCTTTACGCTGCGCCGACTCATAGCAGGCCAAAGCGACCTTGAGCGCCGCAAATCCGTCACTCCAACTGACTCTTGGCTCTCGTTTTTCTTTAATACTGGCAATAAATTCTTCTATCATCGTCTGGTTTGGGTCTGCACCCCAGGCGCTCCAGCTAGGATCACGAGGGGCAAGTTCACTGTAAACAGTAAGGTATTGCGCAAAAGCATCCACGGAAACAGCGCCCTTTTCTCCTATGAGTTCCATTTGCAGATGACCCCACCGAGGGTAATTGTTTGGCCGACTCCAGGAACAGTCAATTGACGCAAAAACGCCGTTCTCAAAAGTGACGGTGACAAGCCCTACAGTTTCTACGTCAACTTCGCCCGGATACAAAACATTGCTAATTTCGGCATAGACTTCGGTGATTTCGTGACCTGTGTACCAGCGCAAAAGGTCCACTAAGTGGACGGTGTGATCCATGACAGCGCCGCCACCGGCTAAGGCTTTTTGGGTGAACCAGAGGCGGTGTTTTTTGGGAAGTTCGCTGTGATTAATACCGTTTACAGCATAGAGTTTACCGAGTTTTCCCTGCTCGAGCATTTCCTTTACGACAATGATGCTGGGGTCAAAACGCATTGGAAACGCCGTCATGAAATTAACCCCTGCCTTCTGGCAAGCGTCACGCATGATTTTGGCATCTTCGAGACTGACAGCAATTGGTTTTTCGCAAAGAACGTGCACGCCTTCTCTTGCCGCCATCACCACATGTTCGCGGTGGTTAGCGTTTTCACTACAGATAATGACGGCGTCAGGCTTTGCATCAAGAAGGCCTTCATGGCTTTGAAAGCATTTGGTTTTAAAGACCTCACTGAAGTGCTCGCCGCGCTCTTGGTCAGTGTCGGAAAAACCGATCAGTTCAATATCTGAGAGCTTACGAATATTAGCTATGTAAGCTTCGGCATGTAAATGCGCGAAACTCATAATGCCAATACGCACGACTAATCCCCCCCTTCGACATAGACGGGCTTGCCCGTTTTTAGGGAATCGCGCGCGGCTAAAGCTATTCGCACTGCTTCTAGGGCGTCTTGCGGAGTTACCGCAAACGGCTTGTTATTTTTAATGGCGTCAAACGCATGCTTGATTTCGCTGGTGTAGGGGTCTTCAGACAGTACCGTCAAAGGGAGGCCGACACGGGCGACCTCGGGACTGGTAGATTCCAGGAAAGGATGAATTGTCTCGGTGCTGTCACTATTCCATTCAATAAGCCCCTTTCGGCCTGCAATGTCAAAGGCCGTACGAAACACGCCGAGTGGATAGGCCCATCCGCCCTCGATAAGCGCCATACAACCATTCTTAAAACGAAGCGTAACGAGGGCGTAATCACCCTGGGCATTCGGTTTTTTGCTGCGAACGGATTTTGCAAAAACACGTTCTACCTTGCCAGCGAGCCAGCTGGCATAGTCAAAATCATGCACCATCAGGTCAAGAAGAAGCCCGCCGGAGCGTGCTTCATTTGCAAACCAGGCGTCATCACCGGAGGGTTGATAGGAAACTCGCTTTAAACGCAGCACGCCAAGGTCGCCTATTTGTCCGGCGACAACAGCTTTTTGGGCTGCCTGATACTGCGGAAAAAAGCGCAGCACCATGGCGATAAACAGACGCACGCCCGCTTCTTTGCAGGCATCAATCATCGCCTGTCCGTCTTTAATGGTTAAGGCCAGGGGTTTTTCACAGATTACATGCTTTCTTGCGGCGGCTGCTTGCATCGTCATGGTTTTGTGCAGATCAGTAGGAACGCACAAATCTATAACATCTACCGCGGTGAGTAAGTCTTTGTAGCTATCGAATACCCGAGTGCCAAATTGCTCGGCAAGCACTGCGGCTGAGCTACGATGTTTGGCCACAATACCAACCAATTCGGCACCTGCTGCAATCCAGCCTGGGGCATGGGCTCTAGCCATGCTGCCTGCTCCGACTATGCCAATGCGCATCAATGCCTCCTTAAACTACTACTACTATAGACGGTATAAATTGCGCCAGAAACGGGAATTTACGATTAACGATATGCTTGCCATTCGGGTTCATGTTCATAAATCCAACGGTAATAGTCTTGGCCTTGCAAATGCTGGGCGGCTGCTTCGTCAACAATAACCTTGCAATTGCTGTGTAATTGCAAGGCGGTGGCGCTAATCATGGCGGTGATTGGCCCTTCGGTGGCCTTTGCTAGAATATCGGCCTTTTCTGCCCCGGTTACCACCATGAGAATTTCCCGGGCCTCAAGAATCGTGCCTACACCTATAGTGAGTGCCCGCCTGGGAACTTTCTCAGGGTCGCCGCCAAAGAACCTGGCGTTTTGCTTAAGCGTTGTCGGGGTCAGCGCCTTGTCGCGGGTTCGTGACATCAACGAGGATAGCGGTTCGTTAAAGCCAATATGTCCGGATTCGCCAAGACCCAAAAGTTGTAGATCTATTCCGTCCTGCTGGGCGATCTGCTGTTCATAGCGCCGAGCTTCCGCCTTGAGATCGGCGGCCAAGCCATTTGGCAAATGTGTATTTTGGAGGTCAATATTTACCTTCTGAAAAAGCTGTTGTCGCATGTAGTAATGGTAAGAACGCGCATCATCTGGCGCTAAGCCCACATACTCGTCAAGATTAAAACTGTGGCAGCGTGAGAAGTCAAGTTGTTTTTCGCGATACATTTGCACTAACTCACCATAGATCGCCTCCATGCTGCGACCGGTAGCGCAACCCAGCACCAGATCGGGTTTGGCAAGGAGTCTGTCGGCGATGATATTGGCGGCTAATTTGGACGCACGCTCTGCGTTTGCCTGAATCAGAATTTCCACAAGGACCTAGGCTCCCTCCTTGTGTGAGGCTTCTCTGATAATGTTTGCAATTGACCGACCATAGGCCAAATATCAAATCTTTGCAGGTTCTCCCGAACAGCTTCGGTTGTCACCTTATACCTCCTATCAATTTGCTGCTTGGCGAGTTTTGTCAGGCACTTAAGTCAAGCAGCATCTTGTAACGGTCACTCCGATAGGTGCTTTGCACGTACTCAAAAGGAACATGGTTCTCGGTAAATGTAATGCGCTCGAGCGCCAACACCGGCGTGATCTCAGAGATCGCTAAGAGTTCCAGCTCGCGCGCTGTTGGCAGCCGGGCGCTTACCGTTTGTTTGGCGCCTGTGGGGGTAATGCCGTATTGTTCATAGACCGCCTGATAGAGGCTACCTACGGCCTTGAGTTTTTCGATTGAGAGGTCTTTTAGAGAAGGGGCCAGGTGAGAAATCTGAATTGCCAGAGGTTCATCATCAGCGGTGCGCAAGCGACTGATTTTGAGAACAGTCTCACCCTCTTTAATCTGCAAAGCTTCGGCCACCTCCTCAGCCGCCATGACTTGTTTGGCCTCTAACAACACGCTTCCCGCCTTAAAACCTAAAACTTTCGCTTCGTCGCTAAAACCCAGCACCCTATCGACGGGTTGCTCGAGCCGCCGGGGCAACACATAGGTGCCTGAGCCCTGACGCTGTTTGATGTAACATGAAACGGCGAGTTCTTCTAGCGCGCGCCGTACGGTCATCCTGGAAAGACCCAGAGTTTCGGCCAGTTCACGCTCGGGCGGAAGGACACTGCCAGCAGGAAATTTGCCGCTCAAAATAGCTTTGCGAAGCTGCTCTTTAAGTTGCAAATAAGCGGGCATGGGTAGTGACTTATCAACTTTTAGCGTTGTTAGTTCCATCAAAAACAACCTCGCTTAACCAATGATAGACCAATAGTAGAGCACGTGCTGGTAGCTGTCAAGCATCAGCCTGTTAGGTAGTCAGCCTTGACAAAAATCACCCTCTTCTCAATCCGCGAAGCCTGTACGGCTTGGCCGTGATCAATATCAACTCCTATCCATATCACCACCGTGTCAACCCAAACCCCGATGGCGCGGTGGTCGCTCGGGATAGCTTTGGTATATAATTGGTTTGATGGGACGACTCTCATGAGCCACAGCCTGTACGGAACCTTGATAACGCCCGCTGGTGCGGTTCAAGGGAATCTTGTCTTTGGGCAGACAATTCACAGCATCACTACTACCTCAAAAACCGGGCCGCTGATCCTGCCAGGCTTTATAGATACGCATGTTCATGGTGGTGGCGGCGGCGACACCATGGATGGTGCTAAAGGCGTCAGGACCCTCGCTAAATATCACCTCCAGCATGGCAGCACTACCCTCTTCCCCACCACTATCACCAACCCCTGGGACAATATAATTAGCGCTTTGCTTGGTGTCCGCGAGGTGATGCGCGAGGCAGACCCACAGTTAGCCTCTATCCCAGGGGCACATCTTGAAGGCCCCTTTATCAGTGCCAAACGCTTAGGGGCACAACCACCTCAAACGCAAGTACCCGAAGCCGACAAACTTGAGGAATTGCTCGAGCTCGATGTGATTCGCCTCGTTACATTAGCCCCCGAAATCCCTCAAGCACTTCCTGCCGCCCGCAAATTTGCCAAGGCGGGCGTACGTGTCAGCATCGGCCATAGCGCGGCTTCTTTGGAAACGGTGCAAAAACTCATGCAGGCCGTGAAGGCTAAAGGAGGCGTGGTGGGCTTTACCCATCTCTACAATGCCATGGGCGTACTTAGTGGCCGTGAGCCGGGTATCATCGGGGCGGCTCTTTCCGCCCCTGAGAGCTTTGCCGAAATCATCTTAGACCTACACCACGTTCACCCTACAAGCTTCCTGGCGGCACTGGCCGCAAAACCTGACCATCTGCACCTTATTACCGACGGAATCCGCGCCTGCGGCATGGTTACAGGGCAGACAGAATTGGGCGGCCAGACGGTTACGGTTAAGAACGGCACGGCCAGATTGGCCGACGGTACCCTAGCAGGTAGTCTGCTCAGTCTCGATCAGGCCCTTAAAAATGCCGCCGCACTCGGGCTAAGCATTGAACAGGCCAGCCAACTTCTCTCGGCAGTACCAGCAAGCTATATGGGGCTTAAGGACAGGGGCATGTTAGCTGTGGGTAAACGTGCAGACTTAGTCGTTATTGATAAAGACCTGTCTGTGCTCAAAGTATATGTAGCCGGTAGGCGTGTGAATTTCTAGGCAAACTGCCAGCAGTATATCATCCAAAACCTATTTAGTCCAATTAAATACCAATAATAGCTGCGTACTTATTTTGTCAATCATAATGCAGAATCTCATGTAATAACCCATCAACATCCAGGAGCATTGTCCCTGGGCAATTTTATTACTCAGAACACGCATCAAGACGGTATTTATTGCTATCTTACAAGTAAATTTCAAGACTTTCCATAGCAACAGCAATTACTTTGACAAATTAGCAGTATTGGTCTACAATTGATAAACTCAAAACGGGCGTTACGGGAGGTGATGACAAGATCGTGTAGCTCGAGCCTGTTCTAAAAAATTACCGGGTCTAGATAAACCCAAAGAGTCAACTTATAAGGAGACATAACATAATGAGGCTTAAACATTTCCTACTATTAAGCGTTTTCCTGCTGACATCGCTGGTTATGGCACAACAGGCTACGCTCACCATAGAAAGTTGGCGCAATGATGACCTGAGAATCTGGCGCGACGTGATCATCCCGGTATTTAATGAACAGTACCCAGACATCGAGGTCATCTTTTCCCCCACAGCCCCCGCCGAATACAACGCCGTTTTAGCAAGCAAGCTCGAAGCGGGTACGGCGGGCGATCTAATCACCTGTCGCCCTTTTGATCAGTCCCTTAATCTTTTCAATGAAGGAAGGCTCGTTTCTCTCAATGACCTCCCCGGCCTAGAAAACTTCAGTGATGTCGCTAAGAGCGCCTGGATCACCGATGATGGCAGCGATGTTTTCTGTGTGCCCATGGCCTCGGTGATTCACGGCTTTATTTACAACAAAGACGCCTTTACAGAACTAGGCCTCTCAGAACCTGAGACCTACGAAGAGTTTCTGGCATTGCTGGAAACGATTAAGCAAAGCGGCGAATACGCTCCTCTGGTGATGGGCACCCAGGATCAGTGGGAAGCCGCTACCATGGGTTACCAAAATATCGGCCCTAACTACTGGGCTGGTGAAAGTGGTCGTCTGGGCTTGATTGAAGGTAGCACCGGCTATGACGAAGGTGGCTTTCTTGAAGCATTTAGAGCCCTGGCCCAGTGGCAGCCTTATCTCATTAATGGTTATCAGGCCGTAGCGTATCCAGACGCGCAAAACCTCTTCACACTTGGTCAGGGTACTATTTACCCCAGCGGCTCCTGGGAAATTTCGGGCTTTAACGAGTTGGCCACCTTTGAAATGGGGGCCTTCCCACCTCCACCTCCTGCTGGTCAGGACACTTGCTACATAAGCGACCATACCGACATTGCCATGGGTCTTAACACTGCCAGTCCTAACCAGGAGGCCGCTTTGACCTTCTTGGAGTGGATGACCAGTGCCGAGTTTGCAGAACTCTATTCCAATGCACTACCTGGTTTCTTCTCGCTATCAAACCAAGAAATTACGCTGCAGGACCCTTTGGCGCAAGAGTTTCTTAGCTGGCGCAGTGAATGTGAGTCCACTATTCGCTCGAGCTATCAGATTCTTTCACGCGGCGAACCCAACAATGAAAATGACCTCTGGAACGCCGCAGCCCAAGTCTTAAACGGCACCCTCACTCCAGAGGAAGCCGCCGCACAAGTGCAAAAAGGCCTGGAAAGCTGGTACGAACCACAGCAAAATCGCTAAGGCCTAGCAGGGGCGGCAAAACAACACCGCCCCTGCTATCTTGTAACTTTCTTCTTATTAAACTAGCCCGTCTTTATTTCTTTTTTGGTCCAGTCCCGGCTAAGCCGCTAGCTCGCGGGTGTTGTTGACTTTTAACAACACCAAAACACCCTTTATTTAACAGCAGAACGGACATTGGGCAACCGAATGACAAAAAAAAGAAAACCCTTTCCTATACATATCTTCGTCTTTCTAGCGCCAGCATTTCTTGTCTATACGGTGTTTATGATCTATCCACTTATAGACTCATTACGCCTAAGCCTCTTTTCAACCGGTACTGCCGGCAGTGAGCTTTTTGTCGGCCTGGCAAACTACAAAACACTGCTGACCAGCAATAACTGGGCGCCGAGACTCTGGAACGCTATTAAAAACAACTTTATTTTCTTTGCCGTTCACATGCTGGTGCAAAACCCCATAGGACTTCTTTTGGCAGCGCTGTTAAGTTCTAAAATCGTGCGTGGCAGCAGTGTTTATCGAACGCTGATTTTTACCCCCACGGTACTTTCGATTGTATTGATCGGCTTTATCTGGCGACTTATTTTAAGCCCTATCTGGGGCATCTCCGAGGATTTTTTAAGCTTTCTGGGATTAGGAGTCTTAAACCAGCCCTGGCTAGGCCTGGAGTCTACGGCACTCTTTACGCTCTCGTTGGTGTCGGTATGGCAATATGTGGGTATCCCCATGCTGCTTTTCTCGGCGGCTTTAATAGGCCTTCCAGATGAGTTAATCGAAGCCGCTCAGGTAGACGGCGCAACTGCCTGGAGCGTTTTCTGGCGTATTAAGTTCCCGCTTATTTTACCGACGGTGGGAATCGTTGCCGTGCTGACCTTCGTTGGCAACTTCAACGCCTTCGACCTCATTTACACTACCCAGGGCGCCCTGGCGGGGCCTAATTTCGCCACCGATATCTTAGGGACTTTCTTTTTCAGAACCTTTTTCGGTTTTCAGCTTCAGGCCGGCAATCCAACGATGGGAGCGACTATTGCTGGTGTCATGTTTGTAATCATCTTAAGCGGTGTGCTTCTTTACTTTTTTGGCTGGCAGCGCCGTTTGCAGAGGATTGAACTCTGATGATCGCCACCAGTAATAATGCACAGCCCGCAGCGCAACGAACCGGGAAAAGCTGGGGACACTGGACTAAGCTACTGGGCACACATGCGGTTTTGCTCGCTTATACCATCTTTGCAACTTTTCCTATCATCCTCATACTCATTAATTCGCTTAAGAGTCGTAGAGCTATCTTCAAGACGCCTTATGCTTTACCCACAACGGAAACTTGGGACTTAATCGGTTATCAAACCGTGTTTGAGGGTGCTAGCTTTGGCCGCTATTTTTTCAACAGCCTCTTTGTGACTCTTGCTTCGCTTGCACTCATTCTGTTCTTAAGCTCAATGGCGGCTCACGCACTAGCGGAGTATCGCTTTAGGGGTAATGTTTTCTTAGGGCTATTCTTTGCTCTGGGAATTATGATCCCGATACGCTTAGGCACTGTAAGTATCTTGCGGCTCATGAAAGACCTGAATCTGATAGACAGCCCCTGGTCGCTTGTTCTCGTATACACTGCCTCGGGTATCCCCCTGGCTGTGTTTATCCTCACGCAATTTATGGAGCAAGTACCCAGGGCCTTAAAAGATGCGGCCCGCATTGACGGGGCCAGCGAGTATCGCATTTACAGCCTGATTCTGCCCCTGGTGCGCCCCGCGCTGGGCACGGTGGCAGTTTTTAACATGATTCCCATCTGGAACGACCTGTGGTTTCCACTGGTATTGGCCTCATCGGAAAAATCTAAAACCATAATCCTGGGTGCGCAAATCTTTTTAGGACAATATGTAAATGACTGGAATGCAGTCTTGGCGTCGCTTACGCTGGCGATGATACCGATTATTGTGCTTTACGTTATTTTTTCCCGGCAGCTCATTCGGGGTTTGACCTCGGGTGCAATCAAGTGATAGAAGGTGTCCCAAATTGGGTGTTGTGTGGCGTGCTCTATAGGAAAGGCGTGTTTACCCTGACGTTCCGCTGACACAGTATCCCCATACTGGGGTCTATGTTAGGCTCGAGCCCTATGGATACCCTCGAAAAACGTTTGCAGGATATCAGCGCCAATACCGTTCGCATGCTCAGTTTGGTACGCGAATCGAGCGCCCTCGCCAAGCGTGCGCTTATCGACGAGGAAACCGAAGCCGCCGCGCTTTGTGTTGAAAATGACGGTCTGATAGACGACTTACAAGAACAGCTCGAGCAAAGCATCTTGACCGTCATTGCCCGGCGGCAACCTGCGGCGCGTGACCTGCGCTTTTTAGGGGCGATTCATAGGGCCTTAGCCGATATTGAGCGTGCCGGGGATTACGCAGAACATGTGGCTCGCACAGGCGCGGAATTAGCGCAAAAACCTCGGCTCAAAAAATACATCGACATGGAGCGCATTTTGGTCATCATCAGTGCCATGATCGAAAAAACCATCAAAGCCATTGCCGAAGCCGATGCTGAGGCGGCCCGGGAAGCGCTGGATATGGATAACGAGATCGACGAACTCTATCAGCAAATTCAGCGTGAACTACTGACTTATATGATGGAAGACCCCAAGAATATCAGCTCTGCCACCAAGCTCTTAAACGTGGGTCGCTATCTAGAGCGTCTGGGTGATCACATCGAAAACGTCAATGAGCACATTCTTTTTTGGCTTACCGGACAGAGAATTTAAGCACGCCGCCTAGGCTCTGCTCATGCTAATCTGGGGCCGTGCTTAAGCCCGCTACGCCTCTAAATGGGGATGGTAAACCTTCAAAACGCCGCAGATACCGTTGGCTGCTATTATCTTTACTGGGGCTAGCCGTTTTGCTACTTATCAGCTTGAGTTATAGCGACACGGCAACAAACAGTGTCAGCAATCTGGGCACAAGATTGCAAGACAGCGTCAACCGGCAATGGCAGAGCCTGGCCAATCAATTAAAAGGCCCCGTGAGGGTTGGCATTCAGATTGGTCATGAGGATGCCGCTAAACACCCCGAAGAGCTAGCCAATCTGCGTTTTAGCACCGGCGGACGGGCCGGCGGTGTCAACGAAGTGGTGATTAACCGCAAAATCGCCCGGGCGCTTAAAACCTTGCTAGAAGCCCAAGGAATTCTGGTCGATCTGATTCCGGCCACGCCACCGGTAGCCTATAAAGCTGATTTGTTTATCGCCCTTCATTCCGATAGCAGCCCCAACCCCAAACGGCGTGGCTACAAATCCGCATATTTCGAACCAGCCCGCAACCGCTTTGAACCACTGCTCAAAAGCTATCTTGATAAAGCCTATATGACGCTCTCCAGATTGCCGAATGACGATAGAAACGTTTCGTCAAATATGCTTGCCTACTATGCTTTTAACAACAAATTCCGCTACAGTGTGCGGCGCTCGACTCCGGCAGTAATCGTGGAAATGGGTTATATCAGCAATGCGCGTGACCTGGCCTTTTTACAAGGTGTTCAGGCTCCCGCCAGGGCGCTCAGTGAAGGAGTCATCGCCTATTTGCTCGAGCGTGGCCGCTTACCTAGTGACGGCGCCAGGCTACTTAGTTTTCAGAATTTAGGCAATGAAGCCGCAGGCAAATAACAAGCTAAATGACCAGGTTCGCGCTTTTGTAGCCATCGAACTGCCTGCTGAACTTAAACAGAGCCTAGCAGCCCTGCAATCACAACTGCGTACAGCATTACCCAAAAGCAGTGTACGCTGGAGCAATATCGCACAGGCTCACCTTACCTTGGTTTTTCTTGGCAATATTCCCATAGCACAAATTGCCGCTGCCAAAAAAGCCATAGAAACAGCCCGCCTAGAGCAAAGCAGCTTGCTACTCAGCACCGCTAAGCCGGGTTGTTTTCCAAATTGCCACCGCCCCAGAGTACTGTGGCTTGGTTTAGCTGGAGAACTCAGTGAGCTACACAAGCTGCAAGCAGCCCTGCAAAAGCATCTTGACCCTCTTGTGCCAGCTAAAGACAAGACGTCATTTAAACCACATCTCACGCTGGGTCGCGTTAAATCCTCGGATAAAGACGTGCTGCACACCATCAGCCAAATCATGAACAGGCTCGAGCCCCCAAAACCGCTAAGTTGGCCCGTGAGAAGCCTGGTACTATTTAAGAGCGAGCTAACTCCTAAGGGCGCTCACTACAGCCGACTGCACAGCGTCGAACTGACGGCAAAAGATCAGTCAAACAGCTAATATAAAGAGCGTTTCGGTGGTATTGACAGTTGTCAATACCACCCGAGCAGTGCCGACGCAGTTGAGACTGAATCGCGAGTAGAAAATTAGGCGGTCAGTCTACTGTCAACGAGAATGAAACGGACTATACACCCCCATCTTCTCAAACCATTTACGTGATAGCATGACCCGGTGAAACGAGTATATCTTTTTGGATTTTTGGCGCTCGCACTAGCGCTTGCCGCCTGTCGTTCGCCAGTTGACCAGAGTCAAGCACAGCTTGCAGCACCGCTGAACAACAAAGCCCAGGCCATTCGCATTGAGCTAAGCGGTGAACCTCAAATAGCTGAAAGCGAAGTGCTGGTCTATGTTTTACAGACCGGTAACGGCGTAACCGGGGCCACGGTCAGCGTCAGTGGGCGCTTAGCAGCTAGTAACACAGTGCTGTTTAAGGCAAACGCTTTAGAGCAATACCCTGGTTTATACCGGGTGGAAGCTTTTGACTTTAGCCAGGCGGGAGACTGGATTTTAAGTGCTGAGGTGCAGTTCCCTAGCGGCAATAGTGGGCACCAGGAGCTAAGCGTAACGATTCCCGAGTAATTTTTCTAAGCTGTCTCAATAAGTAGAAAGTGGAAAGTGGAAAGTAAAAATGAGGAACAGGGAAAAGAGGAGCAAGGATTGTGGAGAAATCTTTATCCCCTTATCCTCGTTCCTCGCTCCTGCTTTTGTAGGGAAAGTAGAAAGTTTTCCTACAAACTACAAACCACCTATCACTCACCACCAACCACACACTATCGACAACTAACACAATCTATGCTGCCCAAGCAGACTAGAGCTTTGCTATGTTTAAGGAAAAACAATGCTGCCATATCTAAAAAAAAGCCAAGCCCTGGCCTTTTTATTCGCTTTATTGCTAGTGCCTGGGACGCTGCTAAGCCCTGCCAAGGCGCAAAAAGCAACCCTCCCTGACTGCCGCTACGATGACTTAGACAGCAAGTTGCAGGCCTATGAAGACTGGCGCTACACTCTGCTCGACACCATTTACCGTCTCCCGGAAAGTTATATTCCACCGGATTTGGTCTCGGCGGCAGAGGCGGGTCTGACCAAGAACTATCTACTGCGTTCTTTGATAGTTGAAGATCTTCAGGAAATGCTCGAGGCCGCTGTAACTGCTGCTGCGCCGCTCGAGCTGCAGTCGGCTTACCGCAGTTACAACTATCAGGCGCGAACTTTTGACTACTGGGTCAGCCAGGAAGGCTACGTAGAAGCGCTAAAAAGCAGCGCCAGGGCCGGTCACTCCGAACACCAGCTCGGCACGGTGCTGGACTTTAGAAGCGCAGGTGGCCGCGCCCCCTGGGATTATAAAGATTGGGCCTTGACTCCGGCGGGCGAGTGGTTGGCAGAGAATGCCTGGCGTTACGGTTTTGTCATGAGTTATCCCAAGGGAAAAGAAGAGATCAGTTGTTATATCTACGAACCCTGGCACTACCGCTATATCGGGCGCGAGGCCGCTGCCGAGCTAAAGCAAAGTGGCTTGACTTTGCGCGAGTGGCTCTGGCTTAAGAACAACTAGCAAACAAGCTTTGGGCCTGCATGTTAGGCTGCCGCCATGGGTTTTTACGAGCAGACCTCGGGCACCATCTGGAATATCGTCACGGTGTTGTTGGGCTCGAGCTTAGGCTTAGTTTTACGGGGCCGGCTACCCGAACACATCATAAAAGTGGTCATGCAAGCCATTGGCTTAACCACTCTGTTCATCGGCATCGTCAATGCCTTTGATTTAAGCAAGGTCAGCACTCCGCCAGGCATCATCCTGGGTTTAGTAGCGCTGGCTACCGGCGGCGCACTGGGTGAATGGTGGCGCCTAGAAGAAGGGCTCGAATCCTTAGGGGCTTACTTAAAAAAGCGCTTTAAGGGCCAGGGACGCTTTACCGAAGGCTTTGTAACCGCCAGTCTGCTTTTTTGCGTAGGGCCACTAACCCTCATCGGCAGCATTCAAAACGGGCTGATTGGCGATAATTCCTTCCTACTGCTCAAAGCCGCCCTAGACGGTTTTGCCGCGCTGGCTCTAGCGGCTACCTTTGGCTTTGGCGTAATCTTCTCCACTTTGGTTATTGCCGTTTATCAAGGCGGGCTTTCGCTTGGCGCCGGGCTATTTGCCAACTTAATCCCCGACCCGGTAAGCGACCCGCGCGTGCTCTTGGTCAATGGCGTTGGCGGCCTGATGATTATGGGGCTTGGCTTTGGCCTCTTGGAAATCAAGCGTTTACGCATCGCCAGCATGCTACCGGCGCTGTTTTTGGTAGTGGGGCTTTACTATCTGGGCTTGCTGTTTTATTAACCCCGTTTCTCAAAACGCAAACCCCCACCCAACTCGCTTATCTCCTCTGTTAAACTTGTCTTATGAGCATCAGCGACCAGGGCATGGAACATCTTAAGACCTTGGCCCGACTAAAGTTGGGCGATGAGGAAACCCAGGCACTAAAAGACGACCTCAACAAGATTCTTGCTTATTTCGAGCAAATCCGTGACCTGGATACCGAAGGCGTAGAAGAACTTGCTCGGCCTATAGACAGCTTTAACGTGTTTCGCGAGGACATTCTTGAGCAGGGCTTAACGCAGCAAGAAGCCTTGGCCTTAGCCACCGAAGCCGAAGAAGGCTTTTTTAAAGTACCCCGGACTATAGACACCGATTGATAGCAATTTCAAATATGGCTTATTCCATTAAAGCCTTACCGAAATAAGGCCTGACTACTTCCGGCACGGTGACTGTACCGTCGGCATTTTGATAGTTTTCCAGAATAGCCGCAACCGTGCGCGGCAAGGCCAAAGCACTGCCGTTTAGGGTGTGCACCAGTTCCGGTTTGGCTTTGCCGCTTACACCTCCGTCACGAAAACGCGTTTGTAGACGTCGCGCCTGGAAAGCCTCAATATTACTCACGCTGGAGACTTCCAGCCAGCGTCCCTGACCAACACTCCAAACTTCAAGATCATATTTTTTCGCCTGAGTAAAGCCCATGTCGCCGCTACACATAAGCAAGCGGCGATAAGGCAGACCCAGAGCTTCGAGCATTGCCTCGGAGGTTTCAGTCATCTGCTCGAGCGCTTCATAACTCTTTGCTGGCTCCGTTAATTGCACCATCTCAACTTTGTCAAACTGGTGGACGCGGTTGATGCCGCGCACATCTTTGCCATAACTACCCGCCTCGCGGCGGAAGCAAGCACTATAAGCAGCATATTTAATGGGCAGGGTTTCGGTGGCGAGAATCTCATCTCGGTGCAAATTAGCCAGTACCAGCTCCGAGGTGGGTATCAGATAAAAACCGTCACTGACCTGATACATCTGCCCTTCTTTGTCCGGCAGTTGTCCGGTTGCCGTAGCACTCTCGGCATTGACCATAAGCGGCATCGCTATCTCGGTATAACCCAAATCATTTAGCTTGTTAAGAAAATACTGGATCAGCGCACGCAGCAAGCGAGCACCCTCACCCTTAAAGACCGGAAAGCCCGCCCCGGTGGTCTTTACACCTGCCTCTAAATCAAACCAGCCGCGTGCTGTCGCTAATTCCCAGTGAGGTTTGGGTTGAAAGTCGAACTGCGGTTTTTCGCCATGCTCTTTGGCCACGACGTTATCCTGCGGCCCTTGGCCATAAGGCACACTCTGGTGCGGAATGTTGGGTAGCTCGAGCATCAACGTATTTATCTGGGCCTCTAAACTACGGCTCTTTTCTTCTAACTTTTTGACCTCGTTACTCAACCTGCCCATGTCCTGGATGAGCTCATCGGCATTTTCGCCCCGGCGCTTGAGTTCACCTATCTTTTTGCTGCTGGCGTTGCGCTTGGCCTGCTTTTCCTCTAGGTCACTGCGCAACAATCTAAATTCTTCGTCTAGCAAAAGCAGTTCATTGAGGCTTTTAAGCGATTCGCCCAGTTGTTTATCGGCTATGGCTTTGCGTACTATTTGCTGGTTTTCACGGATGAATTTTATGTCGAGCATAGTGAATAGGTTACCCGAAAACCCACCCAACTGCGTAGGGCTTATGAGCTTATAAACAAGCCCGTCTCTTTGCTGATGTGAATCTCACCCTGCTCGGCAAGTTGGCGCTCAAGCGACTCTCTAAGCTCAGCCAGGCCTCTTTTAGTAAGTTCCGGGGGAACCTCTAAGGCTGTCACTAGATTTATCGAAAGCAGGTAATCGATGATGGGCTTTATCTCAGTGACTTTAAGAGCATCGGTAAAATGTTCACAGATAACGGTTGAAAAATGGCGGCCAAGCTGCTTTGCACCGTTATCCAGACTAAAACCCAGTGCACTGACAGCAGGCCCCGCTCCCGCTTTGCTCAGAAGCTCTGCGGGAAATACTTGCAGCAGCCAGTTTTTTAGCTCGCGTATATGCGCGCTACCGTTGGTAGCGGCATAAAGCCGTCCCCCCGGTTTTAGCACCCGGCGAATCTCGGCTAGGGCCTTGTTTCTATCGGCCACGTGATAGAGCATGTGATTGGCAATGACCGCGTCTAAGCTGGCATCGGCAAAAGGTATCTCCTGAGCGTCAATCTCTGCGTAGTTAAAAGGACGCTTAAGCGCAAATAATTTAGCCTGCGCCTCAGCCAGCATCCCCAAAGAAAAATCGGATAAGCTGATGTCCCATGGGGGAATGCGCTCGGCATTTTCAAACCAGAGTTGGCCCGGGCCACAACCCAGCTCGAGCACTCTGCTAGCAGCAGGAATTTCAAAATGGTCAAAGACCCAGCGAAACCAGTTGAGCTTAGTTACGCTAAAACGCTGGTGTAAGGCTGCTCTGGCATTTAGCTTGTCGGCGTTATGGTATTGCTGCGTCTTTAGATAGTCCTGATCCGACCATTTGGGCATAGGTTAATACTAGACAAATTGGTGATGTACCACAAATTGTGTAAAGAACTAAATAGTTTGTGGTTGGTAGTTTGTAGGAAAAAGCTTTTCTTTCTACTTTTTGCTGTCCTCTTTCCACACAATTTGGGACACCTTCGACAAATTGACAAGAAGCAGATGATGCCCCGCAATCAAATTCAGATTGGCGGTTGACCCTGCCACTGCACCACGGTCCCGGAACCAGTACCACCATCATCAGGCACGGAAGGGCAAGCGGTAAGCAGTAGACCCAAAGCAAGAACCGTTAAAGCCAAAAATAATTTGCGGCGCATCCTCGACCTCCTCTATAAATTGGTGTTCTTTAGTTTAACTAAAACACCAAGCCAAGTCTAAAAAAGTCTCCCTGACCGCGCTCTGACCGGTAAAGTTCAGGCGCGCCGCTCGTCAAACCAGCTTCGAAAATGCTCGGCCAGGTGGCTGTGTCCCGCCGTTCGCATGAGCCTCAGTGCTTCTTCTAAAGCGGCCTCGTCGTTATCAATATCCGCTAAGCTGGCCAAGACCACCGCCAACATCAAAGTCTCACCGGCTTCTTCGGCAAAGGCCAGTGCCTTCCTATAGGCGGTCTGTGCCTCGGTTAGTTGGTCTCGCCGATGCCAAATCGAAGCGATATTATTCCAGGCTCGAGCAGCCGTAGCCACCACCCCGGAGCGCTCAGCCAAATCAGCCGCCTGCTCATAGTAGTCCATCGCTTCTGCAAATGCCTCGCGGCGCTCATAGCTAAGACCCAGATTGATGTAAACCCTGGCTTGCATCATGGGGTTGTCTCCGGCTGCAGCAATTGCCTCACGGAACAACGGCTCGGCGTCTTCACCAAGCCAGCCCCGAGCCACCGCCTCGTTATTGATGGCATCCACCCAGCGCATTTTGTCGCCAAGGGCCAGCCACAGGGCCGCCGCCCGACGGTAGTCGGTAGCGGCACGCTGATGTTCGCCCCGATAGCTGGCTAAGCTCGCCAAGGTGTTAAGCGCCTCGGCTCGAGCCGCTATCTCGCCGTTAAGCGCCGCCTTAGCGCTTTGCTCGGCGGCTTCCGGTTGGCCCAAACGGCGGTAGAGCGTGGCGCACAAGGCCTGAACTTCGGGCGTGGCGCTCAACTTAGAAGTCTTGTCAAAAGCCTCTTTGTAGCGTCCGGCACGCTCCAGGGCTCGGGCCTGTAAAAAGGTCACGGCAGGTGAATCGGGAGCTTCTGTCAGGGTCTGGTAAGCCTGTTGAGGAAAGCCCCGGCGCAATAATTCCTTAGCCCAAACAAGATAGGCTTCCATGGCTCTGGCTTCATCTTCGGCAGTCCATAGCGACCTGGTCTGCTGGTACAGCGGGAAAGCCTCCACATCGCTTAAAAAACGAACCAGTTGCAGACAAAGCGAGGCCCGCAACTTAGGCTGTGTCTCCAGATAGGCTAAGGCGGCCTGTCTCACCCGCAACTGCCCCGAAGGCTCAATAAGTCGTAAGTTTAGCAGTTGTTCTAAGGCTGTGGCCATGCCTGTGGCTGTTAACCCCAAGGCCCGGCGAACAAGTGCTAAGCCTGGTTTGTCGAGCAAGGCCAGGGACAAAAACACATTACGCGCCTCGGCAGAAAGAGCCACCAAGCGCTCTTTTAATATGTCCTGCAAAGATTCTCCGCGCACAAAAGCCTCGACAAAGGATGGCAAACCATGTGTTTTTTCCCAGGCGCCGGGATAGGGGCTGAGCATCTCAGGCGTAAGTGGGTTGAGCTCGAGCGCAAGGTCTACTGTAAAGGCAGCTTGCTCTCTGGAACTGATTACCACACGAGCGGCACAACCTAATTCACACAAACGTTTTAGTAAGTTCTGGCTTTCGGGGTCAATCCTCTCCCAGTTATCCAGCAGCCACAAGTCAGAGCGGTGACGCAGCGCCTGCAAAATACTGCTTGCGCCCTCGGCAATAAGCTCACCAACTAAGGGCTCGAGCGTGACATAGGGCAGGCCAAAACGACCCGGTAGATAGTTGCCGTTTAAGCTCTTAAGCAAAGCCGTCTTACCCATGCCGGCAGCCCCACGGACCCAGGCCCATTCACCGGGCGCAAGACTCAATAAGCGCTCTTGCTCGAGCTCACGTCCTATTAACGACTGCCTTAAACGCCTACGAGCTTCCTCAACCGAAACATCAAGAACAATGCCATATTCTGCGGCTTCCTCTCTAATGCGGTTTGCCCACAAGCTCTTGCCAGCTCTTAACAGCAGATACAAGCGTGTTAAGTCCTCGGGTTCAAAGACAGGTGCAGCAGGCAATTCACAGGCCGCCTCGGCATAGTGCCCTAGTTCGGCAAAGCGCCCTTGTGCCGCCAAGCTCTCCGCAAATTTAAGCATGCCCTGTCTTAACTGAGCAGCTAAGTCTTCGCGCCGGGCATAAAACCATTCTTCTAGTTCGACACTCCAATCCGGCAGATAAACGGCTGCTAAAAACGGCCCTTGATAAAGCGTCAGGGCCTTATCAAGCACCCCCGTTGCTAAAGCCGCTTTAAAATCACCGATATCACTACTCACTGTGGCCCAGGCCCGCAACTCATCGGCGGCAACCGTTCCCGGCGCGGCTTTGCGCAGACGACTCAGCGCAGCCGAGAGGCTGTTCATGGGGTCATTAGCTTGAGGCCAGAAAAGCTCGGCTAAAAAGCGGCGTTCCTGTGGCCCTTCCAACGCCAAGTAGCTAAGCAACAACAACGGCTTGATACGTCGCAAGCTGTGACCTTCAAGATACAGGCCGCCAAAGTTGATAAGGCGCATAAGTTATTCTAGCGCCCTTTTTTGTCCTGTAGAAGATTTAGGGGCTTAGCAGTCAGCCAGCGGTCAGGGTAAAAGACGCAAACTAGTTGTTAAGGAGGTGGCGTGAGTAGCTATGAGTAGTTGTGGACCGGTAACTGCACTGGCAAGAAATATCTGGGATAACTATTTGCAATCCGCAGGGGAGAAAATTAAAACAAAAGAGACAGTGCTAGCATTCTGGCGACAGCATCAGGGCCCTGATGGTAACTGTCTGGTCTTGCAGGCCTTAGCATCGGGTAATGTTTTTAAGGGGCGAGTCAATGAATTGCACAGCCATCTTTACCTTGCGGCCAAACCACTTAATAGCGATAGTATAAACTTCGGCTTAAACAGGCTCAGTGGCGGGGCCAGGGCTACGGTTGTTATCTGCAAGATCAACCGCAACGCTCAGGCCGACACGCTCTGGACCCTTGATCTTGTCGGTGGTGACAGACGCCCTCAGCGTATCAACAAGCGCTTATACGGTCTAAAGGGGCAGCTTTTATCGATATATATAAAAGCCCAGGGTAACGCCCGGGATTTTCATTATGAACTTTTTTTAAGCAAGCCCTAAGCACAAACGTCCCCACTGAAGGTGTCCCAAATTGTGTGTGTTGAAGCTGTCAACTAACTTCCCTGACATAATTCACGAACCACGATACACAATTTGTGTTACACCGCCAGTCAATTGACAAATTCCCTTTGTCTGAATGCCCCCTCTGAAAAAGTCCTGGTTTCTACCTCCTACTAACTACTTTCCACTTACTTTTTACTGTGCCCCTACTTCCCCTCTCTCCTCACTTTGTAAGAGCGCTTTTCAGAAACGCCGTAAAAGTATCAATATCCGCCTTTTACACAGCTCCGGTTTCTTTACAAGGTTTATTAGCACCCGTATGATAGATGGACAAATAAACAAAATCTGCATACCGTCATTCGGTAGCTCTGGAGGTGGTAAAGACAGCAACCTTAAGCGAACTGCTATTTTTTTCAAGCGCCGTCACTCAAATGGTAGACACTAAAGGAGTTATATGGCACGAATTGTAAAAGGTGGGCTGATCCAGGCCTCAAACCCCATCCCCGGGGATAGCGATCTTTTAGCTATTAAAAAGGCCATGATTGACAAACATATCCCCATAATTGAAGAGGCAGGCAAGCAAGGTGTGCAGGCGCTGTGCTTGCAGGAAATCTTTTACGGGCCTTACTTCTGTCCCAGTCAAGACAGCAAGTGGTATGACACCGCCGAAGCCATTCCCGATGGCGAAACCACGCAAATGATGATGGAATTGGCCAAGCAGTACGGCATGGTCATCATCGTCCCTATCTATGAAGAGGCCATGACCGGAGTGTATTACAACACTGCCGCAGTTATCGATGCCGATGGCAGCTACTTGGGTAAATACCGCAAAACCCACATTCCTCAGGTGGCCGGCTTTTATGAAAAGTTCTTTTTCCGACCCGGCAACTTAGGCTATCCGGTTTTTGAAACAGCAGTTGGCAAAATCGGCGTTTACATTTGCTATGACCGGCACTTCCCCGAAGGGGCTCGAGCCCTGGGTTTAAACGGCGCCGCAATCGTCTTTAACCCTTCGGCTACCGTGGCCGGTTTATCCGAATACCTCTGGAAGCTCGAGCAACCCGCCCACGCTGTAGCCAACGGTTATTTCGTAGGGGCCATAAACCGTGTTGGTCACGAGCAACCCTGGGATATTGGTGAGTTTTACGGCCAGTCTTACTTTGTCGATCCCCGGGGGCAGTTTGTAGCCATGGCCAGCCGCGACAAAGATGAATTGGTCGTAGCTGATCTGAACATGGACATGATCAAAGAAGTGCGTGATCTGTGGCAGTTTTATCGGGATCGTCGGCCCGATATGTACGAGGAATTAGTGGAGTTATGAGGCAAATAAGCACCCAGTGTCTCAAGCGCTCGGTCAGAACAGCTGCTGGCATAAAAGACCGACGTCTTTAAGGGATTTTATGGACGGAAGCAAACTATCCCTTGATGAATTAAAAGATCGCTTCAGCGAAATAAAGCCGGCACTTAGCAAACGCGAAGCAAGTATCGAGGCAAATCGCTGTCTTTATTGTTTTGATGCGCCCTGTATCGCCGCCTGCCCAACCAGCATAGACGTGCCTACCTTCATCCACAAAATCTCCACTGATAACGTGCTGGGCGCGGCCACGACCATTCTTGAAGCCAATCTCTTGGCGGCGACTTGCAGCCGCGTTTGTCCAGTCGAGGAATTGTGTGAGGGCGCCTGCGTACTGGGTACGGATCACAAACCCATTGAAATTGGACGCTTACAACGCTACGCCATGGACTATCTCTATGACCGGGACCTCATGCCGCTGACAACCGCTCCCCCAAACGGCAAAAAGGTGGCGGTGATAGGTGCAGGCCCCGCAGGCTTAAGCTGCGCCGGAGAGCTGGCCAAGCTCGGTTATCAGGTTACGGTGCTGGAAAAACAAAACTTGCCCGGCGGGCTTTCCACTTATGGCATCGTGGTGATGCGCGAACCCATTCGCATAGCCCTAGAAGAAGTCGAGTTTGTCAAAAAGCTTGGCGTGGAAATAAAAACGGGCGTAGAAGTCGGCAAAGATATCAGCGCAAAGGACTTGCTCGAGCAATACGATGCGGTGTTTATCGCTACGGGCATGGGTAAAGTTCCCGACTTGGGCATTCCGGGTGAAGATTTAAGCGGTGTTAGCGAAGCTCTGTCCTTTATCGCCGAAACCAAACTGGCGGAAAAAGAAGGCTTAGAACGCCTTTCTAAGCTGCCTGTGGGTCGCCGCGTGGCTGTGATTGGTGCAGGTAATACCGCTATTGACGCAGCCACCATCGCCAAACGTCTTGGTGCAGACAACGTCACCATCGTCTACCGTCGCAGCGCTGAGGAAATGCCCGCTTATGATTTTGAATATGAATTCATTAAAAACGAAGGCGTAGAATTTCGTTTTTTAAGCCAACCGCTTGAAATCCTCGGTGAAAACGGCCAGGTTAGCGGCCTTAGATGCGACAAGATGCAGCTAGGTGAGCCCGGCGATGATGGTCGCCACCAGGTTAGCCCTGTTCCAAACAGCGAATTCACACTTGAATGCGATCAAGTCATCAAAGCCATCGGTCAGGAAAAACTTCTGGAGCTTTTTGCTGCTTTTGAGCTCGAGCTCAAGCGGGGTTATGTAAAAGTCGATGAGACGCTGCGCAGCTCAAACCCACAGGTCTTTGCCGGTGGAGATTGCATACGTGCAGGCGGCCTGGCCATGACGGTAACGGCCACAGAAGACGGCAAAATTGCCGCGAAAAGCATTCACAACTGGCTCTTAGAAACTACAAGCTGAAAAAGCATGCAAGGCTGTCTTTTTGGCCGCCCGAAATTTAAGGAGGATGAATGGCTGATCTTAGCACCACTTTCGCGGGCATCAAGAGCCCTAATCCCTTCTGGCTGGCTTCGGCCCCGCCTACAAACAGCGCTTATCAGATCAACAAAGCCTTTGAGCAGGGTTGGGGCGGTGCGGTCTGGAAAACAATCGGTGCTCCGGTCTTGAATGTCAGCAGCCGCTATGGCGGCTACGAATACAAAGGCAATAAGCTGGTAGCCATAAATAACGTCGAACTCATTTCCGACCGGCCTCTAGAGGTGAATTTAAGGGAAATCCGCGAAGTCAAAAAGCTCTGGAGCGGCCGAGCAGTGATTGTTTCGGCCATGGTCGAGTCCAAACCAGAGGCCTGGCATGATGTCGTCATGAAGATCGAGGACACGGGCGCCGATGGTATTGAACTCAACTATGGCTGCCCACACGGCATGAGCGAACGAGGTATGGGCGCAGCCGTGGGACAGGTGCCGGAATATTGCACCATGATTACCGAGTGGGTGACCAGCGTCGCCAGCATTCCGGTCATCGTAAAGCTAACCCCAAACGTCACCGATATCACCAAACCCGCTTTGGCGGCTGTGCAAGCCAAGGCCGACGCCCTCTCCCTTATCAATACGATCAATTCAATCATCGGGGTGGATTTGGATAATTTCCAACTCAAACCCAATGTAGGCGGCAAGGGTAGCCATGGTGGCTATGCCGGCCCGGCGGTCAAACCTGTGGCCCTGCACATGCTTTCTGCGGTAGCCCAAGAAGAGGCCGTGCAACGTGTCGGCCTGCCCATCTCCGGCATGGGTGGCATCCAGACCTGGCGCGACGCCGCCGAGTTTTTGCTGCTTGGAGCCACCAGTCTGCAAGTCTGCACTGCTGTTATGCATTATGGCTTTCGCATCATCGAGGATCTCACCGAAGGCCTGTCAAATTGGCTGGATGAAAAGGGCATAAAGTCCGTGGGCGAAATCATCGGGGCGTCGGTACCCCGGGTCTCAGATTTTGGAGATTTCGACCTGTCCTATAAGGTCGTGGCGCGCATCGATCCAGAGACCTGTACAAACTGCAACCTCTGTTATATCGCCTGCGACGAGGGCGCTCACCAATGCATCGACTTAACCGTCGATGGCCACAAGATAGACCCGGCAAGCTATGCCGGCAGCGTAAAACCCATACCCGTGGTACGCGAGGACGACTGTGTTGGCTGCAATCTCTGCTCGCTGGTTTGTCCGGTGGATAGCTGCATCACTATGCTGGAAGTGGATTCAGGCCGAGACAGCATCACCTGGAAAGAGCTAACCAGTCAAAAACCAGAAGTTCTCAACTGGGATGAAATGGAAAAATATCGCCGGGAAGTGGGCATCAAGATTCATTAAGCGGCTGTTATTGGGCAGCAGGGAAAAGCAAACTTCCCCGGCGAAGTTATAAGAGACACTGATCAGCGTAATTTTGGAGGTTGTTTTGAGCGGCTTGCTTATCAAAAACGGTGAAATCATCACCGCTGATACTCGTTACCAGGCAGACATCTACTGTCAGGACGAGCAGATCACGCAAATTGGGCAAAACCTCGAGGTTCCACCCGGCACGCAAATTATTGACGCCGCCGGAAAATACGTCTTCCCCGGCTTTATCGATCCTCATGTGCACATTTATTTGCCTTTTATGGGCACTGAAAGCAAAGACAGCCATAGCAGCGGCAGCCAAGCGGCCTTAGTTGGCGGCACTACCACCTTTATTGAAATGTGTGCTCCCTCGCGCCTAGACGATGCGCTTGAGGGTTATGAACTCTGGAAGTCCAAAGCCGCTGGTAACAGTGCTTGTGATTATAGCTTTCACATGGCGGTGTCTAAATTCGAAGACAAGACCGAGGCTCAACTCAAAGAAATCATCGCCGACGGCATAAGCTCATTTAAGGTATTCCTGGCCTACAAGGGCTTTTTTGGAGTCGAAGACGAAGAGCTCTATAAGACCCTGAATCTGGCGAAGCGCGAAGGCGTCATTGTTACGGCGCACTGCGAAAACGCTGAGCTGGTCGCACAGCTACAGGCCAAACTCTTAGCCGCAGGCAAGACCGGGCCTGAGTATCACGAGCCAAGTCGTCCGGTCAGTGTTGAAGCGGAGGGTGTGCATCACTTTGCCACTTTCTTGGAGATGACCGGGGCGCATGGCTATGTTGTGCACTTAAGTTGCGCGGCGGCGCTAAGGGCTGCTATGGCTGCCAAATCGCGGGGCGTAAAGCTTGCCATTGAGTCTGTCATTCCGCATTTGATGCTGGACAAAACTTATGCCGAGCGCCCTAATTTTGAGGGCGCCAAGTACGTGATGTCTCCACCGCTGCGCGAAAAACGCAATCAGTTGGTGCTGTGGGAAGCCCTGCGCAACGGTTTTATCGACACCATCGGCACCGACCACGCCCCCTTTGACTTTGTCGGGCAAAAGGATATGGGTAAAGACGACTTCACCAAAATCCCCAACGGCATTCCCGCTATTGAGGATCGGGTGAATTTGCTCTACACCTACGGTGTCAGTCGGGGCAATCTCGACATTCACCGTTTTGTGGACGCTGCCAGCACCAAGGCTGCCAAACTCTTTGGTCTATTCCCCCGCAAGGGCAGTATCCAGCCAGGCAGCGACGCCGACTTAGTAATTTATGACCCCAGTTACCGTGGCAAATTATCGGCTGAATCACAGGTCATGAATCTCGATTACAACGGCTTTGAAGGCATGGAAATTGATGGTCGACCCAGTGTCGTCACGGTGCGCGGCCAGGTGGCTGTACGCGACGGTAAGTTTGTAGGCGACCCCGGTCGGGGAAAGTTGCTCAAGCGGCAGCCTCAGCGCTTCTAAATATCTAAATAAAAGCATCGTTTAAGCATCTGGAGACCCGCATTGACCGTTCAAGCGCAAGCGCAAACCCCAAAACAAGCCGCCGCCACAAAACCCGTTATCGAGACAAAAGACTTAACTATGATTTACCGTGGGCGTGGCACGGAAACCATTGCGCTGCAAAACGCCAATCTAAGCATTAGAGCAGGCGAATTTATCAGCCTCATCGGACCTTCGGGCTGTGGCAAAACCACCCTGCTCAGACTGATTGCCAATCTTATCGAACCCAGTTCCGGAGAAATTAGCGTCGCCGGGAAAACTCCGCAGCAGGCCCGGCTTGACCGTGAATACGGCTATGTCTTTCAGTCGCCTGTTCTCTATGACTGGCGCAGCGTCGTTGCCAATGTGATGCTGCCCCTTGAAATCATGGGTTATAGCAAAAGTAAACGCCAAGAACGCGCCGTTAAACTGCTCAAGATGGTTGGGCTCGAGCACTTTCACAAGCAGTTTCCCTATCAGCTCTCGGGGGGAATGCAGCAACGTGTGTCCATTGCTCGGGCGCTGGCTTTTGACCCCAAACTCCTGCTGATGGACGAACCTTTTGGAGCACTCGACGAGATCACCCGCGAAAGCATGAATTTAGAGCTGTTGCGCATCTGGCAGGAAACCGGCAAGACCATTGTTTTTGTTACACATTCTATTCCCGAAGCTGTTTTCTTGAGCAGCCGCATCGTGGTTATGACCCCCAGACCCGGCAAAATCGAACGGCTCATCGCGGTCGATCTCAGCTACCCGCGAGGCACAGAAACCAGGGAATCGGCTCGTTTTTTTGAATTGGCGACCCAGGTTCGTGAGGCCCTAAGACAGGGCCATTCTTACGACACGGAGACTTGATGAGGCGTTTTTTGCCAATCCTGCTGGTACAAACGGCCATTATTTTGCTGCTCTATCCTCTGGCGCTGCTCTTTGGCCTGCCTTTAGCAAGGCGCGACATGCAGGATTTGCGCAAGTGGGAAAAAGAGACCATCGTTGCAGCCCCCGTCAATAACGCTGAAGCTACAAATGAGCTCAGTTTTGCCCGCACACCCCAAAACGGCATCCTGATAAAGGACGGACAGGTACTTAACTGGGAATACCAACAAAACGGCGACACCGTCAGCTTAACGCAAGCACCCGCTACCCCCCTGGTTAGCTGGAGCCAGAGGCTCGAGCCTGCCGGTCAGCCCAATATCTACAGTTTTGGCAAGAGCATTGCCAAGCTTGACTACAACCGAGCTGTTTATGTGGGCAACAAACTCATGCTTGAAGGGGCCACCCCCGCTAAAGAGCGTAGCGACGGCGAGCGCCGCAATTTTAGCTTTGGCAAGGCAACAGGCCCTGTTTTAGTTGCCAATAGAGTGCTTAGCGAAGGCCGGGATTACCAGCTTGACGGCAGAGGGGTAGTGCTTAGTCAAGCCCCCGCCTTTGGCAGCAGTGTGCGCCGATTAAATGCCGATTATGCCGTGCTTGACGCCAATGCGGGTACAATCATCTTTGCCGAGCTTCCCCGCGGCGAAGTGCGAGCCGCCGCGAGTGCCTTGCGCTTTGCCGAGCTATTGTCTGGCCCAACTGACGGCCAGAACCGCCTGTTTGCTTTTGAGCACACAAATCTAGTGCAGAGCGATAATAATCGTCAGGTTTTTGTAGATAATAACGCCTTGTCAGACAAGGCTGAAAGACCCCAGGAGCGCGTGGACGGCCAGCGCCAGGTTTTCACCTTTGAAGGCTCAAAAGGCATTGTCACAGTCGATGACAAGGCGCTAAGCGCCGAGCAAGATTACCGTCGGGATGGGCCAAGTGTTACTTTCATCAGAGTTCCGGCCCGCAATGCCAAATTGCGTCAATACCCGGACTTCTTTGTAGCCGACCCTGCGCAGGGCAAAATTCTGCTGGCCCAGGCCCCGACCCCGGGCTCGAGCGTGTGGAGCAGCCGTTACACGGTGTATTCACAACCCTCCTGTGGTAGCACAGCACTGGAATGCTTTTACGCGCTACCGCAGCAACCAGTACCCTTCCCCCACTGGATTGTGGCGCGAATTTTGCCGTTTTTTCAAAAATTCCCGCTCGGCGACGAACGCAACGTCATCAGGGCGACTCTCTACACCACTTTCGGTACCCTTGCCGCCCTGGCTTTAGGTGGTGCCATCGGCATAGTACTGGCGGTACTCTTTGTGCTCTTAAGACCGCTCGAGCGTGCGCTCTTACCCTGGGTTATCGCCTCACAAACCGTGCCCATCATCGCGCTGGTACCCGTCTTGTTGCTGGTGCTGGGTAATTTCGGCATCACCATCCAGACCAGTCTCTTACCCACAGCAATCATCGGTGCCTATATTGCCTTTTTCCCGGTGGTGGTAGGAACCGTCAAGGGTCTGCGCTCAGTAGACCCGCTAGCGCTTGATCTCATGAAATCCTATGCCGCCACGCCTTTGCAGGTCTTTATTAAGCTGCGCTTTCCAGCGGCGGCACCTTTTTTCTTCACCAGTCTCAAGCTTGGCACTGCCGCGGCGCTGGTGGGGGCGCTGGTAGCCGAAACAGAATCAAATAACCGCCGTGGTTTGGGCTTCCAGATTCTTGGTCAGGTGCAATCGGGCAATGTGGCGGATGTCTGGATTCTGCTCATCATCTCCGGGTTGCTGGGCATAGGGTTAGTCGCACTTATTGGCAGTCTCGAACGGCTAAGCGCCCCCTGGGGAAGACGATGAAACCTATCTGGACCGCTGTAATTGCCGCCGGCTTAGCACTCTTAGGGCTTTTCGGCCCTTTCAGCACCGCCAATACCGATTCTGCCTTAGCAAAACTTGGCACGCCCTTTTTGCTACTGGGTCTTGCCGGGCTGGTCCTGGCTATAAGTGGACGTTTTCGGGCTGCCATGCTCTTAGTACCTACCGGATTGCTAGGGGCTTTTTTAGCACTCCAGAAACTCATGACTCAAGGCGCTGATGGTGCCTGGGGTTATTGGACAATCTTTTGGGCTTATCTGCTAATGGCTATGTCCGGCATCGGGCGCATCAGCCTTAGTGAAAGCAGCCCCGCTGCCAGCACTTTCGAAAAAAGGCTCAAAGGCTTGCTGCCCCCTGTTTTTATTCCTTTTTTCTTCTTGCTCATCTGGCAAGGCTTAGTCAGCGGCTATCAGGTGCCTAAGGGCATCTTCCCGGGTGTCAACGACACCTGGACTGCACTTGGCAGCTCAGGGCGGGTGCTGCTCCAGGACAGCTATGTAACTTTTATAAAAGAAGTGCTTTTTGGCTTTGTGCTGGGTCTTGGCGCCGGGCTACTGACCGGCATTGCCATTGCCTACAGCATTTTCTTACAACGCGGTTTTCTACCTCTGGCCGCGGCTTTTGGTGCTGTGCCCATTGTGGGGCTCGCCCCGGTGCTCGGGCGCGCCTTTGGCGTCGATTGGGAATCAAAGGCTGCTGTGGTGGTTATCGTCACCTTCTTTCCTGTGGTGCTTAACACCGTCCAGGGACTTACTCTCATCGAGCCTCTTAAGCTCGAGCTACTCAAAGCCTATGCCGCTAAACCCTGGGAGGTATTCCTAAAGCTAAGGCTACCTAACTCCCTGCCCTATTTGTTTAATGCCCTAAAGCTCGCCGCGGTCATTTCGGTCATCAGCGTAATCGTGGCGGAGTTTTTAATTCCCGGCCCCCCCGAAGGCCTGGGGCAAAGAATCAGCTTATCGGCTCGACGCGGCGCTTATGACATCGTGTTTGCCGCTATCATCGTGTCCAGCACCATATCGATTGTTTTT
Organism: Trueperaceae bacterium; assembly: GCA_030147925.1. Lineage (GTDB taxonomy): Bacteria > Deinococcota > Deinococci > Deinococcales > Trueperaceae > JASBUK01. The sequence continues at coordinate 36,530 of JASBUK010000099.1, forward strand.
TATGGCCTTTTGTCTGTGCTCGAGCGGCGGCTGACCGCCTGGCACGCATCGTTTCGAGAGGAGCCCTGATGCGCCCACTGCGTTGGTTTCCAGCCCTGGGACCCTAATACCGATTTTGTTTACGACCCAAGAAATCAATTTGTGTTATACCGAATCAGATTAATCTCTTAACGCTATGAAAAACCACCCGTCTCATTCTTCTCGTTCTACTCGCATTTAAAAGCCGAATAGGATTCGACTTTTAAATGGAATCGTTATTACAAGGAGGTAAACATGAAAAAGTTTGCTCTGGTTTTTTTCACAATGTTGTTTGTCTCACTGCCCTCAGCTTTCGCGCAGGAACTGGTTGACGTGTGCTTTCAGTCAAAATGGTTCCCTCAGGCTCAGTTCGCTGGCTATTTTGTAGCGCAGGAACAAGGTTTCTATGCTGAGGAGGGTCTTAATGTCACCATCTTAGATGGCGGTAACGTCAATCCAACCGTGCAGGTCGCTAGCGGCAACTGCGATTTTGGTACGGATTGGATTGCCAACATGCTGGTACAACGCGAACAGGGTCTTGAAGTTGTGCAGATCGCTCAGATTTTCCAAAAAGCCGGTTATCGCATGGTGGCACTTAATGATTCAGGCATAGAAAGCTTTGCGGACATGGCCGGACGCACGGTAGGCGTCTGGGGTTTTGGCAATGAATTCGTGGCCCAAGCGGTCTTTGCGGTAGAAGACCTTGCCTCCAATCTCGACCCGACTGTGACCAATCCGGATGTCGATACAGTCGTCTACGCCTTTGACCCCTCGCTGGTCTTTCCCAACGAAGTTGATGTAGCCAGCGCCATGATCTATAACGAACTGGATCAGATCGTAGGGCTGGGTTTCCCACTGGATACCCTGTCAGTGCTCAACCCGGAGGATATCGGCGCTGATTTGCTCGAAGACTTGATCTTTACCACTCCGGAACTGTTGGCCAGCGACAACTTCAAGGGCTCCAACCTTAGCGGCATGGAGGTCGCCGAGCGCTTCCTTCGTGCCAGCATAAAAGGCTGGGAATACGCCGTTAACAATCAAGCTGATGCCGTTTCCATCGTCCTGAGTTTTTGCGGTGACACCTGCGCAGGCTCCGGCAGTACCCAAAGCCCTCTGATTCATCAGACCTGGCAAATGGCTCGAGTGGCGGAACTTGTAAAACCCAGCCCCGATACCATCGTGGGTGCCATTGATCCCGAGGCCTTTGCTCGTTCCGTAGACCTGCTTATCCAGGTTGGACTGATTGATACCCCCGTCACTTTTGAAGAAATCGTCAACAGCAGCGCTTTTGAGGCGGCCACACGCTAAGATTGCTTAATGAAAGGCGGTGTACCACAAATTATGTTTGCGGTACACGAATTACGTAATAGACACTGTTTGGCAGTTTCAATACACACAATTTGACACCTTCTAAAAAATGGAGCGTGGCGACACACTATCACGCTCCAAAATAATTTTTTACAAAATAAACAGACTTTTCAGTTAAACTAATTACTCAAACAACGGTCGGGCGTTTTTGACGTTTTTAGCTTAATTAGGAGCACCCAAGGATTTTTAGCCATTTGACATCTATAGGCCGCTAGTAATTTCGAGAAAAGAGGTTGACATGACCCCAACGCAATTAGCATCCAGCACCGAGGACCTTTTAAAAAGACAGAAGGAGTATCTGTTTCCAGCAGTAAGCAAACTGCAGCTTTTCGGAGATGAGCCGCTGGCGGTGGCTCGAGCTAAAAACCAGCACCTGTGGGATGTCGACGGCAATAAATATCTCGACTTTTTTGGCGGCATCCTTACCGTAAGCGTAGGTCACTGCAACGATGAAGTAACCGCTGCCACTATCGAGCAACTCCAAAATGTCCAGCACACCTCCACACTGTACATAAATGAAATCACCATCAAAACAGCGGAAAAAATCGCCGCACTGACCCCCGGACGCCTACAAAAATGCTTTTTCACCAACAGCGGCAGCGAAGCCGATGAAACCGCCATCATGGCCGCCCGCATGTATACCGGCAACACCGACATCATCGCCCTAAGACACGCCTATAGTGGCCGGACATTAAGCGCCATGAGCTTAACCGCGCACGCCCCCTGGCGACTGGGCGGCGTCTTTGATGGCACCATCAAACATGTGCGCAACCCCTATTACTACCGCTCTCCGGTTGCAATAAGCGAGGACGAGTTTTTAGACCTGTGCGTAAAAGACCTAGAAGAAATGATTGCCACTTGCACCAGCGGAAAGATCGCTGCATTTATGGCCGAGCCTATCCAGGGCGTCGGTGGCTTTATTGTTGCCCCACAAGATTATTTCAAGCGCATCCTCCCTATCGTCCGCGAAGCGGGCGGCCTGCTCATCATCGACGAAGTGCAAACCGGCTGGGGCCGCACCGGTAAGCACATGTGCAGCATCGAACACTGGGGCGTTGACCCGGATATCATGACCTTTGCCAAAGGCATTGCCAACGGCTATCCAGTCGGCTGCACCATCACCACAGCCGAAGTCGCCGAAGCTGTCACCGGCTTAACCCTATCCACTTATGGTGGCAACCCCGTGGCCATGGCCACAACTCTGGCGACCATCGAATACATCGAGAAAAACAATCTGCCCCAAAATGCTGAGTTACAGGGCGCACGCTTATGCCAGCGCATGAACGACATGAAATCACGCTATGACTTCATTGGCGACGTGCGGGGTATGGGTCTTATGCAAGCCTTTGAAATGGTTGTCCCCGACGGCAATAAAACCCCCGACCCGGACAAAGCTGCCGCCTTTGTAAACGCCAGTCGCAAGCACGGCTTGCTCGTCGGCAAAGGTGGGCTTTATGGCAACGTCATCCGTGTTGCGCCGCATCTCAATGTCAGCAAAGAAGATATTGATGCCGGTTGCGACCTGATGGAGCAAGCTCTGGCAACAATGGGCTAATTACAAAGTGAGGCGTTAGGCGTGAGGGGTTATGGCAATTCTGGATAGATAGCCTTAATCCCGGCCTTTGTCAATAAGGCTAAAGCCTCTAAGCAGACTTATAATGTAGGCTTTTGCTGACGCTGTCCTTACTATTAATTAGCTAGATAGCGGGTGCAAGCTCAGGCCAACCACCGCTTCAAAGTCTTGGGCATTGAAGGTGACAAGAGTGATGTTATGAATAAGAGCCGTTGCCGCAATGATGGCGTCAGGAACCGCTATCCCCGCACCCGCTTGCCTACCTTGATACACGAGTTCACCGGCTTTGTCTGCGACACGCTTATCTAGTTCGATATTGACAAATCGTGATAGAAGTTTCTGAGTGACGTACTGCTCATCGCTATGTGTTCCTGCTTGAACTTCTAATCGAGTAATTGTGGCAATACATAGCCGATTAGTTTTGCCCAACTCTCGCAAGAGTTGCACCGCAGTTTTCTGCCCTCGTAAATAACGAATAAGCAAGCCCGTATCAACCAGGTAGCGCAACACTTAGCTCCAGCCTCGCCGCAAATCTTTAAGCCATTTGTCTATGCCTTCATCATCCGGCATATCTGGGTGGTTCTCGTCTGACCACGCACCCACTGCCTCGTCAAGCGCTACATTTTGCTCTATAAGGTCTAGATGTTCCTCAATCGCCTCTGTGATAAAGAGGCTACGTTTGCGACTTGGTATGACATTATTCAATCTTTCTAGTAGTGGTTTGGGCAAAGTAACAGTGACTTTCTGTTGTTCTATAGCCATCTAAGTATCCTTCCTTTTAGAGGTCTAGCTTAGCACAGAAACTGACGGGGTTACCTTTTTACATGGGCTAGGATATTTGCTATGGACAGTCTTCCCTCTTCTCAGCCCGTGGCATTCTTACAGGCCGTCAGCAGCTTCCCTGATAAAGCATTTATTCATTTCGAGGGGCAGACCTTCAGCTACCAAGACATCTATGAGCAGGTTTGCTACGTGGCGGCTTCGCTTAGTGCTTTTGGTCTAAAAAAGGGTGATCGGGTAGCACTTTATCTGGAAAATTCCCCGAGTTTTATAAGCGCTTATCTGGGGGTCTTGTGGTTGGGTGGGGTGATAGTGCCGGTAAATACAGCTATCAAGAGCTCGAGCTGCGGCATATGCTAAATGATTCCGTCGCGCGGCTTGTCATTAGCGACGCCGCAGGAATAAGCACGATAGAGCCTGTCTTAGCGAGTACGCCGTCCGTGGAGAAAACACTGCAACTTGGTGACGGGCTCGAGCCCGATCTTAAAGTCTGGCAGGAATTGGCTGAGGCGAAACCAATCAAACAGCCAGTGGCTTTAAGTCCTAACGATACGGCGGTTATTGGCTACACCTCGGGCACTACAGGCCGCAGCAAGGGCGCTATGCTCAGCCACGGAAACTTTACAAGCAATAGTCTCGCCGTGACTAAAGCCTGGCATTGGCGAGAGGAAGATCATCTGTTGTTGGTCTTACCGCTCTTTCACATGCATGGTCTGGCAGTGGGCTTGCACGGCACGCTCATGCGCGGTTCCACCATCAGCTTAAGGCGAAAGTTTGAGTTCAAGGACGTGTTTAACACCCTGCTTGAGGGCAAAGTGAGCATGTTTTTTGGCGTGCCGACTATGTATCAGCGTCTGCTGGCAGAAGCGCAAACACGAACCGAACGCCCACAAAGTCTGCGCCTGCTTGTCTCAGGTTCCGCGCCGCTCAGCCCACAAACCCACGCCGAAGTAAAGCAGGAGTTTGGCTTGCGTATTCTTGAGCGCTACGGCATGACCGAAACACTGATGAACTTAGGCAATCCCTATAAGGGCAAACGTAAGGCTGGTTCGGTAGGTTTGCCGTTTGAGGGTGTAAAGGTGCGCATTGCCCAGCCGGAAACCGGCAAAGTGCTCGCCACGGGTGGAACCGGTGAGTTGCAACTGCGCGGACCGAACATATGCAAGGGCTACTGGCAACAACCCGAAGCCAGCGCAAAGGTCTGGACAGCTGATGGTTGGTTCAAGACGGGTGACCTTGCTTATTGTGATCAGGACGGCTATTACTATCTAAACGGACGCGCCAAAGAGCTCATCATCTCAGGTGGTTTTAACGTCTACCCACGAGAAGTAGAGGAGTTGCTCGAGCAGCATCCCGGGGTAAAAGAAGTTGCCGTGTTGGGCCTAGCCGATGCCGATCTGGGCGAGCAGGTCACGGCGGTGGTGGTTACGCAAAATACAACTCTTAGCAAAGCCGAATTACAGGATTACTGTAAGGAGCATTTGGCCGATTTTAAAAAACCGCGTGAGGTCTATTTTGTCTCGTCATTACCGCGTAACGCCCTGGGTAAAGTGCAAAAGCATCTCCTGCGTGAGCAACTAGTCGACGGTCAGATTAACGGCGTCTAATCAATTTGCTTAAGCCATAGCTGCAAAAGTGATACCAGGGGGTTGTCTTCGGCGGCTGTTATGTCCAAATGTGTGAGTCCTGGTAGTACATAGCTAGAAAAAAGCGCGCCAGGGCGGGCATTGTTATATGCCGAAAAACCTTCCAGCTCATCGATAAGACCCCGTCCGGCCCCCACGGCCAGGGTAGGAGTAGTTACCTCGGCATTGGGTACAAAACCCGGCTCAGCAGCAAGGTTAGCGTCCGGCGTGCTCATATCTATCAGCAAGCGCAAAGGAAAATACCACTCACTGTGATTGGTCTTTTTAGAAACAAAGCTGCGCGAAAAAGTCTCTAAATCTGTACGTTCCCATTTTGGATCACCACGTTGCCAATCTACGTAGTCATAGCCCTCGGCCACGCCTGCCACACTCTGACTGTAAACACCCGCCCGCCCGCCGGTCAAAACAGCGGTGAGATTGCCAGCTAAATCGGCACCTACTACTTCACCCAGAGACAAACTAAAAACCGTCGAGGGGCCGTATTGATCGTCGAAGCGCAGGCCAAAAGCAGCGCGGTTGGTAATGGGAAAATCGACAAATCCACCAGGGGAAAGCTGCCCGGGTTGATAGTAAGCCAGCAAAGCGGCGACTTCACTGCGGGCAAAGTAGTTCGGACTGAGGCCAAAACGCAAATATGGGCTCCCCCGGCCTGCTTCTAATTCCTGACTATTGGGGATGACTTGCACCGGTCCTATGCCAAGTCCCTGGTCTTCCAACTCAAAAGCACCCGTACGCCCCAGGGCGCCTTCGATGAGTAATAACCCGTCGATATATTGATAGCCGGGGTCGCTTTGACCCTTGCCAAAATCATAGGCGGCATAAAAACTAACCAGGCTCGCCCCCAGGGAATGCCCCCCCAAAATCACCCTGTCGGCAAGCCCCCGGGCAGTTTTGATAATCTCGTGCAAATCCCGCAAATGCACCTCTAGACCCCAAAAGGCCAAAAATCGCAACTCTTCTGGTGGTATTGGCCTAAAACCGCCTTCCTGACCGGCATTTTTAACGTAATAGTCATAGGCGATTAGAGGATTACTATTTCGGATACTTTCAAGTGCCGCCGAGCGATCTTCCAATAAATTGGCCCGGCGGTCCACCGCCCAGACCTCGAGCCCCGGCGTGCTGGCTACCAGTTGTCTGGCCAGTACATCCAAACTCATAGCGCCCCCAAAAATACCCGGCATCAGCACGATGATTGTGTCGGCAGCTTCGGTGCCGATGTAGTAGCGCAGATACAGCGCCTTGTTGTAAACCTCCGGGGTATTAGGGGCGGCAAAACCTGCTAACTCAACATATTCGGTGCGCACCCGTTCAGGTGGCAAGCGATAAGTTACCGCAGGCAAACTCAGCTCTTGTCTGACCACCGGAATAGGTAAACAGGCCGGCAGTAGTAGCAAAAAAAACAGCGCCAGATAATAGCGAGAAATCATAACTAAATCATGCGCGTTTTGTATATTATATTTCTGTGTAACAACGATACCCTAAAAACCAAAGTTAATTTCAGCATTTTTGGGGCAAGTAGCCCGAGAAATCAGGTCCACTCATTATCAATTGCTGATGTTTTTACTCAGCTCTTCCGAGGTGTTAAGCAGACCGACTATCACCGAGATAATGCGGCGTTCGTCGGCTTCCTCGATTACAAACTGATAGTCGTTATAGTCAAGGCTTTCACCCGACCGGGGAATATAGCCAAATTTACTGATAAGAAAACCGGCCAGCGTGTCGTATTCGCCTTCTTCTTCAAAACCCAACTGAAACATCGTGCTTACTTCATCCATATGGGCCGAGCCCTGAACACGGTAACGCCCCTCACCAATAGCGAGAATCTCCTCGATTTCTTCCTCGTCGGTCTCGTCGTAAATCTCACCGGTGATTTCCTCGATGATATCCTCTAATGTCACTACGCCCGAGGTGCCGCCAAATTCATCGACCACCACCGCTAGATGGTTTTTACGCACCCGCATATCTCTTAGCAGGCTAAGAACACTGAGTGTTTCGGGTACATACTGTGGTGCAATCATCAGTTCAGCTACGCGGGTCGTATGGATGTCTTCGGCATGTTGTAAGTAGTCCAGCAAATCCCGAGCATAGACGATGCCTTTAATATTGTCTATCGTTTCCGAATAGACCGGAAAGCGGCTGAGACCGTGCTCGGTAACTATCGCCAAAAGCTGATCCAGTGTGGCATCCTCGGCAATGGCTACCACGTCCACTCGGGGTGTCATCACCTCGCGCACCACCGTCTCCTCTAAGTCGATGACGCCTTTTATCATCGCCTGTTCCTGCGCCTCAATAACGCCGGATTCCTCGGCGCTACGCAGCATCAGGCGGAGTTCGTTTTCGGTAATCAGCGGGCTCGAGACCGGCTCAAGCCGAAAAAGCCGCAGCACCGAGCTGGCAATAAAGGTGAAAAACAAGCCAATGGGATAAAGCACCACAGAAAACAGGTATACCGGTTTGATAACTACGCGCGACATGGCTACGGCATTATGCACTGCAAAAGACTTGGGGGTAATCTCGCCAAAGACCAGCACAAGAAGCGTCATGATGCCGGTAGCATAGGCAATGGCAATAGATTCAGCGGTGCCCAATCTAGCCGCAAAATCCAGGGTCATTTGCGTAACCAGCGCCGTAGCGGCAATATTAACCAGATTGTTGCCAATTAACAGGGTGGTGATAAAACGCGTGGGGTCACGTTCTAACAAGGCAAATGCACCCGTAGGGTCTTGACCTTCTTCACGCAGCTGGCGAATCTTCCACTCGCTCACGGCAGTAAGCGCCGTCTCCGAGCCAGACATGAGGCCAGAGAGCAGCAGCAAAACCGCCAATAAGATGACGCGGCCAACGGGAATGCCATTCTCTGCTGCAGCCTCTTGCGCAAGCCCTAAAGATAAAACGGAATTAAAAGCAAGGAATATGAAAAATACAAAAACTGTCTGCAACAGCCTAGATCGTTCAGGTAGGTCGTCTGCCATTACTAAAGAAATTGTAGCATGGACGCGGCGCAAAGCTAAATCAGCTTAAGACCCTATCAAGAACATGAAGCAGATATTCAAGCGTTGAGTGTGACATATTCTGCCTCACGGAGAATCTGTGGCCCGAGGTAAGGGCTTAGTGCCTCAGTCGTCACAAGCTTGACGGAGCGCCCCAGTATTTGCTCGAGCAAGCAAACGAGTCGCATGTAGTTGTCAAAGCCTTTCCGGCCCAGCTCGAACTCAACAAGAATATCGACATCACTATTCGCATTCGCTTCATCACGAACAAAAGAGCCAAAAAGAGCAAGGCGCTTAACGCCGAGGGAGGAAAGTCTACTCTCGTGTTGATGCAACACCGTAACAACATCCTGTTTTGTTCTTACGACGTCAGCCATGCCCTATTCTACTTCTTTCTCGACAAGCCCCAGATGCCGATAGAGTATCCCTTAAACACCAGCAGTTGGGGCGGTATACTCTGTCAGTAAAGCCCAAGGGCTGTTGGAGGTAGCTGTTGTCTTACATTGTGGTGGAGGGGCCGATTGGGGCGGGAAAAACCAGCTTAAGCCGCTTGCTGGCCGAGGAGTTACAGGCCCGGCTTATGCTTGAGGTCGTCGAGGGAAACCCCTTTTTGGCGTCATTTTATGAAGACCCGGAGCGTTACAGCTTTAAGGTGCAGGTGTTTTTTCTGCTTTCGCGCTATAAGCAAATCCAGGATTTGGGTCAGGGTGCGCTCTTTTATGAACATACCGTCAGCGACTATCTTTTTGACAAGGATTTCATCTTTGCTTCGCTCAACCTAAAAGGTGCCGAGTGGGAGCTTTATCAGGAACTTTATCAACAGTTAAAACCTAAACTTACTACGCCTGACCTGACTGTTTATCTGCGTGCTCAGCCGGACCTGTTGTTGCAGCGTATTGCCCAGCGGGGCCGCTCTTTTGAGCGCAATATGGAAGCAAGCTATTTGTGGCGTTTGGGTAAAGCCTATGACGACTATTTCCAGCACTATCAGGGATCGCTGCACATCATTGAAGCGGCGGATTTCGATTTTGTCGGGAATTATCAACACCGCAAGCAGTTGGTAGCGGATATTTTGCAGTTGGCGAAAGCGGCTTGAACAGGTTGGAAGTTTGAAAACAATAAAGGAAAACTGGCTAGCGCTTCTAAAAACGGCTGACTTTCGCTCTTTATTCTCGATACTTCCACTCTTGACAGGGAATCTTAAGGCCTTATGTATTTAGCAATTGCCGGCAACATTGGAGCTGGTAAGTCCAGCCTCACCAAAATCTTAGCGGAACACTATGCCCTATCACCGGTTTATGAAGCGGTGGACGAAAACCCCTATCTCGAAGACTTCTACCGGGACATGCCTCGCTACGCCTTTCATTCGCAGATGTTTTTCTTGGCTAAGCGCTTAGAACAGCATTTGCGTTTGGTCAATCCAGGTAGCCGCATCATTCAGGATCGCACTATTTATGAAGACGCGGCCATCTTTGCCTGCAATCTTTACGAAGAAGGCACCATGGACGCCCGTGACTTTAAGAGCTATATGCAGATGTACGAGGCCATAAGGCTGGCGCTTAGGCCGCCCGATCTGCTCATCTATCTACAAGCTGATTTGCCTACTTTACGTCGGCGCATCACACAACGTGGCCGGGCCTATGAAGCCGCGATCAGTGATGATTATTTGCTAAGGCTTAACAGTCTTTATGAACGCTGGATAGGCAAATATGACTTAAGCGCCAAACTGGTGATTGACGCCGACAGCCTGGATTTTGTGCATAACAGCAAGGACTTGGCAGCGCTTTTGGACCTGCTTAGGCCTTACGGTTTGAGTACTCCTATCCTGCCCTGAAATGACCTTGAGTGAACTGCTAAAAAACGCCTTGGGGCAAAGTGATGTGCTTTTGCCTGAGTTAGAGGTAAAAGGTATCGCCCAGGACTCACGGCGGGTAAAGCCGGGTTTTGTCTTTGTGGCAAGGCGTGGTGAGTTTGTCAATGGCCACAGCTTTGTTGAGCAAGCTCGCCAGCAGGGAGCTATTGCCGTAGTTGGCGAAGCGACGGGGCTCGAGCTCCGCGCTTTTCCCTGGCATGGCCACATCCCTTATATCCAGGTAAGAAATGATAAAATCGCACTGGCTAAACTAGCTGCCAGCTTCTACAACCATCCTTCACGGGCGCTCTTTACCATTGGCGTTACCGGCACCGACGGCAAGACCACCACCGCCTTTTTGCTCCACCACTTGCTCTTAAAGCACTATCCCAGCGGCCTCATATCCACTGCCGGTATAAAACTTGCTCAGTCCACCTTGGCTTTGGAGGGGCACTTCACCACCCCCGAAGCCCCGGAAATCCAGGGGTTTTTAGCACAATTTCGTGACCAGGGTCTAAGCCATGCCGTCATCGAATCCAGTTCTCACGGTTTTGCTCAACACCGCCTGGACGAAGTTGACTACGACCTGGCCGTGTGGACTAATCTAAGCCCCGAACATCTCGACTATCACGGCAGTCTCAAGGCTTATCGCGAGGCCAAGCTGACGCTGGTGCGCCGGGCCGGGCTAAGCATACTCAATGCCGACGACCCGGCCTTTGCACATTTTGCCGCCGCCTCAGAGCAAGTCATCAGCTACGGAATTGACAGCCCCAATGCCGACTGGCGGGCCACTGATATCCGGCAAGAAACCGGGCGACTAAGCTGGACGCTTCACGTCAAAACAGGCTCGGTAAGCAAAAGCAGCGTCACACTGCCCATGATTGGCGCCTATAACGTTTATAACGCCTTGGCGGCTCTGGCTGCCGCTCATGCCAGCGGTCTTGAACTTGAGGTTTTACTGGCAAGCTTGGCCGATTTTTCCGGCGTGCCCGGACGCATGCAGCTTTTACAAAGCGAACCCTTTGCCGTGGTAGTGGACTTTGCCCATACCGCCCCGGCGCTGGCCAAAGCGCTTGCGGCCCTGCGCCCACAGGCCAACAGGCGCATTATTCTGGTCGTTGGCGCAGCAGGCGAGCGCGACCCGGGCAAACGGGCACCCATAGGTCAAACCGCTACGCAATACGCGGACTTCAGCATCTTTACCGAGGAAGATCACCGTTCTGAGGATTTAAACGCCATTTTGGCGCAGCTGGCGGCGGGTGCGCAAGAGTCTGGCGGACGTAAAGGGCTTAGTTATGTGCTCGAGCCCGATAGGCGTAAAGCCATACGCAAAGCCATTGCCATGGCCCAAACCGGCGACCTGGTTTTGCTGGTCGGCAAGGGTCACGAGCAGACGCTCGAGCGCGGCTATGAAACTCTCGCCTGGGATGAAGTGGCCGAAGCGCAGCAGGCCTTAAAGCAAAGATGAGCTTCATCAGAGCAAGCCGTTCTAAAAATCACAAAAGAAGCGTAAGATAGGTCATGCACGCTGTAGATTTTATTGCTAAAAAGCGCAAGGGCGAACAGCACAGCCGCGAAGAATTAGAACAGTTCATCACAGGCTATGTTCGCAACGACATTCCCGACTATCAGGTAGCCGCCTGGCTCATGGCGGTCTGCTGGCAGGGCATGACTCCCCAAGAAGCAGCTGACTTGACCGACGTCATGGCCCAATCGGGTGACATGCTCGACCTCAGCGATTTTCCACAGGCTGTGGATAAGCACTCAACCGGTGGTGTGGGCGATAAAACCAGTCTGGTGCTGGGGCCGTTGCTGGCCGCTTGTGGCGCTACCGTGGCCAAAATGAGTGGACGCGGCTTAGGTCATACCGGCGGTACCATCGACAAACTCGAAAGCATTCCCGGTTTTCGCGCCGCTTTAAGCGATGAGGCTTTTTTGGCACAGGCCCGTGATGTCGGCATTGTAATCACCGGACAATCTAAAGACTTGGCCCCGGCAGACGGCCTGCTCTATGCCTTGCGTGACGCCACTGCCACAGTGCAGTCACTGCCTCTTATTGCCAGCAGCATCATGAGCAAGAAGCTGGCCAGCGGTGCCAAATCTATTGTCTTAGACGTCAAGGTGGGCAATGGCGCTTTTATGAAAACGCTGGACGAGGCCCGTGAACTGGCCAGCGCCATGATCGATATAGGCAAACGCAATGGGCGCAACATGCGTGCTGTTTTAAGCAATATGGATCAACCGCTGGGCAAGGCTGTGGGTAACGCGCTTGAAGTGCAAGAAGCCATTGACTGCTTACGGGGTGGCGGCCCGGCAGAGCTGCGTGAACTTTGTCTTACTTTAGCCAGCGAAGTACTACCGGCAGCCGGGCTGAACTTAAGCACAGCAGAAATTACCCAGGCCCTGGATGATGGTCGCGCTTTTGAGGTGTTCAAGAGCTGGATTGCCGCCCAGGGTGGTGATCTTAGTTATCTGGATAAGCTCGAGCTGGCCACAGAGTCCAGCCTAAGCGCCGAATGCGAAGGTTATCTCAGCGAGCTTGACGCGCTGTTAGTCGGCCAGGTGGTCAAAGACTTAGGGGGTGGCCGCACCCAAAAGGGAGATGTGGTTGACCTTGGCGTGGGTGTAGTGCTACACGCAAAAATTGGGGATTATCTTAAAGCTGGCGATCCGCTAGTGACAGTTTATCATCGCCAAGGGCGTGGTTTGGCTAAAGCTAAAGAGCTTTTGGGCAAGGCCATAAGTTTTTCGGATAAAAAGCCTGAGCTTAAACCGCTTATTTTTGAAACCCTGGCCTGAGATTACACTACTGCAACCAAGCGGAGGTAAAGTGGCCTCGTTGAGCAAATCAGCACTTTATATTCCCCAGGCCATTGTCTCGGCTATGCTAGATCACGCCCGTAAAGAGACGCCGCAAGAGTGCGTAGGGCTGTTGTTTGGCAGCCAAAACCGTATTCGCAGACGCGTTGGCTGCCACAACGTCGCAATAGATGCAAAAACTGCATTTATGGCCAAGGCCGAAGAGGTCTTAGCAGCGCTTAAAGAGGCCGACGCCAATAATGAGGAGCTGTTAGCCATCTACCATTCGCACCCTCAAGGCCCGCAGACTCCTTCCGCCACGGATTTGCAAGAAGCGCATTACGACGCGGCCAGCGTCATCATTGTGCCGGAACCAGCAATAGTAAGGGCGTTTTGGCTGCAAAGGCACGGTTATCAGGAGGTCGATCTGGTCATTGATCGCAACTAGGTTGGGACTTGCCGAATTGGCTGCAAACACTTCACGCTTCCCTTAGGAGGCTGAGCCCAAAAAGCAAGCTCGTATGACGACACAGTTTAGCCAAGGGTCGTAAACTAAAACAAATGTTTAGCAAAGAGCAACTAGACCGTTACGCCCGGCATATCATCCTGCCCGGAGTCGGGGCCGTCGGGCAAAAAAAACTTTTGGACTCCAGGGTCTTAGTCATCGGTGCGGGGGGACTGGGTTCGCCAGTGCTGCTCTACTTAGCTGCCGCGGGTGTGGGCCACCTGGGTGTAGTCGATTTTGATGTAGTGGATGCCAGCAATTTACAAAGGCAAATCATCCACGCTAATTCGGTGATTGGCCAAACCAAAACAGAGTCCGCCAAGGCCCGAATTAACGATCTCAATCCCGATGTCAAGGTTATTATCCACGAAGGCAAACTGGGCTCTAAAGGGGCTCGAGCTACAATCCAGGACTATGACCTCATAATTGACGGCAGCGATAATTTCCCTACGCGCTACCTGGTAAACGACGCCGCCGTTTTAGAAAACAAACCCTTGCTTTACGGGGCCATGGCGCAGTTTGAGGGTCAGATAAGCCTCTTTCATGCCACAACTGAACAAGGAGAAATGGGGCCTTGTTACCGTTGCCTCTTTCCCGAACCGCCCCCACCCGGCAGTGTGCCCAGTTGTGCCGAGGCCGGTGTCTTTGGAGCGCTCCCCGGTGTTATCGGCAGCTTAATGGCAGCAGAGGCGATCAAGTACTTGCTTAGCTTAGGCGAAAACATCAGCGGAAAATTAATCCATTATGATGCGCTCTACAGTGAATTTCGTGAATTAAAGTTAGAGCGCAATCCCAACTGCCCGGTTTGTGGTGAAAACCCCAGCGTGCTTAAGCTAATCGATTACCAGGAGTTTTGCGGTCTCGCCTAAGAAAATTCAAGCCAGACGCTCGGAGAGATTATGGCCACTGGAGACATTAAAGTCTCCGATGACTACACAATTACGCCCATTTTGCTTGGCACCGTATAGCGACTGATCGGCCCGTTTGATCATCAGCGTCAGGGTGTCATCGGGCTGATAGCTGGCAATGCCAAAACTGGCGCTCAGCCAACCTGGACCCTTAAACGGCTCGGCATTAACAGCCTTGCGAATGCGCTCGGTTATATGACAGGCTTCTTCCGGACTCGTCTCCGGCAAGAGGATGACAAATTCCTCACCGCCCCAGCGAATTAAGCGATCCGCCTTGCGCAAATACCCTTCTACTCGCTTAGCCAACTCACGCAATACGCCATCACCTACGTCGTGGCCGTGGTTATCATTGACTCGTTTGAAGTGATCAAGGTCAAAAACTACCACGGAAAAATCATGTTTGTAGCGCTCCACCCGCTCGATTTCATAGTTGATAAGCTCTTCACCTGCTCGCCGGTTTGGTAAGCCGGTAAGTGAGTCGGCGTGGGCTAAGTGGTGCATTCGGTAGTACTGCTGTCTGATGGTGGCAAAGCTAAAGATAAAGGCAATATAGGCCAGGCTGGAAATATAAAATTGCAAGACAAAACCTATAGCGTCGGGATCGACACCATTTGCTATTAGCACGGGCAGACCTCGCCAGAAACCAAGCAGCAGCATGGCAACAAAGGTTGTGATAGAAACCCAAACAGCTACACGCAACTTCCAATTGGCAAAAGCGATCAGGTAAAGCAATGAAAACCAGTAGGTAGCCTCGCTAAGGCCATGGTTGACCGGCAAATAAACACGAAACTGATATTCCAAAGATAGCAGCGCATAGCCAGCCAACACTACATAGCCTGCACCCTGCGTAAAACTAAGGCTTTCAGGTCGCAACCACAAAATCAGGGTCAGGACCAAAAAGCTAACTCCCATAAGAGGCAAAGCCCAGGCATCTAAAGGCTCAGGCGCACCCTGGCGTATTTGGACCAGACGTGCCAGCAACACCGCTACCGTGCCTACCGGCAAGAGCACCAGTGCAATACGGCGCTTAAGAGCGTTTAAAGGGTGGTCTAGTCCGCGAATCATTAGATTATTTAAGCTCCTTTGTGAAGCCTAAGGGGAAACAATTTGATTATAACGGCAAAAGCGTTTTTTGCCATGGGCAAATACCCAAATCGTCAATCAAACTAAAGAAAATCGGTAAAACCTCGAATTTAAGGGAGTTTAATCTTCCTCTTGCAGTTCACGAGAACGCTGCCAGTTTTTAGTAAATGTCTCCAAGCTAGGAAAGCCCGAAGCGCGCATAATACCTGCCGGCAAGCCACTATAGTCGCAGTTTGGACAGTTTATCTTCTCATCTTTATCGGCCTCTGAGGGGAAAACATGTCCGCAATTCCCACACATCACCTGGGGTTTGAGCACAAATCCTCCTATTTTTTGTGATGCTCGGCAAAGACCAACACGCGCCGCCTGCGTTTAACAGCTGTCACTTCTGTGGGGGCCTGCTGTTTTTCGGGTATGGCGCGGGACTTTTCGTTTGGCTCGAGCCCAACCTGAGTCGAAGCTCGAGCGGCCTGCAAAGGGTTTTTTAGCTGCTTGGGCGCCGGGCTTAAATTCTTGACCGGCTCCTCTACTTCGGCTGGCAAATCCATGTGTCCAGGAATCAAGTCAATCTGACGAATCGTCGGATTGGCACTAAGAATCTTGACGCTGATGCGATCTCCCAATCTGAATTTGTTTCGACTGTGCTTACCCATGAGCATCATGGCATCTTCAAGATAAACGTAATAGTCGTCTTCTAATTGTGAGACATGAATCAATCCCTCGACCCCGTTGGGCAAGCTGGCAAAGATACCAAAATTGGTGATGCCGGAAATGATCCCTGGGAAGGCCTCGCCACGGTGCTCTTTGGCCCAGCGGGCGTGATAATAGCGGGTGAGGTCACGCTCGGCGTCTTCGGCGTTGCGCTCACGCTCACTGGTATGCTCGGCCAGACCAGGAAAATCACCCTTCATACGCTCTTTTAAGGTCGGCGACAAGCGGTGTTGCAACATGGCCCTCAGCGCCCGGTGCACCACCAGGTCAGGATAACGCCGGATGGGGCTGGTAAAGTGCAGATAGCTCTCAAAAGCCAGACCAAAATGCCCTAAGTCTTCGGCGCTATAACGCGCCTGCTTTAGCGAACGCAGCAGCAAGGTGTTAATCAATTGGGCTTCGGGTTTACCTGCCGCTTGGCGCAAAATCGTCTGTAAGTCCTGTGGTCCGGCACTTTCAAGGTCAAGTTTGTAACCAAGTTTGCCCAGAGCCTTTTGCAAGGTTTGAATCTTCTCGCGCGAGGGGTCTTCATGTACCCGAAAAAGCGCGGGGATATCACGTTTGCGCAATTCTTGCGCCACTAAGCGATTTGCCAGCAACATCAGCTCCTCGACTAGTTGCCGTGCGTCATTAGACCTAACCGGCATAACATGCAAAGCGCCTTCATCGTCAACATCGACCTTGGCCTCGGTAAAGTCAAATTCCAGTGCTCCGCTGCCGATACGCTGCTGGCGCAAGGTCTTGGTGAGTTTAAGCAGCAACTTAATATCGCGCTCGAGCTTACGTTTACCCTGGGGTAAGCGCCCACCATCGGCAAAAGCCTGCACTTGCTCATAGGTCAAGCGGGCATTGCTTTCGATAATCGTCTCTTTGAACTTAACTCCTTTAACTTCACCGCTGCGAGTTATGTCCACTGAGACCGATAAGGCTAATCTGGCCTCGGCTTCAACCAACGAACAAATACCGTTGCTCAGTTCCTCAGGAAGCATCGGCAAAACCCGCCCGGGCAGATAAACGCTGCTGGCCCGTTCCTTGGCCTCCTTGTCCAAACTGGTGCCTTCCGCCACATAGTAAGAGACATCGGCAATGTGCACACCAACGCGCAGCAAACCGTTTTTACCTTGACCTTTAAGGCGCTCTACAGAAATGGCATCGTCAAAGTCTTTGGCATCCACTCCATCTACGGTAAAGGTGGGAACGAGCCGCAAGTCGGTACGCCCCGCCATCATCTCACCGCTTACAGTTGGCGGTACGGCTTTGGCCTCAGCTAAGGTTTCCGGCTCAAAGACATCTTTTAGACCGTATTTAACGATTACCGCCCGGGTCTCAACCTCGGGGTTTTCACCTTCACCCAAATACTCTTCAACGGCAGCAAAAGGTTCTTTTTCACCAGAGGTTTCCGGCCAGACAATTTTGCCGACTATCCGCGAACCGGCCTCAAGTTTGCCCACCGACTCCGGCAAGAGCAAAATACGCTCGCGCAGTTTGGGCGAATCAGGGCGCAAGATAGCGTAGCCGCGAGCATACTCCAGCGTCCCTACCACACGAATATGCTTGCGCTCCAAAATGCGCACGATTTCGCCGCTGATGCGGCCATTATCACTTTTTAGCGGGTTGGGCCGCGCCATCACTTTATCGCCGTCCCAGGCACCGGCCAACCGGTCAGCGGGAATAAAGAGGTCTTTTTCCCCCTCTTGGTCCGGGATTACAAAACCATATCCCCCGGCTGTTACCTGCAAACGCCCCAGCATTAAGTTCATCTCCTGCGGCAGGCCATAGCTGCTCCGCCGCGTGCGCACCAGCCGCCCCTCATTAGCCAGGGCGCTAAGCTCACGGCGCAAGTTGGCGCGGTCACCTATTTTTAGCCGCTTTTGAATATCCTGGACATGCCAGGGTTTTTCAGGATGATCCTGAAAAAACTTAAAAAGCTCTTCTCTATCTATCATCATGCTCAGTCTAGCGCTTTTTTGCTGGACTCAGCGCTAAGCGCTATCATGTGCGGTGGAAGTTTTGTACCGCCGGTTTAGGATATTTGCCATGAATGTTCTGAGCTAAGATTTAGACAGCATAAGATTGGAGTTATAATGAATCTACAATCTATCCTCAGTTTGATTGTGCTCATAGTCATACTGTATGTGGCTTTTCGAGTTGGCGCGTTTTTAATCAAGGTTTTACTTGGTCTGGCTGCTATTGGTTTAGTTATCTGGTTGGTGATGCAGCTATTTAACAGCAGTAGCTAGGTTTGAGTAAGTAGTTGGTAGTAAGTGGGAGGTAGAAATTTTATCCACCAACTACTGACTACCAACCACTTTGATAAAGCGCCGGTTTTGTGAGTTTTTGTTGCGTGAACAGCTCCTCACACCTCACAGCTTATCCCTCTCGTTAGTAAGGTGAACTATCAACAAGGTCGGGTTGAATCGTAGCTAACTCGGTGCTCTATTCATTTTTTTCATCAGTTTCCCAGCAAAAGCACCTATAACCTTGCCCTATAATTCATTGCAAGCGAAAGCTTACGTTTAAGAGTTGGGCAGTTATGTCGTGGTTTAGTAGCACAAATTTTGTCACGGCGAGGATGACAATTCAGTAAGGAGCATATATGAAGCATATAAATCACAACTACGCCAAAAGATCAAAGCGATTGCTGCTACCGTTATTTTTATTGTTGAGCGGCCTGGTATTAGCAGCCTGCAATCCTGCTAACAACGCGGATAATTCAGCGGCAAGTAGCGGCTCGAGCCCAGGCACAGAAAGCCCGGCAGCTACTACCCCGGCTTCTAGCCCAACCGAAGAAGTCATAACCATCACCATAGACAACGTTGGCGCCACTGCCTGGCTCGTCACCACAGTCGAAGGCGCTCAGGGTATAGCCGAGCTAAATACGCAGAACACAGCCATAACGCTCGAGCCTGGGCAGCGTTACCGTTTTATCAACAACGGTGGCGGCTTCCACCCACTGGATTTTCGCGATGCTAGCGGCAACTTTTTGCTCACGCAAAACAGCGTTCAGGGTTCATTTGAAAACGATACCGAAGTTAATTTCGAGTCCGATGCCACAGGTGTGACTTTTACACTTACACCAGCCTTGGCCGAACAAATGGCGACCTATTGGTGTAGCGTCCATCCGCCTATGACCGGAGCAATAAACATAGCCAGCGGCAACTAGAGTAAAAAGTAGAAAGTAACAAGAGGAAAGTGGGGATTTTCTAGAGGTGGCAAGAATCAGACATTTGGAATTTGTCAATTGACCGCAAACCTCCAAATTAACTCGGTGAGGCGACTTTCTAGAAATGCGTTTCTACCCGCCACTCACTACAAACCACAAACTACTGACTACTAACCACCTTTTTAAAGAGCATCCTGGAGTACTCTCCAGGGTGTTTGCTTTGCTCTTGCCCCAAAACTTTAATGGAGCTATATTTGTTTTTAGATGAAGACTGTCATTTTCCATAGTCGAAGCTCAAACCTGGCTCTTGCCGTTTGGTGGCACTGTGGGCGATGGCGTCGTTTTGTTTAATCTTGACGTCTTGCGCCAGCTAAACTGCTGGCGTTTTTTTATTCACCCACAACAAGCGCAACAGCAGACTTCATAGGAGTTTTTATGTTAAAACGCATTCTTACCGGTGACAGACCCACCGGCCAACTGCACATAGGTCATTACTTTGGCGCACTCACAGACCGGGTTGCTTTGCAAGATAAGTTTGAGACCTATGTACTCATTGCCGATGTTCAAGCACTAACCGACAACTTCAACCACCCTGAGATTGTCCGCCAAAACGTTCTTGAGGTAGCTCTGGACAATCTAGCAGTGGGCATTGACCCGACCAAATCCACCTTTGCCATTCAATCCCTCATACCCGAAATTGCCGAACTAACCGTGTTTTACTCAAACTTAGTCACTATTTCCAGACTTCAGCAAAATCCCACAGTTAAAAGCGAAATCAAAGAAAAGCAATTGTTGTTTAAAAACTCAGTAACTTATGGTTTTCTAGGTTATCCAGTCAGTCAAGCTGCCGATATCACTATTTTTGAGGCCGATCTGGTACCAGTCGGTGCAGACCAACTGCCACAGCTCGAGCAAACCCGGGAAATCGTCAGAAAGTTCAACCAGATTTATGGCCTCATCCTAAAAGAGCCTCAGGCCAGACTCAGTAACTTTCCCCGAATAAAGGGTTTAGATGGCAATAAGAAAATGTCTAAGAGTTTGGCTAACGCTATCTACCTTGCTGATAATCCCAAGGTGATTCAAGAAAAGGTGATGTCTGCCGTTACCGATCCAGCTAAGGTGCGGCTTAGGGATAAAGGAAGGCCTGAGGTCTGCACCGCCTATGACTATCACAAGATGTTTAGTGGAGATGAGTTACGCACAATTACTCAAGAGTGTCGTGCTGGAAACAGAGGCTGCGTCTTTTGCAAAGAGCAATTATCGCAAAATATAAACACCAAGCTGGCTCCTATTCGCGAAAAGCGGCAGAGTTTCGCCAGCCAACCCAAGACCGTCAAAGAGATGTTGCTCAGTGGTACCGCCAAAGCACGAAGCGTCGCCCAAAAAACCATGTTACGGGTCAAAGAAAGCATGCTTTTGGTTTACCCTTAGGCAAAAAACCTAGCCAGTCAAGTTGTTGTCAGGGTTAAGCTTGCATGAAAAGTTGGTTGAGAAAAAAGAAATGGGTAAGAACGTAACAGTAAAGCATCACTAGACAGTATTGCCTCTTACCGTGAAAAAGTTCGATTATTACCTTATTTTTAGTATCACGCTTAGTTGTGTTGTTGCGGCAAGTCTTATTCGGGCATCAGTGAAATTTCCCCAAGTTTCAGTATTGACTGAAATTACTGAATGATCTATACTCACAGGCATTGGAGGTGAAAATGCCTCAAGTCACAGAAAAAAAGCTGGCCTTTATCGAGGAAATGGGGCTGGCACTTGAAGGCTTTGGTCTATCTCGGATGGCTGGTCGAGTACTTGGCGCACTCCTAGTGGCCGACCCACCGGAACAATCTGCTGAAGAACTAGCCGAATTGCTACAAGCCAGTCGGGGGTCAATAAGTGGCAGCACCCGCATGCTAGAAACCCTGGGTATCATCGAGCGCATCAGCAAGCCAGGTGAACGACGGGACTATTTTCGCAACAAACCAAATGCCTGGTACGAAACCGCCAAAAAAGAATTTGCCGCCATCAGCCAGTTTCGTCAGCTCACCGAAAAAGGCATTGCACTCATTGATTCCAATGATCCGGAAGTGCTGCGAGGTTTGAATGACATGCGTGACTTTTTGATCTTTTGGGAACGCGAGTTTCCCAAGGTATTTGAGCGCTGGGAAAGCGAGTCTAAAGAGCGAAACACTGAACTCCAGGCAAGTGTTTCTTGACAGGCAAAGAGGGCCGGGATTAAAGTAAAATCATGGTTTTAGGTATCCCTAATATTTTTATAAGGAGTTCATAAACATGTTACAAGACCCCTTTGGGAAAGGAATAATATGAGCACCGCAACCAGCAGCCAAGCTGCCAGTGTCGCCGCTGCGCGGCAAAAAAGAGCCAGCACCGCACCGCTTTACCGGCTGGCCTGGCGCAATCTGTGGCGCAACAAACGGCGCACTACTTTGCTGATTATCGTCGTCGCCTACGCCACCTTGGCCATCATCTTTTTCTGGGGCTTTACCGATGGCTTTTTGGACTCGATCTTAAGCGGTCAGGCACGTTTTGTAAGTGCTCCCGCGATCATTAGCAACACGCAATACTTTGAAGACCCCGATCCGGAGAACGCCCTGGCAAACCTGGATTTTGTCGAAACAGCTTTAGCCACAAATCTGGTACGCGGGGTGGCCCCCAGGCTCGAATTTCCGGCCTTGCTGCGCTCGCCTTATGCTACCCAGGGCGCTCTGGTACGTGGAATAGAGCCAGGGCTCGAGCCACAAGTCAGCAATATCCCGGAGAATGTCACAGAGGGCCGTATGATTAGCGGCCCTGGTGAAGTCGTGTTGGGTAAGTCTCTGGCCGAAGATATCGACGTTAGGCTGGGCGAACGCCTGGCTATGGATGTCTCCTCGGTAGCTGGACCGCAGGCCGCTGGTCTTATCGTGGTGGGTTTGGTTGATTCTGGAATGTCAATCGTAGACGAAACTACCGTCTTAGTGAGCATCGAAGACGCTCGGCGTTTAACCGGTATCGAGACCGCCACGGGTATTGCTCTGGATATACCTTTTGGGCAAGAAGAAGCTGCCGCTAGGGCCCTAGCACCGCTCTTGCCGGAAGGCGTCAGGGCTTATCCGGTCACAGAACTACTGGGCAGCCTCCAACGCGGTCTGGCCTCGGAACGCCTGCAAATGATACCTCTGGGTCTGATCTTCTCATTATTTGCAGCCATTACCGTCACCAGCACGGTGGTGGTCAGCGTCATGGAGCGCACCCGCGAATTTGGCGTAATCATCTCGCTGGGTTTGAGTCAATATGCCCTCTCCTGGCTGGTGACACTCGAAGCGATTTTTGCCACCTTTGTCGGCTGGCTGGCTGGTCTGGTACTGGGTTATGGCCTTAACTGGGCCTTAAACACCTGGAACATCTTAGGGCCGTTCTTGGGCAGAGTTTACGGAGATTTTCTCAGCGTTTTTGCGCTCTCTGACGAAATCTATGCCAAAGCAAGCCCCGAATACCTTATCTACGCCGGTATTACCATCGCCTTGGCAGCGCTGTTTGCTGCGCTGACCCCGGCCCGGCGGGTGCGCAACTTAAATCCTGCCGAAGCGATGAGGTCAGAGTAATGCGCGCTCTTAAATTTCCAATCAGCAGAAAATCATGCGGGATTCCAAGCAGCTCCTACCAAACTACAAGAGGTAATCATGTTAAGCAAAATTAAATTGATTTCGGCGCTGTTAATCACAAGCTTGCTGACGCTTGCCGCTGCGCAAGCTACAGAAGACGCCCAAAGCATCATGGACGCCATTATCGAAAATCTGCGTGGCGAGAGCGTCGAGGCTACCATCATCATGACGGTGACCAAAGATGATCGTGTCACGAATTATGAATTAAAGATCTATAGCGCAGGCGAAGATAAAGCACTCATTCAGGTGATGGCTCCACCCCGCGACGCAGGTCAGGCCATTCTCAACGTCGAACAGAATCTCTTTATCTACAACCCGCGTCTAAAACGCACCTTGCGGTTGCCGCCCAGTGGACGCAGCGACAGCTTTTTGGGTTCGGACCTTTCCTATAATGACCTCTCCGGTGACGATTATCGCGAAGACTACAGCTCGAGCATTATTGAACAAACCGATAGCACCATTACGCTTGAGCTCATCCCCGGCCCACAAGCACCCACCCCTTATGGCAAGCTGCTCTTTACCGCCGACGCTACGACCTATGCTCCACTGGAACTCGTCTTTTATGACCAACGCGAGCAGCAGGTTAAGCTCATAACCTTTTCAGAGATAGTGGAAGCAAACGGAAAATTTATCCCCACGCGTTTTGAAGTGCAGGACCTCTTAAAAGAAAACAGCAGCACGGTAGCCGTGTGGCAGGATTATCAATTTGATGTAGAAATTCCCGAATCCTGCTTTAGCCAGCAGGCGCTTGAAAGGGGGTGCCGGTAAATGCTCACACTAGCCTGGCGCAATCTGTGGCGGCAGCGCCGTCGCAGCCTGGTCACTGCCGGAGCAGTGGGCGTCGTGGTATTTTTGTCAATCTGGTATTACAGCATTGGTGGCGCCTCGGTCAACAGCTTGTATCAAAACCTCACTGAAACCACCGGACACATCCAAGTACACGTACCTAATTATCGTGATCTGCGCGAATTTCAGACGCTGCTGATTCGCAACGAACAAAGCGTAAGAGAGCGAGTGAACGCAACTGTTAATCAAGGCGAAGTCGTGGGTGTGCTCGAGGTCTCAGCTTTGTTATCGGGCGAAGACCGTTCACGCGGCATTGTCTTAGTTGGGCAGGATTGGCCCGAACAAATACGCAGGCGTTTTGTCGATCAGAATTTAAGCGCCGGACGTTTTCTGGAAGCTGATGAGCTTAGTGGCATCGTGCTGGGCGAATCGCTGGCTCGAGCCCTTAAAGTCGGTTTGGGAGACGAGGTCTATGCCTACGCCCCTGGTACCGACGGCTACGGAGCCGCCGCCTATACCGTAATTGGGCTTTTGGATCTGCTTGACGCCAATATAGAAGCGCGCAGCGCCTATATCTCGCTGCCTGCCGCCCAGGAGCTAGCCGCGCCGGACGCCGTCACGCGTTTTGAGGTACATTTCCCAGAAATTCGTCGGGTTGACGAAGACCAGGGCGTGCAGCTTATCAGCGCTGACTTAAAAGCCGCACTACCGGATTACAGCGTCGAGAGCTGGCGCGATCTCGACCCCACCTTAGTGCAGATGCTGGAAATTCTCGGGCCGATGATGAACATTGTCAACGTCATCTTCTTTGTCTTAGCAGGCCTGCTGGTAGTCAACACCGTCTATTTGGGCTTGATGGAGCGCATCCATGAGTTTGGCGTCATCATCAGCTTAGGAGCCAGTGGCCGTAAGGTCATGGGCATGATCACGCTCGAAAGCGTCTTGCTCTGCATCACGGGAGCTGCCGTAGGCGCGGTGTCGGGGCTTGCACTTGTGGCCCGGCTGGCGCAGGGTTTTACCTTCCCAGGTTTACAGGAGTATTACGCCAGCTTTGGCATGAACCCGATACTTTACGCCAGTATTACCCCACAACAAGTGTTTTTCTCCGTTGGTTTCGCCATTGCCACCGGCATCTTGGCCGCCCTGTGGCCCGCTAGTGTGGCCTCAAGGCTCGAGCCTGTCGAAGCAATGCGTTTTACCGCCTAGCAAAAAGGAGTAATCAATGTCTCAAGGCAACGTTTATTCAGTCAAAAATCTTAAAAAAATCTATCACACCGGCGAAGTTAAAACCCAGGCTTTAAGCGGGGTGAACTTAGACATCCACCAGGGTGAATTCACCGCCATCGCCGGACCGTCTGGCAGCGGTAAGAGCACGCTGCTACACCTCATGGGTGCATTAGATGAACCCAGTGAAGGAGAAGTCTGGCTAAACAGCACTCGTATCGATAATTTGAACAAGGTTGACTCGGCACAACTTCGCTTGTGGAATATCGGCTTTGTCTTTCAGGCCTATAACTTAATACCGGTGCTGACCGCGCTGGAAAACGCCGCTTTTGTGCTCGAGCTGCGGGGTTTGAGCAAAAAAGAACGCGAAGCCAAAGCCCTTGAAGCGCTAAAAGCCCTGGATATGGCGGAATACGCCGACCGCAAACCCAATCAGCTCTCCGGCGGACAGCAGCAGCGCGTCGCCGTGGCCCGGGCTCTGGCCGCCGACCCCAGAATCATTTTGGCCGATGAGCCTACCGCCAACTTAGACTCCAAAACCGGTCACGCGCTTATTGACCATATGCTGCGCTTAAATAAAGAGCAGGGCATCACCTTTGTCTTTTCTACTCACGACCCGCGCTTATTAGAACATGTCAGCCGTCTGGTACAGCTTGAAGACGGGCAAATCGTGAGTGATGAAGTCTTGCAACTAGCATGAGACGCCTTTTGCTAAGCCTCGTTATCTTAAGTGGTCTAACGCCTGTCCTTGCCCAGCTTAGCTACCGTGGTGAAATCGAATTTACCAGCGAGATGACTTTAAGCGTCGATTTTCCTGCACAGCCCGCCTGGACTTTAGCTGCCCATCTTGAGGCAGATTACACGCTATCTGAACTTAGTTTTAGGCTGATGCTCGACCCCAGTCTGCGCCTTAGTCCAGACAATGAGGTTGCTAGCGAAGTCGGCCTGACTGAAGCCTATCTGCTTTACAGCCAGGGGGTCGTTGACATCAGCGCCGGGCTCGAGCGCTTACCCTTGGAATACGCCCGTTTGAGCCTACCGTTTAGCATAGAAAAGATTGATAGCCGGGGCATCCGCTCAGGGGTTCCCGGCCTGCGTCTAAGCTGGTTTCCAGGCGATTGGCGCCTCCTTGCTACCGCCTTTTATCAGGACGAAAGAGTCACGCCCCTGCTAAGCGTCCGACGCGGTTTTGAAGGTTTTGAACTTGAGGCCTTTGTTCTTTATCAGGATCAGCTGATAGCAGGTTTGGGCGGCAGCGGCTTAATTGGCGACATCATCATCTACGGCGAAGCCTGGCTGTTTACCGACCCACTTCAAGGGCGTGGCGCTTTGGGACTAAGCGGCTTTATCGAGGACGCCCTGTGGACGGTTGAAGGAGCCTACGCCCCGACACCATTCAATGCTAAGGCTGCTTTTCCTCAGTTGGCCGCGCAACTTAATTTACCGCAAAACGATGAAATCAATTGGACATTTGGCGCCGGGGCCGGTTTTCCCGACAGCGGCACGGTAGGGCAAGCCAATATCAGCTTTAACCGCTTTGTTGACGAGCGGGACGTTACGCTTGGTCTGGCCGGACAGTTTAGTTCGAGCAGTACTATTTGGAGAGCACAGCTAAACGTCAAGGGTTACTTTTAATACCAAAGTGACGTTTTAATGTCACAAGGTGACATTAAAACCGCTCGTGTTCACGGAGTACCGCGTAGCGTGAGCGTATCCTTAGATAATTCAAACTACGACACCGTTAAATCGATTTGGTATCAAGGGGTTGTAAAACTAACAAAAAATAAGCCCTGCGTGGGAAGCGCAAGGCCAGGGAAGAGAACTGGGAACGAGGTTCTGGGAGGTCACCTCAGGTCCACGTTTTTATGATAGTTACAAAGTCTTACAAAATTCTTACAAATACCATCTGCAGGAACATTAAACCAGAGTGATCCAACACAGCAAACAAAAATGTGGCCGGAATTATGCGGCTCCCAACCACAAATTCCGGCCCACTCCCATTTTGTTCCTCTAACACTTCTCTTCCTGAACTGAGTCTAGCATAATTCGCACGGGCGTAATTTGCGAAAATTCTCACTGCTGTGTACCACAAGCAGTTGGTAGGTGGTTGGTGGTTTGTAGTTTGTGGGAAAATCTCTACTTCACGCCTCACACCTTAACTTTGTAGGAACTCTGTTCAGATAAAGGTGGCAATCTCCGCTAAGGTTTTTTTCTCAATCATTGGAACACGTGCGTTTTGCGCGGGATAACCCACCACTAACAACAAAAATGGACGCTCATTTTCTGGCCTGTGCAAAATCCTGTTTAAGAATTTCATCGGGCTGGGCGTGTGCGTCAAACAGACAAGCCCGGCATGGTGCAGCGCCGTGATGAGCAAGCCCGTGGCAATACCGACAGATTCGCTGACGTAATAGTGTTTGACTTTCTTGCCCTGGGCATCAAGCCCATAGCTTTGTCCAAAAATGGCAATCAGATAGGGTGCGGTTTCCAAAAAAGGCTTGTGTGCATCGGTACCAAGCGGCGCCAAATCATTAAGCCATTCCTGTGAAGCACGTTCACCATAAAATGCTTGTTCTTCTTGTTCCGCCGCTTTGCGAATCTTGCGTTTGACCGCCGGGTCACCAACTACTACAAAATACCAGGGTTGTTTGTTTGCTCCGTTGGGAGCGGTGCCGGCTGCCAATAGACAATCCTCGATGATCTCACGAGGAACTGAGCGGTCACTAAAATCACGCACCGAGCGACGACGCTTGACATCGGCATAAAAGGCCTCGGCCCCTTCGCATTTCCTCAACAGGATACTCATGATAGTCTGTAAGTGCTTGCTGGGTCTTATCCATAGACGAACACTCCCCTCACTAACCCCATAGGCTAAGTCCAAACCCAAATCAAACGGCAATAAGCCAAATAGCGAGGCCGTAGCAGGGGTAAATGCAAATCAGCACTCACAGGGCGTCACCATATTTGATAAAGAGTTCATCAAGCGCTTCACGCAGTAAGCTGGCTTCGGTGCGGTTTAAGGCAGTGGATAGCTTCGATAAACGTTCCAAGCTGGCTTTGGGATAGTAATTACTCTTTAAAGTCATCTTGGATTCCACATGGATGGCAATGCGCCGTCTACCTTCAGTTTTGGCGCGATAAAGCGCGTCAAAAGCCGCACGCATCAGCTCGGAAATCGTCTTGGCGTGGGTGGGTCGGCTGGCAATGCCCACAGACATATTGACTTTGCGCGGCACCTTTGGCCCGGGTTCACGGCTGGCGAAATGGCTGCGAATTTCCTCGAGCAGTATGAGCGCGTTCTCTGCAGGAGTGTCCGGCAGGGCAACGGCATATTCATCACCGCCAATACGTCCGACATAGGCGTCCTGGGGCAAGCTGCCGATAAGAACTTTCTCTAAGCTGCGCAGAACTTCGTCTCCTCCTTCGCGACCGTAATCTTCATTGATTTCGGCAAAGCGGTCTAAGTCGGTAAGGGCTAAGCTCAGGGTTTGCTCTTCGGGCAAGTTAGCAAGAGCCTGTTCAAAATCGGCGCGGTTTAACAGCTTAAGAGTTGATGTCATTATCTGCCTCCTATTACTTATTTATATTTAGGTATAATATATATATGTTTTAGTACTTAGGTAGTGAATATTTACATACTTACCACTATGTGCTTGGGCTCGAGCATGTCTTTGCCTATTGTTAAACCCACGCCAAAGGGAGCACAATAGCTTTATGACTGGTCGTATCTTGATAACCGGAGCCACAGGCTACATCGGCGGAAGATTGGTGCCGCGCCTTTTAGAGCAGAACTATGAGTTGCGTTGTCTGGTACGCGAACCTGCACACCTGGCCGCCAAACCCTGGCGTGATCAAGTCGAGATCGTCCAAGCAGACGTGCTAAAACCCGAAACGCTAGGCCCGGCGCTTGAGGGCGTTGACAGCGCTTACTATCTCATCCATTCGATGAGTAGTTCGGCACGTGGTTTTGAAAACCGTGACCGCCTTGCCGCTAAGAATTTTTCGCAGGCGGCTAAGAGCGCAGGCGTTCGTCACATAATTTATCTTGGTGGCTTAGGCAAAGCCGACGAAAAGCTTTCAAAACACCTCCGATCAAGACAGGAAACCGGAGCGGTGTTAGCAGCAAGCGGTGTGCCCACTACCGAATTTCGGGCTTCAGTCATAATTGGCTCGGGCAGCATTCCCTTTGAGATGATCCGCTATCTCACCGAGCGCGTACCGCTAATGGTCACCCCCAACTGGGTCGACACTAAGACTCAGCCAATAGCCATTCGCGACGTGCTTAGTTATCTCATCCAGGCTGTCCAGCAAGATGCTGAGGACCACCGCATCGTGGAAATCGGCGGCCCCGATATTCTCAGCTACCGTGAGTTGATGCTTCGCTATGCCAAGATCAGAGGTCTAAAGAGGTATGTTCTGGCAACATCCGTTCCCTTTCCACGCTTATCTGCCTACTGGATCAATCTGGTAACACCTATCCCCTTATCAATAGCCCAACCTCTGGTCGAAGGCCTAACCAGCAAAGTCATCGTGCATAATCCAGAGCCTGCTAAAAACTTTGAGGTCACGCCCATAAGCTATGACCGTGCCGTACAACTAGCCTTAGACCGCATGTCGCAGGGGACGGTTGAAACGCTCTGGAGCGACGCTATCTCAGCCGTGCCCCGAGGTACGCCACCCGCCATGAAGCTTACCGACAGCGAAGGCATGCTGATGGAAAAAAGAAGCCGTCACTCTTTGGCCTCTCCTGAAGAGGTTTTTAAGGTTATCAGCGGCATCGGTGGTGATAGGGGTTGGTTGGCCTTTGATTTTGCCTGGCAAATCCGTGGCTTTATTGACAAGCTCATCGGCGGGGTCGGTATGCGTCGAGGCCGCCGCGACCCCGACAATCTTGTGCCGGGCGACGCCCTTGATTTCTGGCGAGTAGAAAGCGTCAAGGTGCCCCAATACTTGCAGCTACGTGCCGAGATGAAAGTTCCCGGCAAGGCTTGGCTGCGTTTTGATGTGCGCCCCCTGCAGACAGGCAGTGAAATAAAACAAACCGCCCTGTTTGAACCAAAGGGCTTAATGGGCTTTTTGTACTGGTGGCTGCTCTACCCTATCCACGGCATGATCTTTTCGGCCATGATTCGGGCGATTGATAGCAGGGCCACCAAGCAGAAATTACCGGCTGTCCAAAAGCAAACTCAATAAAAAAGCAGGAGCTAAGGCGTTAGGCGGCCCGGTCTATTTCTCTTTGTGCCAAGCTTTGCAAGGCAGTATTGGCTTCTGAATCAGGAAAAAGCTGAAGTGCCGCTATAGCTTTTTTCGCTTCTGCAATAATGCGTTGACGTGTTTTAGCGGCAGCGTCAGAATCGCGCACAAGTGCAATCATCCGCTCTATGTCCCCGTCTTGCTTGGCGTGACGGCGCAGAATGGCTCGAGCCTCTTCGCTTTGCTCGAGTAACAGCAAAACCGGATAGGTGGCTTTTCCTTCACGCAGGTCACCACCCACGGGTTTGCCAAGTTTTGCGGCGTCACCAAGAAGATCAAGATAATCATCCTGCATTTGAAAGGCGTTGCCATAGGACAGGCCAAAACTGCGCAGGGCGCTGCGCTGATCCTTGCTCACCCCGGCCAGTATGCCGACACCTTCTAATGCCGCGGCAAAGAGCACCGAGGTCTTGCCCTCAATAATATTGAAGTAATTTTCAAAAGAGTATGTCTCTAGGCTGGCCATCTGAAACTGCAAGACTTCTGCTTCGCAAATGTGGGCCGCCGTTTGCGACATGAGCATGGTGAAGTCGTTACTGCTCGAGCGCGCCAAGAGGCCCAGCACTCTGGCAAGCATAAAATCACCAGACATAACGCTAACCACATTGCCATAGTGCCTAAAGGCCGCCTCATGACCCCGACGCGTGTTGGCGTCGTCAATCAAGTCGTCATGTAGCAGCGAAGCGGAGTGGAGCAATTCAACGGCCAACGCCACTCGCATAGCTGCCTTAGGTTCTGCTGCAAGCATTTTTCCTGCTAAAAAGGCCAAACTTGGTCTCAGACGTTTGCCGCCTGCAGCCACCAGATTTTCTCCGATAGCTTCAATAAACTCAACGGAAGAGCGCAGCTCATCAGCTAGCTTTAACTCAAATTCCTGTAATTCAGCCTGGATAAGTTCAAACACAGTAATTTGCAGTATAAGGGTTTTTGCAGCACCAAGCCCGTTAAGGCCAAAGAAAAACGCCCCTACAGGGGCGCGTGTTTTAGTCTGGAACGAACTTGGCCTTGCCAGTCCTTTAGTTCCCGCTACCCACCGGAACAACTAAGGCAACTTCATAAGGCCCAATTTCAGAAGTTCTGTTCAGGTCATCCGTGATTTCAAAGAAAACTTCGGCCCAGTCACCGACTTGATCATCGGCAAGCATAATCTGCACCACCGAACTATCCAAGGTAATGACATTGCTAACCGCCACTATAGGCCCTGGCTTATAGCTAACCCCGGCATCGGCATTTGAGCAGCGATAAGTCGGGTCGGTTTGCTGGGCCGTACAAGTGATACCGGGCGGCACATCAGTACCCAAGGCCCCGGTACCATAAAGCGTGCTGTCTGTACCGTTGATAGGGTTACCGGCGGTGTCGTAATAAACTATCCGATAACCGTTGACCGTAGCTCCTATTGCACCTGCCCTGGACTGAAAACTGAGCACATGCGAAGCCACAATAATTTGACCCTGATCGTCAACTTCAAAACCTAGCGCCGGAGGATTAAAATTCACGGCAATATCCGCGCGCGGGGTAAGGTACCAGGTACCGCAGGCCGTTAAGATCACGGCCAACCCGAGCAGTATTAAGACATTACGAAGTTTCATGCAAGCTCCTCCTTGAGCTGTGGATTTTGAATATAAAACGAAAGCCGCTTTAGACCAGCTAAAAAATCCACAGGTTCCACGTGGATCTCCTTGGGTACATTTATAACCGCAGGGGCGAAATTAAGAATCCCTCTAATTCCAGCCTGCACAAGCGCATCGGCGGCAATCTGAGCTGCCTCCGGTGACACTGTTATAAAACCTATATCTATGCCCTTTTCCTTGACAAGCCGGGGCAGTTGCTCGGGGTGGAATACTTCAAGACCCGAAATGCTCTGACCTATCTTTTCAGGATCGGTATCAAAAAGACCCTTGAGGATAAAATCATAGGAATCAAAGTTAGGATAGTTGGCAATCGCCTGGCCAAGACGTCCCATGCCTATAATCGCGACATTCCAGGATCGTGTTAAGCCCAGAATACGGCGCAGTTCCCGGCGCAGAGTGGGCACGGTATAACCAGCACCCCGGGTGCCAAAACGTCCGAAGTAGGCCAAATCTTTACGAACTTGAAAAGCCGACACCTGAGCTTCTTCAGCCAAATGCTCGGATGAGGTTCTTTTTATTCCCTGGGATTCCAGTTGCTCCAGAATACGCAAATAGGTTACCAGACGACTAATGGTAGCAGTGGGAATGGTTGACATCAGCGGGTGGGGAAATTCTCTATTCCTTGAGCATTTAGGCGATCTTGAACCGTCGCTAGTTCGCTCGAGCTAAAGGGACCAATCAGTAGTTTATACAGAGTTTCAGTCTGTCTTTGGGAAACTTCGTAACCCAGCGACTCTAAACGCTCACGTTGGGGCAGCGAGCTTTCTAGCGTGGCATAGGCACCTACCTGCAGGTAACGGCGCTCATCTTCTGTTGCTGGTGCAGGGCTTAGCGCAGCAGCTGGGGCTACAGCTGAGGTGACCGCGGCGGTTGTAGCTGTAGCGCCAGTCCCCTCGGGGTCAAAGAAATAAACATTGACTTCCCGTCCAGCACTCTTTAGCTGCTGCGCAATGCGATCAGCCTCACCCTGGTCACTATAAGGGCCTAAGAGCACCAGTGTCAGGTTGCCTTGCTGCGCGGTAAAAACCGGATAACCTTCAGCACGATAGCTGGCTGCTAAACGTTCGGCATTTTCCCGCGAACCAAAAGCCCCAACCGACAAACGGTAAGAAGCCTGATTTAGCAAAGCATTCTGTTCGGCTGTCAGATTGCCTGTAGCACCAGGGATGATAACTGTAGCGGGTTCGGCAGTAACCGGAGGCGTTGTGCTGCCTGCTGCCGGATCGAGGGTTGAGGGTGCCGGGCTGGCATTATTGCCTATAGTCGGCAAAACGGGAATGATGGGTTCGGTCGTGGCAGGCGTAGAGCTGGTAGCTGTGCTCTCGGGGGTCGTTGTCGTGGGGTTTACCGGGGTCGTTGTGGTGGTCGGTGACGTGGATGTCTCAGATGGTGTGCTGATACCGCCGGTATTCGGGCTCGGCGGCGGTGCGCTGGCTGTAGGCGCAGGGCGGGGTGTAGATGTCTGCTGTCCCAGCGGGAAGAAAGAACCACCGCTCAGTAGTGTAGCCACAATGCCGGCAATAACGGCAATAAGGGCGACACCAATGAGTAAATCGGGCCAATTGCGTCTTAACCAATCCATAGCTTAAATCCCACCTTAAAAGTATTCCTGCAGCGCGGTCTGCGCTGGCTGATAGCCA
The DNA here is from genome assembly GCA_030147925.1 of Trueperaceae bacterium. Classification (GTDB taxonomy): domain Bacteria; phylum Deinococcota; class Deinococci; order Deinococcales; family Trueperaceae; genus JASBUK01. Next base: position 70,110 of record JASBUK010000099.1, read on the forward strand.
AGCTCGAGCGCCTGTTGCCATACCTGCCGCGCCTCTTCACGGCGGTTTTGTGAGAACAAGGCCCAGCCGAGATTGTACTGCGCCTCGGCATCTCCAGGATTTTCCTGCGTCAGCAATTGATAGACCAGTTCGGCATCACGATAACGCTCTGAGGCAAGATAGGCCGCACCCAAATTGATACGGGCTTCAATGCTGTTGGGGTTTAGCTGAACCGAACGTTCATAGTACTGAATGGCAGTTCGGTAGTCTCCTTGCTGATATGCGGCCAATCCAGCCCAAAGCTGCGCCTGTGCATTATCAGGCTGCTCGGTAACGACCCTTCCTAAGGCTATAGAAGCACCACGGTAATCACCCAGGCGATACAGCGCCCGCCCCATGATGAAATTGGCTTCGCCTAAAAGTTCAGGTTCATCCAAGCGTGATAAGGCGGCTTCCGCTTGCTGTAGTGCCGGCTCGGGTTGAGCAAGCTGGTCATAGGCGGTCGCTAAAGCCAGACGCACTTGCCCACTATCTTTATTCAGCGCCATGGCATCTTCAAGGGCGCTCAAGGCGCTACGCGGCTGGCCACTTTCTAAATAACTCACCCCGAGGTTGTAAAGCGCCTGATAAGAATTAGGATCAACACGAGCCGCCCGCTGAAAGGAGCCCGCCGCCTCTGCTTCGCGGCCTAAACCGCGTTGCAACAATCCCAATTTGATCAGGATATTTGCCTGGGCATCCGGGCTGCCGGCATTTTCAGCTTTGCGCAAGGCGCGGTCTAGTGAACGCAAGGCATAATCAATCTGCGAGGCTTCCACGTAGATATCGGCAATTAAAGCGCTCACACGATAATCGCTCGAGCGGGTCTCTAATTCGGTTAGGTCGGCGAGCGCCTCGAGTCCGCGTCCGGCGCGGTAAAGCGCTTCGGCGCGCAGATAGGCAAGCTCGTTATTGTCCGGATTGAGATCAAAAGCCGCGCCATAAGCTTCCGAGGCCTCGGCGTAGCGCTCGAGCCGCTTTAGCTGACCGGCCAGACCAAGATAGGCATTGGTCAGGTCTTCGCTGCTTGCTTCGGGTTCGGCTTGAGCTATCGCCTCGTTAAAGGCCTGTACCGACTCTTCGGTCTGCCTTAGGCGCGCCAACGTTACCGCGCGATTGAATTGTCCATCAAATCGTTCCGGATAAAGACGAGCCACTTCATTAAAGGCGAAAATTGCCGCCTGGTAGTCTCCCCGGGCATATTCGGTGAGCCCTAAGCCAAAGTGGGCATCACCGGAAAGATAATCAATCGCTATGGCCTCTAAAAAACTGTCCTTGGCTTCCTCAAGTCTGTCGGCTTCTAAAAAAGCCTGGCCTAGATCGACCCAGGCGTCTACATTCTGGGGATCGCTGTTAACCGCCTCTTGTAATTTAGCTATCGCCTCATCCCCTGACTGAGCCAGGGCCAACATAGCGAAGGCCGCTAAGAAGATGAACAGAACTCCGCGTCTGGCTGTGCTCATTCGTGCCTCCCGATGGCAGTGCTTTTGCGCACGGTATTTACGTAAGTCATTAACAATAATCTCTGCATAATTTTAGTATGTCCTCACTGTCAAATCGTGTGAAATCTGCCACGAGCTTCGCATACATCAATCTTTAACATTCCTTAGTCCGTATTTAATGTGACGATTGGCTGCTGGTGATTGCTCGCTCTGGGTCAATGCCAGTTGGCCGCAAGCAGCACCGGCATCACGGCCCCGACTAAAACGAATCGAAACCGAAAGACCGGCTCTTAGCAAGACCTGCTCGAAGCTCTTTATCTGCTCTTTGCCGCTCGAGCTAAAACCTGCTCCCGTCCAGTTATTAAAGGGAATCAGATTGATGTGGACACGTAAGTCTCGCAATCTTTGCACCAGCATTTCAGCTTGCCAGGTTGCGTCATTGACCCCTGACAACATGGTGTATTCAATGGTTATCCGGCGTCCGCTGGCTTCTTGCCAGTTGCGCAGCGCCGCCATGATGTCGCCAATGCTATGGGCATGTGCAGTAGGGATGATTTTACGGCGCGTTTCCTCGTTAGGGGCATGCAAACTCACGGCTAGCACCAGCGGCAGGCCTTCGCTTGCCAAACATTTGATCTTCTCAGGCAACCCCACGGTTGACAAGGTGATGCGGCGTGGCGACATATCCAGGCCTCGCGGATCAATCATGGTGCGAATTGCCGACAAGGCCTGCTCATAATTAAGTAGCGCCTCGCCCATACCCATCAGTACCACATTGCGAATTTCCTTAGGAGCAATGCCTTCGGCCCTGGCCACAGTGGGGATTTGCGCTAGAATTTCCGCCCGGCTCAAATTCCGGCCAAAGCCCAACGCCCCCGTAGCGCAAAAGGCACAGCCCGCCGGACAACCGACCATTGAGGAAATACAGACAGTCTTACGGTTGCGGTAGGGTATGTAGACTGCTTCGGTCTGCTGGCCATCATGTAGGCTAAAGAGATAGCGCACCGATTTGTCTTGTGAAACAAAGCGTTCAAAACGCAAAAACGGACTGATAATATAGCGCTCGGCCAGACGCTGACGCCAGGACTGCGGTAAATTGCTCATCTCCTCAAAGGAGTTAGCGCCATGAACATAGAGCCAACCGGCGAGTTGTTGGCGGCGGTAACGCTGCCGGTGATCGGGGATAGGCAAGCTTTCAAAATCAAGCTCGAGCAAGCTGGGTTTGTTTATAAAATCCTGTTTGAGTCTGTGCATGATAAGCTGCCGCTATTAAAGCAACGCGGCAAAGTCCACTTTAGCACAGCGCCATCACGCTAGCTTAGAGGTAGGTCTTTCTGACTCGCGGCAAGACAAAGACCGGCAAGCTCTCCCTAAGGGGCTCGAGCTCTGCACGCAGACGTGTAAAGACCGCCGCGTCTAAATAAGCCGCCGAGGCCCGCAGCAAACCAAGATAATAGCTGGCAATTAGTGTCAGCATCGCCCCGGAGAGCCCCTCTTTTTCCTGAGGGGTTATAAGTTCGGCAATAAAACCGCTTTCAGATTCCAGAGCACGACAAGCGCCGTGTTTCACGATGTAGCTTAGAGCCGCAACACTTTCAGCCGGATTGTGCCAGAAACCAAAATTCAGCTCATCTGTAAGCCTATCCACACGACGCATGGCTACAAGGTCTTCTTGCTTATTCACAATCGCCCTGGCCAAACTCTGACGCTCTAAGCGCTTTTCGGCATATTGAGCCAAGGAAAACAAACCTGTCATACTGAATCCGATTAATTCCTGAACGTTGTGAAAGGCACTCGTCTCATTCTTCTCGTTCTACTCGCATTTAAAAGCCGAATAGGATTCGGCTTTTAAATGGAATCAGTATCACAGGCTGCAATCTGCCCCCAATAAGGGAACGCAAACGATAAGCCAAAACATAATCCTGGTATTCACGCAAATGCTCCACGCCATTAAGCTTAAGCGCATCCGAGTCTTAATGCCGGGTGCTCGCTTACTCTGACCGAGGCTGCTGTCCCTATCGATGGCAAAAAAGATGGGCTATAGTAGTTTCAAAAGAATAAAGCTGTCGTTTTCTCAACTGGGAGGTTAAGAGTGCACATCAACAACACCAAGGTTTTGGGCATGGTCTTAGCCGGGGGCAAAGGCTCGCGGCTCAATCCTTTAACTGCCAAACGTACCAAGCCAGCCGTACCCTTTGGCAGCAAATACCGCATTATCGACTTTGCGCTAAACAACATGCTTAATTCAAAAATTTTTGGCATGTATGTACTCACCCAGTTCAAGGCCCAGTCGCTTACCGAGCACATCCAGCGCAATTGGCGCTTTGGCACCTTTTTAAGCAATTATTTCATCACCTTAGCCCCTGCACAAATGTATCTTTATGAAGAGATCGGGGCCGAGTGGTATCGCGGTACCGCCGATGCCATCTATCAAAACATACATTTGATTGACAACAATGCTGTCGACGTCGTGGCAATTTTTAGCGGCGACCACATCTACAAAATGGATATCAGCCACATGATTGATCAGCATCTTGAGGCCGAAGCCGATGTCAGTATTGCCGCCTATCCGACCCTACTAGAAGACGCGACTCGCTTTGGCGTTTTGCAGGTTGACAAAAATTTCCAAATTACCGAATTCCAGGAAAAGCCTGCTAACCCCAACCCCATCCCCAACCGCCCTACACACGCACTGGCCTCTATGGGCAATTACATCTTTAATACCGATGTACTGATTGAGCTACTAAACCGCGATGCCGCCTTAGAAAATTCCGAGCATGACTTCGGCAAAAATGTCTTGCCCATGGCGCTGGTCGATGGCTATAAACTCCAGGCCTATGACTTTGCGCAAAACCCCATTCCCGGGCAAACCGGCCCCAACACCTACTGGCGTGATGTCGGCACCATCGACTCCTACTGGGAAGCCAATATGGATTTAGTGGCGATTAAGCCGGAATTTGATCTGTATAACAATGATTGGCCCCTGCGCACCTCCAGCGAATTTTCACCGCCTGCTAAGTTTGTTCACGAAAGCCCCGAACGGCGTGGCCAAGCGCTTAACAGCCTGATTGCCGGCGGTGTGATTATTTCCGGGGGCACCGTACGCGAGTCACTACTTTTTCGCCGGGCCAGAATCAACAGCTACAGCACTGTGGAACGTTCGATAATCTTCGATGGCAGCACCGTGGGACGACGCTGCCATATTCGCAACACCATTATTGACAAAAATGTTGAGGTTCCAGAAGGCACCAAAATCGGCATTAATCTAGATGATGATAGGGCTCGGGGTTTTACCGTGACCGACCGTGGCGTGGTGGTGGTTCCCAAGAGTTACAAATTTCGCTAGCTGCACAAAAAATTAACGTGATTTCGCTAGCGCATTTTCGTCCCTTGGCTTACAGCAGCCTCACATCTTAAAGTGCTACGATTTCGCTAATAAAGACCCCGCTAAAGTGATGTTTGGCGCTCAAAGGCCAAACATTCACAGCAGGGTAACTACGACTAAGGTTGCGGCGCAAGCCGCGAGGAGGCTCTGTTGAAACGTTCATTTAATCCCTGGCTAATCGTTATGCTCATCATTCTGGGCATATTCGTATTTAACCAGTTCAATGCCGGTGCCCCCAGCAAGGAAATATCCTATTCGGCTTTCAAGACGCTGTTGGCTGACGGCAAGGTCGAATCGGTAACTATCGAAGGCAGTAGCATCTCAGGGAAACTAAAATCCGAAACTCAGGTAAGTGTCGGCAATCGGCTTGAGGCAATCAGTAGTTTCAGGCTTGTTGCACCTAACAGCAATGTGCCGGACACTACCTTAACCGAAGAACTGGATGCCCAGGGCGTCACCTGGCAATATCGTAATCCGCCGCAGTGGCTAGGCTTTTTGGTCTCGATATTACCCATTGTAATTTTGATTGGCTTCTTTTGGTTTATCTTCATGCGGGCTCAAGGTGGTCCCAGTCAGGTCATGCAGTTTGGTCAGTCCCGAGCTAAAACCTACGGGCGCGAAAACAAGGTAAAGACCACTTTTCAGGACGTCGCCGGTCACGCCGAGGCCAAGCAGGAACTGATTGAAATTGTAGACTTTCTAAAAAGTCCGCAAAAATATCTGCGCATAGGTGCCGAAATCCCCAAGGGCGTGCTGCTTGTCGGTCCACCCGGAACTGGCAAAACCTTGTTGGCTCGAGCCGTTGCCGGGGAGGCTGGTGTTCCCTTTCTAACCGTTAGCGCCTCGGAATTCATGGAAATGTTTGTAGGCGTCGGCGCCAGCCGAGTGCGCAACCTCTTTGAAGAGGCCCGCAAATCGGCTCCAGCGATAATCTTTATTGACGAGCTTGACTCTATCGGTCGGCGACGTGGTGCAGGCATCGGGGGCGGACACGACGAGCGAGAACAAACCCTCAATCAAATCCTTTCTGAGATGGACGGCTTTGAGAAGGACACTTCGGTCATCATCATCGCCGCGACTAACCGCCCCGATATCCTCGACCCTGCGCTGTTGCGCCCGGGCCGCTTTGACCGCCAGGTTACCATCGGCCTACCGACCATGCGCGAACGTGAAGAAATCCTCCGGGTTCATGTGCGTAACAAACCCGTTGCCGACGATGTCAGCTTAGAGCGTTTAGCAGGAGCCACACCGATGTTCTCAGGAGCGGATTTGGAAAACCTCACCAATGAAGCCGCCCTGATTGCTGCTAGATCAAACAAGCAAATCATCTCCTGGACAGACTTTAACGAAGCGCTTGACCGCATAGTGCTAGGTTTGCGACGTGGCAGCTTAGTACCCACCGAACAAGAGCGAAAAATTCTGGCTTTTCACGAAGCCGGTCACGCCATTGCCTTTGCCGCACAGCCTGATTTAGGTAGCATTCGCAAGGTCACCATCATGCCCAGAGGCAATGCCGGCGGCTTTATGGCTCCGCTATCCAAAGAGGAAATGTTTTTAAACATCGAACGTTTCAAACAGCAGCTAGTGGTTGCCTTTGGTGGCCGGGTGGCCGAGAAAAAACTCACCGGCACCATCTCCTCGGGTGCTTCCAACGACTTAAAACAAGCCACCGACATGGCCAAGCAAATGGTCTTTGACCTGGGAATGGGCGGCGAGGAATACGTCGCCTGGGGTTCAGACAGTGGGCCGGTGTTCTTGGGCGGCGAGATAAGTCGCCGTAAAGACTTTAGCGAACAAACCGCACGGGAACTCGAAGAACAGGTCAACAGCATCCTCAAAACATCTTATCTGCGGGCAGAAACCCTAATTGAAGAGAACTGGCTGGCAATAGAGGCCGTGGCCAATGCTCTTTTAAAACATGAAACCGTTGACGGCAGTCTGATTCAAAAGGCTTTTGAATGGGCAGGTCAGGGACTTACAGCCGAAGAGATAACTGCCAGAATCATCAGGGATACCGAGGCCGCCGAAAAAGCCGTGGAAGAAGCGTCACGCCAGATAGAAAAGCAGCGTCGGCGCAGCACAGACGCAAATCGGCCTACACCTCCGATAGAACCCAGACCTGCTTCTGAAGGTCCAAGTAGTTAAAAACGCTCGATAACAAAAGGCGCGGCTTGCACCGCGCCTTTTGTTTTATAAAGAGATAAAACTAGGGATTTTCCAGCGAGGGCAAGATTCAGATAAGTCATATTCTCAGTAATATTCATAGCCTCTAAGCTGAAAGCCGGTGCCAGGGGTTACAACCCCTTATCGCGGAATTCATCCCTCTTCTAAGACATTGATTCTAAGTTTAGGGCTAGATGTTGGGCTTTGCGCTCGCTCTGCGCTCTAATCTAAAAGGCTCTCATTTGCTCGAAAAGGGTGTCAATCGTTAAACGCTAATCAAAAAGAACTGAGTGAGAGCTTTCTAAAAACGCTTTTCCTACCTACCACTAACTCTTTAAAATTGCATTACCCGATAATCAAGACGTTCTTCAGATAGGATCATTTCAAAAAACTGCTTTTGTGTCAGCGCGTCTATCATCGCAAAGTGATTCTCTTTATCCACATGGACGCCTTGCTCCATTACCGTGTGGCCATAGACTCCAAAACGGTGACCGGCTTGTTTAACCAGTTCCGGCTTGTTTTGCCACCAGTTTTTGGTGTCGCCGTCATGATAGAAAAAATCATCAAAATACTGCATGCCGGGCAGTGGCCCTGCATGTGCAAACTGCACTCCATGTATGACTTTTTTACGCGGGAAACCCTCAATCCAGCTAGCTAAGTCTTGGGGTATTTCCAGGCCACCACGCTTTGCATTAAATTCGTCGTGCCTTAACCCACCCCGGGTGCTGAGTTCGTAGTCGTGGTTAATTGCCGCCTCATCATGATTACCCAGAATCACTGTGACATTACCATTGGCTTTGTCTACATAATCCTTAAAGCGATACAGTTCGCGTATCTGTGCTCGAGCCGCCCGCTGAAGTTGCTCGGCATCACTCGGGTCATAGTATTCCTGGCCCACCATGCGGGCGTAGCTCTGCTCGTCTTTATAGTGCACCAGGTCACCCATGACGATTACCTGAAAACGGCCCTCGACAACCGGAGCAGTCGGTTCAAACATTCCGTCCGCCGCCAGAGCCAAGCGCAGCGCCCGCCACAGCTCGGCCCACATCCCATGCACATCACCTAAGGCGATAACCTTTATCATGACGATGATCCCCCCTTTTGCTGACGATTCATGACTTCAGCGCAATCTCTCTTTGTAAGAGTAATTCACGAAGTTTGCTGTAAAGTTCTCGGGCCGCCAAACTGTCGCTGCCATACCCGCCATAGGCAATCAAAAGTTTGGCCGCCTCTAGCCCCAGACCTTCAGTTTTTAAGCGCTCGAGCAAACGATCAATAGCCAGACGTCCGGCAAGTTTATCCTCCTGCTTGGCTGCTAAGGCTACCGGCTCTGGCGGCTTAAGCCAAGAGTCAGTCGGGGGAGTGGGTTCATAGAGCAGTTCGCCACTTTCTGGATCAAAATCTACGATGTATTCCCTAGCGATATCAGCAGCCGGGAGCAAACCAAACCGTTCTGCAGCATAAACCATGGCATCATCGGCTCTAGTGGCAGCGTCCCCCGATACTGCCAGCAAGGAAACAGCAACCGACTTGCTCACTCCGGCAATGGTGAGCGTGCAAGCCACAGCTTCGTTGTTCAGGCTCAAGGTATTGGACCAGCCGCTCACAGTTACCGCTTCATCGAGGCGCTTAAGCACTGCCGCTGGTCTTAGTTGCGGGCGAACATAGGCGCTTAACTTGTCTGCAGATAGCTTAATGATACGCCACTCCAGGTCGCTGGGGGCAAAGGGTGCGGCAAGTCGTGACCAGATATCGCTCATCGCTATCTAAGTATAGCAAGCAAACTGCTGCTTAAAACACAACTTTCTCATAATTGTTCCCAGTTCAAAAACCGCCTTTTGTCAATTATGCTCGTTATCCTTAAAACGACGGAGCAATTTAGGCTCTTTGGCTTACAGCAATCGTATAATGCACTTAATGTCAACTGTTTTGACCTTGCAACCCTTTTGGAGGCATGTCATGTTTCGCAAGCTGTCTGTAATCCTTTTTCTGTCACTGCTCTCGCTGGTTATGGCGCAACCGGCTAATGCTAATGATAGTGCAGCGTCTAAGCCCAGCTTTAGCGTAAGTCCGCTTCAGCTTTCTTCAGGTGATATAGTCTTCATTCGTGGTAGCGGGCTTAGACCCAATAACCCTTATCAGATTGCTCTTATTGACCCGAGTGGCAATACTCGTTTGCGGGTGGCTCGAGCCGACAGTGGCGGCAACTTGGATTTTGAGGCCCCGCTGGAAACCGAGGGTGAATGGCAGCTGGTAGTGCGCAGCGGAAATTTCCGCGAGGCGTTCAGTGTGCGTGTCCAGCCTCAAGCCGCCTTGGAAGCGCCAGAACCCGCAGAAAGCCCGGAAGTAGTCACTGCAGCCCTTGCCAGGAGCTTTAGCATCGAAGATAATGCCTTGGTAGCCCGGCGGGGCACGCAAATAGACTGGCAGCTTGAGTTTACGGCGGCCAGTGGCCCGTTTGGTAATTTTCTTGAGACTGCCGAAGGTCTTTATCTGGCCCACGGCAACAGCGTCCTGCTTATTGACCCGGCTAGCGGCGTAGTCCAGCAACGCTGGCTCGTTTCGGGGCCAGTCAGCCAACTGGTGACGGGCGATAACGGTAGCATAGTCATAACCGTCAGCCACCAGGACGGTCTTAAAGAAAGCTTTACCCTGCAAGATCAGCAACTGCTGAGCACCGTACGTTTTGGCACCGACCCGGCTATTTTTAGCTGGCTCAAAGAAGAAGCAGCCGTAGACGACCCGGCAGCTCGGCTGCGGCAAGACCCGACCAACCCCTGGCTTTATTTAGCGGTAGGGTTGGAGGCGCTAAATAACAATAGCGCAGAGGCTCGAGCCCTCCTGACCCAGGCCATAGAGACTGCCAACAGCTTTTATGATCTGGCCGGCATAAGTCGCTCCTTGCTTGCTGCCGAGCAAAATGATTTGGCCGCACAAGCCTTTGACGCCGCCATCTGGGATTTTAGCTCTCGTGGCTACGACCCCAGGCTGTTACTCGGCGCAGAGCTACATGAAGCCTATAATTTCCCGCTACAACCTTTGCAGCAGGCAATACAAGCGCGGAACCTTGATGATGCCGAATTCTGGGCCGAGCGGCTTTTTCTGGCCTCGCCCAATGTTGAAGGAGCCGCGCAAACCCTTGATTCTTATGTGATGCTATTGCGCGATGAGGACCGCCGCGACCAGGCCGCCTTGTGGCGCGAACGCAGCCGTGGTAGCCGCAGAGTTACGGTTGCCGGCAGTCTAGAGCGTCTGATGACTACGCTGGGAAGCTCAGGCTGGCTGGCTGCACTGGCCCTGCTTATTGCCGTGTTAGCCTTACACCTAACACTCCTGTTTAAGTATTGGATTCCGCAAACTGAAGTCTTAAAGAAACAACGGGCCGAAAAAGGCCGAACAAATCCGCTGGCACGCCTCTTTGCCATCCGCTATTACAGCTTTACCGAAAAGCTGGTCTTAGTCCTGCTCTTTGTTGCCATATTTACCTTAGTCGCCCTTGCTAACTGGAATGACCAGGGCAGTGAGCTGGTGCCAGCGGTGCAATCAGGCACCTTGGCCAACGCCCAGGCGAGCAGCTATCTCGCCAGCGGGGAACTCAGCGGTTCTCGCGCTGCCTTTATCCGGGGTTATGCAGCCCAGATAGCCGGAGACAGCAATGCGGCGCGGCAATATTATCAGGAGGCCGATGGCTATGCACCGGCGTTTAACAATCTTGGTGTGCTCGAGTCCAACGAGGCTATGTATCAGCGGGCGCTCGAGCTCTCCCCTGGTTTGGCCGAAGCAAACTACAACCTGGGCCGGCAATCCAGCGGCTTTCCCTTTGAACAACGCTACTTACCGGGTCAACCGGTACTGGTGGTGCCAAACCGGCAAGATTTCCAGGCGGCTTTAGCCGGCAACTGGGATCAAGCCTTGCAGCGCAGTTTCAGCAATCCCTGGCTCGATCTTAATAGCGCCAGACCCTTTAATATGGCTGGTTGGCTGTGGCTGAGCATTTATATCCTGTTCCTTCTCAGCGCCGCTATTACCATCCTGTGGCTGCTGATTCCCCGACCACGCAGCGCCAGAAACGCCCCACGCACCTTCTTATATCACCTCTTGGCACTGCTGATTCCCGGTAGTGGTTTAGCGGACGAGGCCTGGGGTCTTTTGCTAATCGTGCCCTGGGCACTGATTGGTTTTGACACGCTGGCTGAACTCTTTGGCTGGGTTTACGATATCGGCCTGGGTTTGCAAGGAGACTACATTGCGCTAGGCATCCTTTATGCCATCAATTTAGTGGCCTTTATCGTTGAATTTGTTTCTTATAGTCGGCGCATGAACCAAAGGCACAAACAAGCGCAGGGTATAAGTCAAAAAGAGACGGCTCGAGCATAACGTCCAGAATAAAGAGGTCAAAACAGAGCAAATGATAGGCTGATGGCCGCATGGCATACGGCCTTATCTTTATATCCGCGACACTTTGGGGGCTGATTGGAGTCATCGCCAAAGGCATCTTAGCAGCAGGCGTTGGCCCATTAGAAATTGCCTTCTGGCGGGCACTCTTAGCCGGTCTGATGTTTTTGCTACACGCGCGCCTGCGTCAAAAATTGCGGCTGCACCGTGGACGTGACCTGTTACCTTTTGCCGGTTTTGCCCTTTTTGGCGTGACGACTTTTTACGCTTCCTTTACCTTAGCGGTTGATTACGGCGGCGTAAGTCTGGCGACCATTCTTCTTTACACCGCGCCGGCTTTCGTGGTGCTGACCGCCTGGCTTTTGCTGCGTGAGCCGCTGAGCGGCAAAAAACTGCTTTTGGTAATCCTGGCGCTAAGCGGAGTCTTTCTGGTCGCCAATGACAGCGGCAGCGGCATTAGCGTATCAGCCATTTCGCTCTTCTGGGGGCTGCTGGCCGGGCTTAGTTATGCCAGCTATTATATCTTTGGCAAATGGGTCTTAAGGCGCTACGCTCCGGTCACCATTTATGCCCTGGTGTTACCGCCAGGCGCACTCGGCTTGCTTCCTTTTGTCGACTTTAGCCCTAAAAGCCCTCAAACCTGGCTGCTGCTATTGCTGCTGGCGTTATTCTCGACTTATCTGGCCTATCTGATTTATTACACGGGCTTAAAACAGGTCGAGGCTTCAAACGCGGTTCTGGTCGCTACTATCGAGCCGGTGGTGGCCGCCTCACTAGCGGCGCTTATCTTTGGCGAGCGCTTTGGCTGGTTTGGTTTTAGCGGCAGCGCCCTCGTGCTGTTGGCTTCGGTTCTAGCGGCCTTGCCCAGGCAAGCGACAAAGTAGAGTAGTAAGGGGTGAGGGGTTATGCCAAGTTTGTTAGTAGTTGGTAGTGGGTAGGAAAAGCGTTTTTAGAAAACCCTCACTTTCCACTTTTTACTTTCCACTTTTTACTGTTTCTTTACTTTTTACTTTCCTCTTAATTTAACGCCGTCTTAATTTAATTTCGCCTACGCTGGTCCGCAAATCCACGTTATAAGTCCCCGAACCCAGACGCAAACGGGCCTCGCTGGCAGTAATTTGATCAAAATCTCCGGAAAAATCGCGCAGTTGTGAAATCGCGCTAAGCTCGACATCCGAATCATTCGGCAACGACAGGCTAATATCGCCGACATCGGCTCGAGCACTGACAGGCGCAGTTAGCACCTGCGAGAAACTCAAGTCAATATCTCCAACACTACTGCTCACCTCCACGCGACCAAGCACGTCTTCTAGCTCAATTTCACCGGTTTGCGTGCTCGCCTCAAGATCACCGGCAAGGCGTTTTATACTCACGTCCCCGACAGCCGTTTGCAGCTTGGCACTGGCAAGATCGGTAACGACGATATCGCCGACGCCATTATTAACTTGCAGTGAAACCTCGGCAGGCAGTTCCAAATGCAGACGCGCCGCCAATCCTCGTCGCTGGCTCTCAGGGGTTTGCGGGTCAATACCGGTCACACGAAGAATGCCGAGGTCTTCATCATAGGCAAGTTGTAAATCCTGGGGAATAACCAAAGCGTCTCCAGCAGGGCGGTTACGCCGGTATTCAACGCTTATTTTTAAACTCGAGCCCCCCCTTGCTTCAATACGCCCCACACTGTTACTAATGATAACGGTCTTAACATCTTGAAAAGCTCGAGCCTGCGCTGACGTGCTCTCATAACTGGCCACCACCGACCCCGAGCTAACAGGAGTCGACAAAAAACCCAAACTCGGGTCAACCAGCGCCATAGTTAGGCTCAGAGCCAAAAGCAACAATCTCTCTTGCCCCCACACACCACGCCAAAACATCAAGCCGGCAATGATCAACCCCAGCGGCCACCAGGGCGCCAATAAGGGAAAAAGTCGTAAGAGCAATATGCCTAAGCCAATACCAAGAAGCACCGTGCCGAGTCGCCTGGAGTCTAGCATCCTTTCACCTCGTCATATATCTGAATTGATCTACCGTACACCCTATTGTCATACTTTAACCTAGCCTGGTCACGAACTGCCTTGACCACTTTTAAGCCCTGTGCTAAAGTTTGCAAGGTTATAGCACGCTGTGTATAAGTACACAGATGGCTAATCAAAAATCATGTCTGATAAAAAACCCGTAACCCGACGCGTCCGACGCCGTTAAACCGCTCCAAAGAGCGGGAAAACTTTCTTGCCGCTTGCGGCAGGCGTCAGCTGGGTGCTGGGGGTTTTTTTCTTTGACATAGCAGCAGTTCTAAAGACCAAGACTTAACCTAAAATGAGTCAGTGTTAATTATAAGGAGTGGTCAATGAAAAGGGATTCGACGATTAAAAAAGTGGTGCTAGCTTATTCCGGCGGGCTTGACACCTCGGTCATTTTAGAGTGGATCAAAGAAGAGTATGGCGCAGAAATCATTGCTTTTACCGCCGATGTTGGCCAGGGCGAAGAAGTTTCTGAAGCCAAAGAAAAGGCTCTCGCTACCGGCGCGGCCAAAGCCTATGCCGTTGATCTAATGAAAGAGTTTGTCGAAGACTTTGTCTTTCCGGTGCTGCGGGCTGGAGCTATTTATGAAGGCTATTACCTGCTAGGCACCTCCTTTGCCCGGCCACTGATTGCCAAAAAGATGGTGGAAATCGCCGAGCGCGAAGGCGCCGACGCCATCGCCCACGGCGCTACCGGCAAGGGTAACGATCAGGTGAGGTTCGAGCTGTCTAGCTACGCACTAAAACCTGATATCAAGGTGATTGCCCCCTGGCGAGAATGGGACTTGAAAGGCCGCGAGGACTGCATAAATTATGCCCAGGCGCGTGACATCCCTGTGTCAGTGACTAAGGAAAAGCCCTATTCTATGGATGCCAATCTTTTTCATATCAGCTACGAGGGTGGCATCCTAGAAGATCCCTGGGCGGCTCCGCCCAAAGATATGTGGCGGCTTACCGTAGACCCGGAGGACGCGCCGGACGTAGCCGAGCTTGTGACCATTGACTTTGAAAAGGGTAATCCTGTCGCTATCAATGGCGACAAGCTTGAACCTGTAGCACTGCTTAAAAAAGCCAACGAACTGGCTGGCAAACACGGCGTTGGTCGTGTTGACATTGTTGAAAACCGCTTTGTGGGCATGAAGTCCCGCGGTTGTTATGAAACTCCGGGTGGAACTTTGCTTTATCACGCGCACAAGGCCGTGGAATCCATCACTTTAGACCGTCAGGTGATGCAGCTCCGTGACGAAATCATCCCTAAATACGCCAGCGCCGTTTACAACGGTTTTTGGTATGCACCCGAGCGTGAAGTCATGCAAAGGCTGATGGATGATATCCAAACGGCGGTAACTGGTACGGCCAAACTAAAACTATATAAAGGCAGCGTCACGGTTTTGGGTCGCAAGTCGCCCAACAGCTTCTACCGTCAGGATGTGGTGACTTTCGAGGAGGACAATGTTTACGATCAGACCGATGCTGACGGCTTTATCAAGCTCAATGCCCTGCGCCTGCGCATTGCCGCACAGCTCGAAGCCGATGACAGTGAGCCGCTGCCGCTAAGTCACTACATCGAATAGTTTAGCTTCTGGAGGCATCATGCTTAAGACCGAAATCGCCAAAGCCAAGCACAACGCTCCACTTAAATACGAAGCTGCGTGGCTGCGTTTTGCTGAGTTTCGTGATGTCTTTGCTTTAACTGAGCTTTATAAGCAGGCCCGGCCTCATTTAAGGGAAACTCCGGCCAGCGTTCAGGGTTGGCTCGAGCACGGTGGGGCACTGCTGTTGGAAAACACAGATGGGAAAATACTGAGCGCCCTGCGCTGGTGTGAAATCCCCGAGGGCTGGCAACTAGACCGCATTGCCACCTTGCCCAAGCATCGTACCCAGGGCTTTGGCCGCTGGTTGATGACCAAGGTTGAAGCATTGGCAATTCGACAAAACATCGCCTCGCTGCACTTGAGTATAGAGGCCGAGCGCGAGGACCTGCTGAGTTACTACGGACGCATGGGTTACGAGCAGCTTGGTAAAAGCGGCAAGGAAATCCTGCTCAGCAAACGCGTAGGCGGTACCTGGCAGTACAAACACTGATGACAAAGCCAAACTAAAAGAGGGATAGTCATGGCAAACAACAAACCGACAAAGAAAGAATCGCGCATGTGGGGCGGACGCTTTAGCGAGGATACCGACGCGCTCGTCCAGGCTTTTAATGCCTCTGTCGAAGTGGACAAGATTATGGCGCTGGAGGATATTGCAGGCTCAATAGCCCACGCGACAATGCTGGCCGAGCAGGGCATTTTGACCAATGTCGAGGCCGAAGAAATTATTGCCGGGCTGGCTGATATCCGCGCGGATATTTTAGCCGGGGTCTTTGAGTGGAAGCTCGAGCTAGAAGATGTCCACATGAATATAGAACGCGCCTTAACCGAGCGCATCGGCCCCTTAGGCGGCAAGCTGCACACCGCACGTAGCCGCAACGATCAGGTGGCAACTGATTTTCGCCTTTGGCTCAAAAAAGAAAGCCTGGAAATCATAAATCTGCTGGCTAATCTCAGAGCCGTTTTCGTCAGTAGCGCCGAAACACATTTAGGCGTGATCATGCCCGGCTATACCCATTTACAAGTCGCTCAACCCTTGCTTTTTTCGCATCACTTGCTGGCTTATTACGAAATGTTCAGCCGCGACCAGGAAAGGCTCGAGGACTCGCTCAAACGGCTGAATATCTCGCCCTTGGGTGCCGGAGCGCTGGCTGGAACCGGCTTCCCTATAAACAGAAAACGCAGCGCCGAACTACTGGGCTTCGACCGCCCGGCTGATAATTCGCTCGACGCCGTTTCCGACCGGGATTTTGCCCTGGAGTTTTTAGCCGCCGCCAGCATTAGCATGATGCACTTATCACGTCTTAGTGAGGAACTGATCCTCTGGTCTTCACAGGAATTTGGCTTTATCAGCCTACCGGACAGCCACACCACCGGCAGCAGCATCATGCCGCAAAAGAAAAATCCGGATGTTGCCGAGTTGATTCGCGGCAAAACGGGCCGGGTATACGGCCATCTTATGGCCTTGCTCACGGTGATGAAGGCTTTGCCGCTGGCCTATAACAAAGACATGCAGGAGGACAAAGAGGGTGTTATTGACAGCATCCGGACCCTAAAAATATCGCTAAGACTCAGCAGTGACATGTTACCCAAAATCAAGGTAAACGCTGAGCGTAGCAAACACGCTGCCGGACGGGCCTTTAGCAACGCCACCGATCTGGCGGATTATCTGGTGGGTAAAGGCTTGCCCTTTCGCGAGGCACATGAGGTGGTCGGCAGGCTGGTTGCCTACTGCTTGGCTCAGGATAAGGATTTACAAGATTTGACACTGGGCGAAATGCAGAGTGTTTTAAAGCTGATTGAAGCAGATGTGTTTGAGGCGCTCAAACTAGAAACCGTGGTAAACGCCAGAAACAGCTATGGCGGCACGGCTTTAGAACAGGTAAGAATCCAAATTGAACGCGCCAAAGAAGCATTGGATTTACAGGAATGATAGAGAGTCACAACGCTACTACGGAAAGCCAGAGTCCCAGCATTACCATTCGTCCAGCAAAAGCCGAAGACGTCCCTGAAATCTTCGAGCTGATTGGCTACTGGGCCGCTCAGGGAAAAATGTTGGTGCGGCCTATTCAAAATATCTTTGAAAACCTGCGCGACTTTTTTGTCGCCGAAATCAACGGTGAAACCGGCCCGCAGTTTGCCGGCTGCGCTGCGCTGCACATTCTCTGGGGCGATATCGCCGAAGTTCGCGGCCTGGCCGTCAATCCTGAGATCACCGGGAGTGGCGTGGGCAAAAAACTGGTCGCAGCCTGCGAAAGTCAGGCTCGAGCCCTGGGTATCCCGACGGTATTTGCCTGGACCTATTCGGTGGGCTTTTTCGAAAAGTGCGGTTTTACGCTTATTGACAAGACTAAGAACCTTCACCCACGCGTCTGGTCGGAATGCCTGCGCTGCCCGTTTTATGTGGGCTGCAACGAAAACGGCATGATAAAACGGTTGCCGGGCGTAGCAATGCCCCAAAACTTGCCCGAGCCACCCCCGGCACAAACCCCACCCGGTATTCGCTAAGCCCTGCGCGGCAAGAGGTTTTGTTTGTGTCCGTGAATTTGTCTTGGTCTAAAGGCCATAGTTCTTAACCACAAACACCTCGCCCCTCATGCCTGACAAACCATAATCTGATATGACAGAAACATGTCCCGAGACACAGTTTTTGATTTAGCCGTCAACCGGGCTCTTAGCTATGCCAAGCGCTTTGGCGCAGTCAAGGGGCGTCTGCCGCTAAGCTCGAGCAAACCCTAAACCCCTGGTATCTGCAAACCCGCTTTGCCTATCGCATCCCACTTAAGGCGGTTATCAAAACACTGCAAACTTATCCCGGCCCTGGAGTTTACTGGTCCGGTGGTGAACAAGGGGCTTGGCTAAAGGGCGAAAATCCTCGACCCTAGAGGGGAAAGGTCAGGAAAATAGTGTCTGTTCTCTTTGACCCCCGACCCCGTTTTGCAGTACGATGCATAACCAACGCAGCTTGCTGTGTGCTTAGGACAAATATCCATGAAATCACTTATTGATCAACACGGACGGGTCGTCAGAGATTTAAGAATCAGCGTTACACCACGCTGTAATTTTAAGTGTAGCTACTGCGATCCCCTTGGTGACGGATATAAAGACCCTCTGGGCACGGTTAGCGTAGAAGACGTTCATCATGTGGTCTTAGCGGCCAAGGCTTTGGGCATGGACTCGGTGCGTTTTACCGGCGGTGAGCCACTGCTCCGCAAGGAACTACCCGAGATGGCTTACAACGCCAAACATCGCGCCCTTATTCCCGATGTCTCGATGACTACCAACGCCAGCTTGCTAAAACGCCGCTTACCCGAACTGTTAGAAGCAGGTCTTGACCGCCTTAACATTTCGCTGGACGCCGTTGACCCCAAGGCCTTTTCTCTGGCTACCGGTGGCGGCAATATCAAGCAGGTATGGGCAGGTATCGAAGCCGTTATGGAGGCGGGGCTTAAGCCTGTCAAGATCAACGCTGTGGTCATTCGGGGTGTAAACGATCATGAAATCACCAAGCTTGCCGAACTCACCCGGGATTTACCACTACATGTGCGTTATATCGAATATATGCACTTAAACAACAGCGATGTGCAGTCTTACTATCATGCTTTTGTCTCGGGCAGCGAAACAAAGAGCAAGCTTGAGGCAACCTTTGGCGAGCTCGAGCCGCTAGCTAATGACCCCAGCGCCCCGGCGCGGCTTTTCAAAGTACCCGGCTGGCCCGGAGCCCTTGGTTTTATCAATCCGGTCTCGGAGCCCTTTTGTGGGGCCTGTAGCCGCATGCGCCTTACCAGCGACGCCAAAATCAGGCCCTGTCTGTTAACCGACCGCGAGCTTGACTTGCGCCCTGCTCTGCTGGCTGACGAGCCTATCCCGGCCATTCAAGATATCTTTTTGGAGGCTGCGCACCGCAAGGTCAGGTCCGGCATCACTACGCCGCTCAAGCGTCCAAGGACGATGGTAGCCATCGGGGGCTGAGTTGAGTGGAAAGTAAAAAGTAAAAAGTGGAAAGTGGGATTTTCCAGAGGTGGCATTCAGGCAACGGGAACTTGTCAGTTAACCGCGAACGTCTAAAATGAACTCAATGAGGGACCTTCTAGGAATGCTTTTCCCACTTACCACCAACTACTGACTAGCCATAATTTTCTGGCAATAAATCTAGAATTACCAGTTCGGGTGGGCTGTTTAAGCGCAGCGGCAGCATGCTAACACCCAAACCCCGAGACACATAGGCCGACCCGGGCGCATCCACCCAACCTTCCACAAAACGTTGTCCGTAACGCGAAGAGGTCACCGGCGCACCAATAAGCGGCAACTTGACCTGACCACCGTGTGTGTGGCCACAAAGCGTCAGGCCTACCCAGCCAGGCACTTGGGGCAATAAGTCCGGGTTGTGCGAGAGCAAGACGCTGGCCGCCCCTTGCGGCAGCTTGTCAAACGCCACGCTTAAGTTCGGATGGCCGGTACGAAGGTCATCCACACCAGCCAAATAAAAGTCTGGGCGCAAAGACAGCCCTCGGTTATTCAAAATGCTAATGTCAATCTCCTGTAGAGCTTGCTCGAGCACCTCAATTCGCCTGAAGCGGTTGCGGTCATGGTTACCCCACACCGCCCAAACACCCAGCGGGGCTTTCAGTTCTGCCAATGCCCCCAGCAGCGGGGCTAAGGGTCTGCGCAATCCATGATCGACTATATCTCCGGTAATGACAATGAGATCAGGCGTTTGGGCCAAGGTCATCTCTACCCAGTTGCGCACCGAACCTTCCTGCAAATAGGGGCCAAAGTGCAAATCGCTTAGCTGAAGCAGCCTCAGCGGCTGCCTTAAACCACTAAGAGGCAAACGGTAACGGCTAAGCTGTGGCCGATAGATATTGAAAAACATGCGTCCTGTACCGGCAGCCAGTGCCACACCCCCTGTTGCCAAGAGAGCTAGAAAGCGGCGGCGACTGATGCGTGTGGAGGTATTTTTTGAAATTGGTTCTGACATCTTTGAATAAACATGGGTTAGAACAAGCTGAGAGCGATAGTTTGAGAAGTTCTAGACCCATTGCCTTTCATAACAAAAGCTGTTTGAATTTATCTGAGTTGAAGCCAGCAAGTTACTTCCCCAAGTCACTTTATAAACCGTAATACACAGCTTTCGTAATAATTTAGGGAGTCAAGCAGCTTCCGCAAAGACAATAATTACTCCTTACAGTTTAGAACGTTAGGCGGCAATTTAACGCCGACAGATCACAGCCATATTCCCGATGGTTTTGTGGCTAAGCCGCACGATGCTCGAGCAATTGTTGAACCGTTTGGGTCAGACGTGGGCCATTTACCGGTTTCTCGATAAGCCCGGCACTGCCCAGTTCCTCCAAACGTTGCCGGTATTCGGGGCGCCCCTGTGCCGTCACTACCAGCTTGATCAAAGTCGTATTGTTTTTAAGCTCCTCTAAAAGCGTCATGCCGTCCATCTCGGGCATGTCCAGATCGGTAATCAGCAGCTCAATCTCGGGGTGCTCGTTTAACAGTTTAAGCGCTTCTACGCCATTTTCTGCCAGTAGGATATAGTGGCCCGCGCGACTGAGAATACTCTTGAGCAGTACTCTTACCGCCATTTGGTCGTCAGCAATTAATAAGCTGGCCATGCTAACAGCTTAGCAAGCAAATCTGACAAAATTCTTACAAAGCAGTCCCTAAGCCCTTTAAGCGTGTGCTAAACGGCTTTATACCAAACTGACTCAATGATTGGTGCAATATCCAGAAGCGGAGCGTTCTCGCTTTCAGCTCGGAAACACACGCGCTACGCGGTACTCCGTCAAACACGCTTAAATAATGCCGCCATACCCTGGCCGCCACCCACACACATCGAAATAATGCCAAATTCGGCATCGCGGCGGCCCATTTCGGCAAAGAGATCGGCAGCAATGCGTGCTCCGGTCGCTCCCAACGGATGGCCGATAGCAATAGCACCGCCATTGACGTTTAGTTTCTCATCGGGAATATTCAATTCTTGCTGGCTGTAGTAAACCTGGCTGGCAAAAGCTTCGTTGATTTCAATTAAATCAATATCAGCAACCGTCATGCCGACTTTATCCAAAAGTTTACGGATAGCCGGTATCGGACCGATGCCCATGATTTCCGGCGGAACACCCACCACCGCCGCCTGCACCAACTGGGCCAGGGGTTTATACCCCTGTGCCTGCGCCGCTTCCTTTTCCATAATCACGGTCATGGCCGCCCCGTCATTTAGCGGGCTCGAGTTCCCGGCGGTCACCGTGGCCGCCTCGTCATCGGCAAAGACTGTTTTGAGGGTAGCCAGTTTCTTCAAGCTGGTTTCCGCGCGTGGGCCTTCATCTTGTTTTAAGACGAGCTTAAGCCAGTTATCCTCGACATCTTTGACCCGAACGGGCACGGCAACGATTTGATCGTCAAGCCTCCCAGTCTCGCGTGCCACTAAAGCTTTTTGATGAGACTTAAGGGCAAAAGCATCTTGCTGCTCACGGCTAATGCCAAATTTGCGGGCCACCGCCTCAGCAGTCTGCCCCATGCTGTGATAAGCCTGCGGATAACGCCGGTACAAGTCCCGGTTAATCGACATGGTGTGGCCACCCATGGGCACACGGCTGGTGCAATCGCTGCCACCGGCAAAGACCACCTCGGCCATGCCATTTATGATCGAATGTGAGCCTTGCACTATGGTCTGTAAACCACTGGCGCAAAAACGATTTATCGTTGCACCGGCAACCGTTTCGGGCAGGTCGGCAATAGCCACAGCGATACGCGCTAAGTTATAGCCCGCTTCACCTTCGGGATGTGCGTTACCTAGCAGCACATCATCTATCCGCTGGGGGTCTAAGCCTTCGGTACGCTTTAAGGCTTCTTTGATGACAAAGCCAGCCAAATCGTCGGGGCGAGTGTCTTTTAGCATGCCCTTATGAGCACGTCCTACCGGCGTACGCAAGGCGGTAACAATCACGGCTTCTCTCACGGTATCTCCTTTAGATAGCTCATATTTTTTTAGTTCTGACAAAGTCTCAATAATGCTTGATAGCTATGCTTTTACCTGTTCGCGCAACTCCCGCCGCAAAATCTTACCTGTGGCATTCATTGGTAGACTCTGACTTAAGTGCACTACCCGTGGATACTTATATGCAGCCATTTGCTCTTTACTCCAACTAATGATCTCTTGAGAAGTAGTGCTCTCATTCTCTTTTAACACCACAAAAGCATGAATCTCTTCACCGTGCTCTTCGTTAGGTACGCCCACCACCGCCGCCAGCGAAATAGCCGGATGGGTCATCAGCACTTCTTCAATCTCACGTGGATAAACATTAAAACCACCACGAATTATCATGTCCTTAAGGCGGTCCACAATAAAAAAGTAGCCCTCTTCATCCATAACGCCTACATCACCACTGTGAAACCAGCCACCGCGTATTGCCTCAGCCGTTGCTTCCGGACGTTTGTAATATCCCTTCATGACGTTATGTCCGCGGATAACGATCTCGCCGGGCTCACCAACCGGCATTCCCTGATCGTCTTGATCGACTACTTTCATTTCCACCCCCCAGATGCTCTGGCCAATCGAACCCACCTTACGCTCGCGGTCTCTGTGGTTAAAACTGGCCACCGGGCTGGTTTCAGACAGGCCATAGCCTTCCATAATCGGTACGTCAAAGGCCGCCTCAAAGTTTCTAAGCAGCTCTACAGGCATAGCCGCGCCACCGCTTAAACAAAACTGCAACTTTGACTTAAGTGCTTTAAACGCCTCTGTTGGCAAATCCTTGGCTTCGCCCAGCAGCGCCCAATACATCGTGGGTACCCCGGCAAAAATGGTGACTTTGTGCGCTTGCATAAGATCAATGACCTGCTTTGCATCAAACCGGGGTAGCATGGTGATCTGCCCGCCACCGTAAAACATGTTGTTCATGCCTACCGTTTGCCCAAAGGAATGAAAGAGGGGCAATACCGTCATAAAAACGTGGTCTTTCATATGTGTTCCCGGGCTGTAGATTAGCTGGCTCGAGCCTATGGCGTTCATCACCATATTGAAATGCGTCAGCTCAGCCCCTTTGGGCTGGCCTGTTGTGCCTGAAGTGTAAAGAATTACTGCCGTATCACTTGGTTCGGTTGCCACCAGGTCACAGCTAGAGGGCTGAGTAGCAAAAATCTTACCCAGGGTCATCGCCCCTTCAATCGGTCCGAGCTGGGCTGGATCAGCAGTCATAACCACAAAATGCTCACAAGCCAAAGCCTCATCAAAACCAGCCTTACCAGCCTGTGCCATGGGCAATTCGGCTGTACCCTCAAATACAAAATAGGCCTTGGCATCACAGTCGTTTAAGTGATAGGCAATTTCACGCGGCTTCAGCAGCACGTTTAGAGGCGCAACCGCCGCTCCGGCTTTAAGAACACCGTAGTAAACAATCGGAAAATAAGGCAGGTTGGGGCAAGACAACGCCACTTTATCACCACGGCCTATACCCTGGGCCGCTAGATAGTTAGCTAACTGGTTAGAAAGTGCTTCAAGCTGACCGTAGCTGTAGCTCTTTTCAGCCATACGCATAGCCGTGCGTTCTGGATTATACGTGGCGTGCTCACGAACAAATTTACCTAAGTTCAGCATAAGGCTCCCCTTTAATCAGGTGGGCTAAAAACCCCGCCTGCACAGTAATTTTGATAGCCCTATTCTAAACGGTTTCTTTAGCTAAAACGAGCTACAAATGGTACAAAACCCGCCAAAGTTCTGTCTACTTTGTAATTCAGTCGCTTTTCCTAAAATCAGAGCTCTACCTCATAAATTGAGACCCCTGGCATTAAATAGCAGAATTCTATTCAACTTTTAAACGGAATCTGTGACACCAAATCCTAATTTAGCGCTCCCAAGGACGCAAGATAATCTGACCGTTGGCTAAATGTGCAATCTCCGGGCCGTCGGCCCCCTGGCTTTGTGCACCTTCACCGGCTTGGGCCAAAGCGCCACCAATACGCAATTGCGGCGAGAGAATTTGCTGCGCCCAGATAAAGGCATTTTCATTGCCCCCGGCCCCGGCATGCGCCAAACCCCGCAAAGTACCTAAAACAATGATGTCGTCCTCGGCTATAATTTCCGCCCCGGCATTGACATCCCCTAAGATGATCGCCGAGCCGCTCGACTCGACTCGACCACCGCTGCGTATTGTCTTGGCGATAATCACCGTTTCACCACGCGCCTGCATGACCGCGCTTGGTGGACGCAAGTCGGCTAGTTCACCCCCGGCCACAGCAACAACTTTAGCCACCGCTTCTACTACCGGCCAGGAAATCCGCTCGGTGAGCTCTAGAAAAACCTTGCCGGCAAGCAAATCCTGGTGATCTGCCAGAGTCATCTCCAGGTCATCAATACTGTCCTGTGCTTCGAGGCTTAGGATGATGCCGCCCCTTGTTCCGCGAGTCTTCATGGTAATTCTACTCCCCAATAAGCAGCCATAAAATCCCTAGCTGTAGGAATCGCAACCAAGGTGCTCGAGCCGCCGTTTTCTATGAACACTACCACGACCAACTCGGGATCATTGATGGGGCCATAGCCCATATACCAGGCATGTTCATAGCCCGGCCCCTTGCCATTTTGGGCGGTGCCGGTTTTTCCGGCGGTAGCAATAGGAAACTCGCTCTGCGAACCCAAAAAACTGCGCCCGCCATAGTCGGTAACCATAAGTCTAAGACCTTCTTTGATGCTCCCCCAAAAACGCCCGGGAATCTGCTTTTCAGATACTTCGACCGGCTGCTCTCCCGCCTGTTTAATCAAATGAGGTTGCACCTGACGTCCATCAAGAGCCACGGTAGCTAAAAACTGTGCTACTTGCACAGGTGTGGCCAAAACGTCACCTTGACCAATCGAGATATTCAGAGTATCCCCGGGTCGCCAAGGGTAGCCCTTGAAAGAGCGCGACCAGGCATCGGTCGGGATGCGCCCTGCTTTTTCCTCGGCAATACCAATGCCAATGGGCTGGCCATAGCCAAGCTCCAAGGCTCTGTTAGTCAAGCTCTCGGCTAGCTGCCCCCAGCCCTTGGTCACGTTTTCGGTAGTCGCCGCAGCGCGAAAATAATAAGTGTTGCAGCTATCGGCGATTGCCTCGGCAGCGTTGTAATTTCCTCGATAATAATTAGCCCAATTTCTGAAGGTAATGCCTAAAAATCGGTAGCTCGAGCTGCATTCAAACCGCGTGTTGGGTGAAACAAAGTTGTATTCCAGCAAAGTTGAAGTAGTCACCGGCTTAAAGGTTGAAGCGGGTGGATACTCGCTCACCGCACGATTTAACAGCGGTAAATTCCTATTGTCATTTAGTAGCGCGGCAATATCCTCGGGGGAACTTGGCCGCCTGGTAAAAACATTTTGATCAAAGCTTGGCTGGCTAGCCATGGCTAAAATCTCACCATTTTTAGGATTCAAGGCAACGAGTGCCCCACGGGCAACAGTCTCATCCGCGGGCAAATCCTGTCTCTTGCGCTCAGCATTGATATATTGCAAAGCCGAGGCCAGCACATCCTCGGCGGCTCGCTGCAACTTAGGGTCAATGGTGAGAATAACGTCCTGACCTGGTTGCGCCGGTAAAATCTCGCGCGAACTTAAGACCACACGACGATTGTTAACCTCAACCAATTCACGACCCGGAGAGCCAAAAAGCGCTTCTTGATAACTTTTCTCAATGCCCATCTGACCAAGCAAATCCCCCAGCTCATAACCAGGGAAACGTTGTGGGTCGGCTTCGGTGGTATAACCCACTACCTGAGCGGCAAGGTTGGTCGGATAGGTACGCTCTATGCGTTCACGCAAGTACAAACTGCTTTGCCCTGCCACCAGTTCCTCTATCGCCGGCATTAAGCTATCGGGAATGTTCCAGGCCAATACGGTGCCATAACGCCGTTCTTTGGGGTCGCCGGGGTCGGGTTCCCGGGGTTCGTCCTGAATATCAAGCATGAAGCTGATACGATCCCAGAAGTCAATTTCGCCACCCCAATACATCAGATCGACGGCAATGCGATTATCAGCTAAGACCGTGCCATCTCGCGCTAAGATGCGCCCGCGTAACGGGGCAATACGCCGCTGTTCTAAAAAGTTCTCGGTACTTAGCGCCCTAAATTCTTCGGCCATGGCAAACTGCAGGTACATCAGCCGCCCGGTAAAGATCACCATGATGGTAAACATCAGCGCCAGCAAAAGTCGCATCCGGGAAATCACAGTAGCTCCTTACGCAGCAGTGAACTGCGTTCAAACAAGGCTTCGGCCCAGGGCAAAATCCAAATACTCAGGATCAATGTCAGGGCGACTTCCGGCGGCGCTACTCGCATCACTTCGGTTATGGGGTCGCTGCTGCTTGTCAACCAAAAAAGCAATCCGGTTATCACCAGCCATTTGCCCAACAGAGCGGCAAGAACCGCTAAAAAGCGTTCCAGCACACCCGCCTGACTAAGCTGCGCCCGAACTACCGATGCTAATAAAATCCCTCCGGACAAAGCCAGCGCATGTACACCCAACACCCCAAAACCCATCACGTCTTGCAGCAGACCCACACCGTAGCCGATAAGCACCAACTGCCAGGGCGACAGACGCCATAGCAGGGTTATGACTGCCAAGAGGAAAAAATCCGGCGCGGGGATCGGTGCTATCAGCACTGCTAAGAGGCCTTGCGCCACCAACAAGAGCAGATAGAAGACCACGAGTCGCATACGTCCCCTATACTACCGCTCTAAGCACTCAACCAACACCATCTATCTTTCGCAGGTAGTCCTCCAGAGGTAATGTTATAGACTATTCAGATGCTAAAGTGTCCAGCATGTGAAAGTAAAGCAGTTGTCAAGAATGGTCATATTCATAATGGTAAGCAGCGCTATAGGTGTAAAGATTGCGGCAGGCAGTTTGT
>JASBUK010000104.1 GCA_030147925.1 Trueperaceae bacterium
AGTACGCTGCCACTCTTTGCGTTCTTTGTTCTTTTTCGACATATCTTTATAGTCCGTTTCATTCTGGTTGACAGTAGATTAACTGCCTTTATTTCCACTCGTTCTGCTCGGGTGGTATTGACGGTTGTCAATACCACCGAAACCCTCTTTATATTCTAAAAGCTTTTGCAGCAAGCCTGGGCTTAGCCCCAGACACCAAAGCGGCAGAATCCGCCTTAAAGACAACGCCGCCCAAACAGAGCAAATCTTTAAGTCAAAAACTGTTCCCGGGCGACCATAGTGCAGGCTAGGGCAATCGAATTTAATTTTGTCTCGGAGCTATCCGCGCGACTGGTAAGCACCATAGGCGCTTTGGCCCCGGCAATAACCCCGGACACCTGGGCGTGGGCAAAATAAACCAGCGATTTATAAAAAACGTTGCCCACATCGATATTGTCAACAATCAGAATATCGGCATGACCGGCCACCTCAGACTTGATGTTTTTAAGCCTGGCGGCAGTGCTGTCAATGGCATTGTCAAGCGCCAAAGGCCCATCAATAAAAGCTCCTTTGATCTGACCACGATCCGCCATCTTGGCAATGATAGCGTCATCAATGCTGGTTTGCTGAGCCGGGTCCACGGTTTCAATAGCCGCCAGCATAGCGACCCGCGGCATGGCAATGCCTAAAATATGCGCCACATGGACGGCGTTTTTAACAATCTCTATCTTGTAGGTTAAGTCCGGCTCGATATTAAGAGCGCCATCGCTCATAAACAGCAAGCGATTGAAATTAGTGGCTTCAAAGACCAGCACGTGCGAAAGCTTGCCGGGGCCGCGCAGACCATAGTCTCTGTTCAACACATCGCTCATAAGCATGGCAGTCTGGATGTGACCCTTCATCAGGATGTCACAGTTACCACTAGAAACCGCCTTCACCGCCAACAAACCGGCTTCCTTTTTGGATTGCGCGTGCACTATATGCACCTCGCTAAGGGGCAGATCATGTTTTTGGCACAAACTGGCAATGGCGCTGGCATTGCCAAAGAGGTGAGGTTCTACCCAGCCAGCCCTAAAAGCCCTCGCCACCGCTTCTATCACATGGGCTTCGGCGGCGCTGGCTACCGCCAACCTCTGTGGACCCATGCTCTTAGCCGACTGTTTGGCCAGATTGTGAATATCGGTCATCGAGGTGCAGGGATTGATATCTTCTAAGCTTGGCACCCGCCGCTCAGCTTTAGCAGGAATAGCTGTATCCGTCATAATCATTCAGTTTAGCTCATTAGCCTTCATACCTTTGCAAAATCAGGAGTGTCCACTAATTGGGGAAGCTCGTTTAGCACAGTATTGCCTCGGCCAAAATTGCAGGAATGTCGGTCAATAAGGCATTCCTTGTAAATAATCTGCAGCGCGCAAACAGGAGCAATCCTCAGTAAAAACTAACTTTAATGATGCGGTTTGAGTCCTTACCAGTGTTTATGAAGGCATCAAGCTTGGAAAAGGCTGCCTACATACAGGCATATAGTGCCAGATTAGCGATACTGACCGGGGTTCCTGGCGTCTCGCAAGACTTTTGTGCGCCACTGACGAAGCTTTAGGAGGAGGTGACACCCCTGAGAATATCTCTTAAGAAAAGTGCAAATCGGCTCCATGCATAAGCAGTGCCCGCTCATTTAACAAGGGAGTCAAGGCGCGCGCTAAGGTAGTGGGGTCATCTGTACTGGGCAATAAGAGTTTGGCAGGAGCCTGGACATTCCAGACAACTGCATTGCTCGGCAAACCCGCTTTTTCCTTGGCCCGCTGAATTCCCAAAGCAATATCGCCGATTTCATCGACCAGGCCAAGCTTAAGCGCGTCCCGGCCCGCCCAGATACGCCCCCGGCCAATATCGTTAACCTTTTCTTTACTGAGGCCGCGACCCTCGGCAACGCGGCTGACAAAGCGGTCATAGACCTCGCCTATGTAGCGCTGCATCAGCTCTCGCTCCTGCTCATCAAAGGGTCGCGCCGAGTTATACAAAAGCGCATAGCGGCCCCGGCTGACCGCCTCGGGGTTGAAGCCATATTTCCCGTTAAAGCCTTCTAGCACAAGCTTGCTTGCCAACACACCAATCGAGCCGGTAATGGTGGTTGGGGCGGCAACAACATGTTCGGCGTGGGTCAGCACGTAATAACCACCGCTGGCGGCCAACTGACCCATGACGGCAATCACGGGCTTGCGTTGATTGATGCGTTTTACTTCTCGCCAGATTAAGTCGCTGGCTAAAGCCGAGCCGCCCCCCGAATCCACATAAAAGACAATCGCTGCGGTGCTGTCATCCGCCTCGGCGGCCCTAAAGGCCCGCAGCAAAGTTTCCGAGCCTGCCTGCACTGGCCCTAAAAGCGGCAGAGGCACCGGCGAGCGGCGCGATTGCCCCGGGATGATAGCACCCAAAAGCGAAATGACCGCCACGCGTTTTTCTAAAGCTGCCAGGCTGGGTAGATGCAAAAATCTCGCGCCCGCGGCAAAGGGTTTGTGGCGTTTGTCCAGCAGTTCATCTTCATAGGCTATGCGGTCGATCATGCCCAACTTAAGTGCCTGCTGTGCTGAGGTAACGCCCTGGTCAATCCAGTTTTTGACAACGTCAGTTTCGACCTTTCGCGCTTTGGCAATAGTTGCTAACAGCGTTGCTTCAAAACTTGTTAGCAGCGCCTCATACTGCTCGCGCTGTGCATCGCTCATCTGCTGTAAAACAAACTGATCCGCAGCGTTTTTGTACTCTTCTATGGCTAATTTGTCCAGGCTGACACCATAACGGGCCAGCGCGTCACGCATAAAGGTAATTTGCAGCGCCAGGCCGTTCACCACCAACTCGGCACCCGCGGGCATGACGATTTCATCGGCGGCACAGGCGAGGTAGTAAGTGTTCAGGTTTAGTTGCGTGAGGTAAAAAATCGTGCGTTTACCGGCGCGTTTTAACTCGGCAATTTGCTGCCTGAGGGCGTAAGCAGTGGCTATATTGATCGTTAAGCCCTCGGCGCGAAAAACCACACCCTCCAGCCAAGGAGCCTTGGCCAGTTGAATGACTTTCTGCTCCAAGTCCTCTAAAGAAGCGGGCGGCGGGCTAAGGTCGGGCGGAAATTCCAGGAATTTGCGACGGCGGGCTCGAGCCGGATAAGCACCGCTAAGCTCGAGCAGCAGATGAGTCGGTCTTTCTCCGGGCAAATCGGCCAGCGCATTTTTAAGGCTGATAACGCCATTTTTAAACCAGGTCTGAACAGCATAAGGAGAGATTTTTAGAGCTTCCATGATGTTTAGTGTACTCTTTGCCTACCGGGCATGCCGTCAGCACAGGAGCCTATAATACTTATGGTGTCAGATAAGCAAACATTGGGTTTCTGGGGCTATCTTAGGCGTCTGCGCAGCCCCTTTGTTCTGCTCATTAGCGTAATAATTCTTGGCACTCTAGGCTATTATCTGCTCTGGCGCAGCTTAGGCGGCAGTTGGCTTGATGCCGTTTATATGACGTTTATCACTATTACCACGGTTGGCTACAATGAAATTTATCCCCTTGACAGTTCCGGACGAATTCTGACAATTTTTATATCTATCACCGGGATTGGCAGTCTTTTCTACGTTTTTAGCGCCACTATGGAATACTTGGTTATCAGACAGCTGCAAGACCCCAGCGGGAGACGCAAGATGCAAGAAAAAATAAACAAGCTGGAGGATCACACCATTTTAGCCGGCCTTGGGCGCATGGGCCAACAAGCCGCCCGTGAACTTGCCCAGCAAAGCAGCAGCTTTGTCATCATCGACCACCATCCGCCGCTTGAAAATCTCGCCAAACAAGAAGGTTATCTTTATATTATCGGCGACGCCACCGAAGACGAAGTTTTAGAACAGGCCGGGGTAAAACGCGCCAAGAATTTGATTGCCGCCGCCGGAGACGACGCCAGCAACGCCTTTATAGTCATGAGCGCTCGAGCCCTTAATCCTAATCTGGTCATAGTTGCCAGGGCGGATAACGAAGCCGCTATAAAAAAACTGCTCAAGGCCGGAGCCAACCGCGCCTTAGACCCCTATTCGATTGGCGGTCGTCGCTTAGTCAATCTGGTGCTGCGCCCCGCCGCTATAGACTTTTTAGAAACCACCATGAAACGGGGCCAGCAGGCACTCGGCGTACAGGATATCGAGGTGCAAGATGGCAGTGACTTCGATGGCAAGAGCTTGCGCCAGCTCGATATCCGCAGGCGCTTCGGCGTTACCGTCTTGGCGGTACTTCGTGAGGGCAAAACCGTAACCAACCCCAGCCCAGACTTTGTGCTTAAAAAAGGAGATCAGATTATCTCTTTGGGAATGTCGGAACAACTCGAAAAACTCGGCGAGTTAGAGGCCGAAAAACTTTAAGTTTTTAAGCAAGCTGTGATACTCATTACCCCCTTAGTTAAGCGGGTAGAATAAAAACTGCGCGCTGCCACATCACTAATTGGGGCATAATCTGCGCGCCGATAATAAATTATGACTATAACAACCAATAGCAAACCCCAAGAGCAACCCCTGCGCATCATTGAGCAAGCCGCTACGCGCTTTACCATCCTGGGCACGGCCCACGTCTCAAAAACCAGCGCCGAAGAAGTAAAACGACTCATTGACAGCGGTGAATTCGACGCCGTTGCCATCGAGCTTGACCCGGGCCGCTTCGCCTCGATCACCCAGCCGGACCGCTGGGCCAACATGGATCTCTTTGAAGTATTTCGTACCGGTAAAGCCGGCATGGTTGCCGCCAGCCTGGCCCTGGGCGCTTTTCAGCAGCGCTTAGCCGATCAGTTGGGGATTGAACCCGGCCAGGAATTTCGCGTGGCGATTCAGGCCGCTAAAGCCGCCGATCTGCCCATCTTGCTGATTGATCGCGATATCGGCATAACGCTAAGACGCGTCTATCGCAACGTGCCGTGGTGGCAAAGGCTCACCTTGTTTGGTGGACTTTTGGGCAGCGTGGTAAGCCGTGAGGAAATCAGCGAAGCTGAGATCGAAAAACTCAAAGAAGGTGACATCTTAGAAACCACCTTCGCCGAGTTTGCCGAGCAATCTGCAGCACTTTACAATCCCCTGATTGCCGAGCGCGACCTGTACATGGCCGCAAAGTTGCGTGAAGCCGCTCAGGATTCTGAAGACGAAGCTCCCAAAAATATCCTGGTCATTATTGGCGCAGGCCACCTAAAAGGCTTAGCTCAGCATCTGGAAAACCCCAGCAAGCTTTCACCAGCAGAGGAACGTGCCAAACTTGAGCTTTTGCCCAAAGCTAATATCTGGCCCAAGTTGATTCCTTGGGCTATAGCCGCGCTTATTGTCGGCGGTTTTTTAATTGGTTTTTATCGCAGCCCGCAACTAGGCTGGCAACTCTTAGGCGACTGGGTTTTTATCAACGGCGGCCTGTCGGCTTTAGGGGCGCTCATTGCCACCGCTCACCCCCTGACTATTATCGGGGTGTTTTTTGCCGCACCCTTAACCTCGCTCAATCCGCTGATTGGTGCCGGTTTTGTGGCTGCCGGCATCGAGTTGTGGCTGCGCCGACCACGCGTTGGCGATTTTAGCAGCTTGCGTCAGGATGTCACCGGCTTGCGCGGCTGGTGGCGCAACCGGGTGGCGCGCACGCTGCTGGTGTTTTTCCTTGCTACCCTCGGCTCGGCCTTAGGTACTTATTTAGCAGGTTTCCGCATCTTTGGCCGCTTGTTGGGTTGATTTAGAGAGCTTTTCGATGGTATTGACAACTGTCAATACCATCCGAGCGGCGCGAGTAGAAATAAAGGCGGTCAGTCTACTGTCAATAAGAATGAAACGGACTATATTTTAACTGCGAGGCGCAGCACAACTACCGCGTTTAATCAGGCGACCGGGAAAGCGCTTGCGTATGATCTCGACAGGTTCGTTTTTGGCTTGTTTTTCAATAGCCGCCAAAACGATCTCTACTGTGGCAAGTCCCATATCTTCAGTAGGTTGTTCGATGACATCGATAGGTGGTTCGACCAGACTTGTCCAGGGATAATTGTCGAAGCTGAGCAGTGAAATATCCTGCGGTATCTTAAGACCAAGCTCACGCAAAGCTCGGAATGCCCCAATGGCCTCATTTCCGGTAAGGGCGAAGATTGCCGTAGGTGCTTTGTCTAAGCTCATCAAGTAGTGTGTAAGCTGATATGCTTCTTCCTGGGTAGGGCGAATCACACGCTGGTATGCCTGCGGAACGCTAAGCCCGGCTGCTTGCATGGCTTTCGGGAAAGCCTGGGAGCGTTCGTCAGATAAAATTATCGGGTCGTAGGTGCCGAGTGCGGCAATTCTTTTGTGACCTAAATTTACCAGGTATTCGACGCCTGCAATGACACCCTTTTCGTTATCCAGCATAACGTGGCTAAAAGAACTTCCGGGGTAAAAATGGTCAACTTCAACGATGGCTGTGCCCCGCTGTTGCATGCGTAGCAAATACTCCAGATTCGACTCACCGTAGCCCGAGCGGATGATAAGCCCGCCAACACGATTGCCGTAAAACCGTTTCAATTGCTGCAACTCTAATTCGGCATCATATTCACTATCGGCGATAATGAGCGTATATCCCTTTTCACGAGTGGCTCTGCCTATGGTTCGGGTAAGTTGTGCAAAAAAAGGCTCTACTATACTGCCGACGACAAGTCCGATAGTGTTGTTCTGCCCGCTACGCAAAGCGCTTGCCAACTGATCGGGTTCGTAATGAAGCTCCTCGATGGCTCTCCGGACGCGCTCGAGCGTTTGTGGGGCAAGGAGTTTTGGTTGGCGAATAGCGCGTTTAGCCGTGGTAGCCGAAACACCCGCATGTTTTGCAACATCATGAATAGTGGCCACGAGTCCAGTGTATCAAAATAACTCTTGACAGCAAAGAATACATAGTTTATGGTTATGGACACGAGGCCATTTCATAAACTTTCATAATCATAGGCTTGCTGTTCTTAAGATACTATCTACTTGTCGATACATTATTTTGCCATCGTCCCAAATGACAAAGTAGAGAAAGGAGGTTTCCAGCAAAAGGATTGGCGGCTCCCATCAACTGGACACAAGGCCAGTTAGTTTTGGACGCCCATTTTCACGTTTTTTACTAATTTTTCACCCGTTAAATCTTAGAGGAGGTTTTCAAAATGTCAAGACGTCTTTTCTTGTTTATAGCTCTTGCTATGAGCATAAGCTGGTCAGCAGCACAGACTACCGTGACCATCGCCTCGGTTAATAACCCGGACATGGTCACCATGCAAGAACTCAGCTCTGTTTTTGAATCGCAAAACCCAGACATCAAGCTCGAATGGCTATTTCTAGATGAAGGCACTTTGCGCTCGCGCCTTACTACAGATGTCGCCACCGGCGGCGGTTCGTTTGATCTTGTAACCGTAGGTGCTTATGAAACATCACTCTGGGCAGCCAATGGCTGGATTGAGTCAGTCGATCAACTGGCTAGCAAATACCCCGAGGCAGCCGCAAACTATGACTTTGCCGACCTCCTCCCCGCGATTGCAGACGGCATCTCGTATCAGGGCGAACTCTTCGCCGTGCCCTTTTATGCCGAGTCCAGCTTCACTATGTACAACAAGCGCCTGTTTGACGAAGCCGGTTTAGAGATGCCCGAACAACCCACCTGGGAGCAAATCGCCGAT
Source organism: Trueperaceae bacterium (assembly GCA_030147925.1). GTDB lineage: Bacteria > Deinococcota > Deinococci > Deinococcales > Trueperaceae > JASBUK01. Next base: position 7,637 of record JASBUK010000104.1, read on the forward strand.
TTCGCTTGCCAGCTGAATGACCCTGCTAATGGTGTTTACGGCATCGTGCTTCGTGGCAAACCCGGCTGGGGTGACAACATGGCTCCAATCACCACAGTGGTCAATACCTTTGGGGGTCAGTGGTTTGATGTCGAGGGACGCCCTCAAATCGATTCACAAGCCTGGCAAGATGCCCTGAGCTTCTACACCGACCTCGTGCAACGCTGTGGCCCTCCCGGCGTAACCGGCATCAGCTTCCCCGAAGCTCTCCAACTCATGTCCAACTCTCAGGCAGCCATATGGGTTGACGCCACCGTTGCCGCCGGTTTCTTAGCAGGTTCACCTGCCGGTGACGACATCAGATGGGCGCTTGCCCCGGTTGGCCCGGTCGCCAAAGGAAACGCCTGGTTGTGGTCATGGAATTTAGCCATTCCGTCCTCTAGTGACGCTCAAGAAGCCGCTTTTAAATTCCTCACCTGGGCTACCTCAAAAGACTACATCGAACTCGTCGCCAAGAACAAAGGCTGGGCCGCCGTCCCGCCCGGCACTCGCCAATCTACCTACGCACGCCAAGAGTATCTTGAGGCCGCTCCCTTTGCCGAAATGGTACTTGGCGCCATTCAAAATGCCGACCCCACCGACGCCACCTTAGAGCCGCAAATTGCTCCGGGTGTGCAATTTGTACAAATACCCGAGTTTCAAGGGATCGGCACGGACGTCGCGCAAGAAGTTGCCGCCGCCCTTGCTGGCGACATCACCGTAGAAGAAGCTCTGAAACGTTCTCAACGCATTGCCGATGACGCTATGCGGGACGCCGGCTATTACTAGAAGCTTTTCCTGACGCTTCACCTCTTTCCGGTAGGGGTTGACTTACTAACCCCTACATCCCCCTTATACAACTCACTTAGCATCCAAGCTATCTCGACGCTGAAACCCTATTTCCAAAACAAGTTCGTCTTGCAAAAATTCCACAGCTCGAGCAACAACAAATCTAAACTTAGGAGGTGATCATGGCAAGCACAAGTTTAAGCCAAAAAAGCGCCCTGGCTCCAAACAAAGTTAGAAAAGAGGCCAGAAAGTTCTTATCCGCTCCCGGCCTAATTTTCCTCGTAATCGTCACCCAGGTCCCCTTTGCCATAGCAATTTACTTCAGCTTCACCAACTGGAATCTACTCAGGCCTAACAGTCGGGGGTTTCTCGGCTGGGACAGGATGTGGCGCAATTTCAGACGTATCCTGGCCAATCCAGACTTTTACACCGTCCTCTGGAACACCGTCTATCTAACCATCAGCATCGTCATCGTTACCTTCCTTGTCGGGCTCTTATTCGCCTTGCTGCTCAACCGCCCCTTCCTTGGCAGGGGTGTTGCCCGCACCCTGCTCATCTCACCTTTTTTAATAATGCCGGTCGCTGCCGCCGTCTTGTGGAAAAACGTCTTACTCGACCCTAGCTTCGGTCTCTCCGCCTATCTTCTCAAACTCGTCGGTATCAACAACTTCTACTTAATCGAGGCATTCCCCATGCTTTCTATCATCGGCATTGTCTCCTGGCAATGGACGCCGTTTGTCATGCTCATCCTGCTAGCCGGCTTACAGTCCTTACCAGAGTCAACTATCGAAGCGGCCCGAATCGACGGGGCCAGCGGCATCCCCATGTTTCGCTACATCATTCTGCCGCACCTAAGGCGCTTTATCGAGATTGCCCTGCTGCTGGAAACCATTTTTATTCTTAATGTCTTTGGCGTTATCTTTGTCACCACCACCGGTGGGCCCGGCATCCGCACCACCAATTTGCCCTATCAAATTTTCCTCGAAGCGTTTAGCCGCTGGAATGTTGGGCGCGCCAGCGCCTACGGCATCTTTGCCGTGATCCTGGCAAATATCGTCGTAGTGATTTTTCTACAGGTGTTGCGCAATCAAAATCAGGAGGCCGCAGCATGACGCTAAACCGCCGCAAACTACTTGGAAGCCTGCTTTCGATACTCACGCTGCTACTGGCATTTCTCATGTTTTTCCCTATTCTCTGGATGGCTCTCACCTCGCTAAAAACCGAAGCGCTCGCTATCAGCTTCCCCCCACGCATCCTCTTTACGCCTACTTTAGAGAATTGGCGCGTCGCTATTCTTGATTCGCCATTTTTAGAGTTCATGTGGAACACCGTCATCATCACCTTTTTTTCTATCCTACTGGCGCTGATTCTGGGTATCCCAACGGCTTATGCCATGGCTTTTTATGCCAGCAAGCGCACTGACAGCAGCATGCTGTGGATCATGTCCACCCGCATGCTCCCACCCGCCGGGGTCATCGTACCGATCTACATAATTTTCCTGCGACTCAATTTGCTCGACACCTACTTAGGGCTTATCATCCTCTACGCCGGTATGAACTTCCCTCTGGTCGTCTGGATGGTCAGGAGTTTTATGCTCGAGCTCCCCTATGAAGTTTTAGAGGCAGCCCGCTTGGATGGCGCCAACCTGTGGCAAGAATTTTCCCAGGTCATCCTGCCGCTGCTTATTCCTGGTTTGGCCGCTACCGCACTACTTGCCATCATTTTTACCTGGAATGAGTTCTTTTTAGCGGTTAACTTAACCACCCGCGACGCCTCTCCCTTGTCTGTATACGTCTCTACTTTTAAAGCGGCACAAGGTAATTTATTTATCGCCAAAATGAGCGCCGCCGCGACTGCCGCCGTCATTCCGGTGCTTATTGCCGGTTGGCTCGCCCAGCGGCAACTCGTTACCGGGCTCACCATGGGCGCCGTGAAATGAGGTAAGCATGATTGCCAGTCAGATAAAAGCCCCAAAAAAAGCTGAGCTTATTGATATTACTCGTCCCCAACCCAAAGCCAACGAGGTTTTGATTAAAGTAAAAAATGCCGGTATTTGTGGCACCGACATCCACATCTGGCATGGGGATTATGCGATTGCACGCTATCCGGTCACACCCGGACATGAGTTTAGCGGTGTGATAAGCGCCGTTGGCGACAAGGTTAAAAACTTCAAAGTCGGTGACCGCGTAACCGCCGATCCCAATATCCCCTGTAATATCTGCCCCAGTTGTCAACGCAACGAACAAAACCAGTGCGAAAACATAGAGGTTGTTGGGGTAAATCGTAGCGGCGCGTTCGCAGCTTACATCACTATACCGGAAAGTGGGGTCTTTGATATTGGCGACCTGTCATTTGAGGCCGCTGCTTTAGTAGAACCCCTTGCCTGTGTAGTTTGGGGCCTCAAACGCGTGCAAATACAAGCAGGTGACAGCGTTGTGATTTTTGGCGCAGGGCCTATGGGCATACTGATGATGCAGGCCGTCAAGCGGGCAGGAGCCGCCGTTGTCGTAATGATCGACAAAGAAGCGTGGCGTCTGGAACTGGCCGAGCAGTTAGGAGCAGATCTGGCTCTGCAGGCAAGCGACTTGACAACTCAGTCTTTTAAGGATATTGCGCCTCACGGCTTCGACGTCGTGGCCGATGCCACAGGTGTACCCCAAGTAATCGAGCAGTGTTTTGATTACGTTAGACCACGCGGTAAACTGTGGATATTCGGCGTTGCCCCCTCACAAGCCACAGCAAGCTTTTCACCATTTGACGTGTTTCGTAAAGACCTGACGATTATTGGGAGTTTTGCCCTTAACAAGACCTTTCACGAAGCCATCGCACTCATCAAGAGTGGGGCGGTTAGGGTCAAACCCATCATCTCCCACAAACTAGCGCTCGAGCAGTTTACCGAGGGTTTAAGGATTGCCGAACACGACCCCAAGCGCATGAAGGTTCAGTTTGTGATGGATAAGACATGAAACGCGTGGTAATTATGCAACCACATCAGCTTGCAGTCATCGAAACACCCAGGCCGGAGCCCGGCCCTGGGCAAGCGCTTCTTAAACCCAGCTATATCGGGATATGTGGCTCGGATTTGCACGTATTAGAAGGAAAACATCCCTTTGTTAGCTATCCTGTCTATCCCGGTCATGAAGTGAGCGGGGTAGTGTGCAAACTTGGCCAAAGAGTCAAACGTGACTTACTCGGCAAACAGGTGGTGCTCGAGCCCTCTTTATTTTGTGGTAAATGCCGCAACTGCAAATCTGGTCGCTATAACATCTGCGAGAACTTAAGAGTGTTCGGCTTTCAGTCACCCGGTGCTATGGGCGAATACTTTGCAGTAGCTGCAGATCGCCTACACGTACTGCCTGAAGGCTTTTTGGCAACACGTGGCGCACTGACAGAGCCCAGCGCCGTAGCGGTGCACGCTCTGCGTCTTGATGAGTCTGTAAAGGGCCGGGAAATAGCCGTAATAGGCGCAGGCACCATAGGTTTGTTAACGGCACTCATCGCCAAAGCATATGGCGCTAAGCGCGTGCAGATAATAGACTTAGATAAGAGCCGCCTTAAAGCTGCGCAAAGTTTAGGCCTTGAGGCCACCACAACCTTAAGGCCGCAAAGTGCCAACATCATTTTTGAATGCGTTGGTCTGGCCGCAACCTTAAGAACTGCCATTGAGAATTCCCGCAAGGGTGGCACTATCATTGTCCTCGGCGTATTTGGACAAGAGACCAGCATCCCGGCGAGTCTCATTCAAGATTGGGAGCTGCGCATCCTAGGGTCGCTGATGTACACCACTCCGGACTACCAAGAGGCAATTCGGCTGCTCGGCGACCCAGATTTTAATGTTGAGCCCGTCATCACGCACAAATTCCCTCTTGCTGATGCCAATGAGGCTTTTGCAACGGCCCTAAAACGCAGTGAGGTGCTCAAGGTTTTGCTCAGCATAAATTAGCGCGTTCTAGCGCTCGCATGTACCAGAAATTTAATACCGAATCCGATTAGTTCCTTAAGCGTTATGACAAGCCACGCGTCCCATTCTTCTTGTATAGCAAGCTTAGGCCGAATCCTATTCGGCTTTTTAACGGAATCGGTATAACTACTCCCCGCCCGACTCCGGCGCACCATCTAAAGCCCACTGAGCATAGGCGTCTACAAAGGTAAAGTCGGCGTCAGCCACACCACTTTGCTCTAAGAGAAACAGCAGAAAGTCGCGCACGTCGGCCTCGGTGCTTTGCATAAAGATTTCCCCACCACTAAGGCCCTCAAAGCGGCCTGAGTCAGCCACAGGCAGCGCTTCTTCGGCCACGTCGGCAGTTTGCCGAAGCTCATTTATTAGCGCGTCAAGCACAAGCAGATCACCGTCTGCGCGGCTGATATCAAGGCTGGAATAAAGCGGTTCGGCGGTATCAAGCGAGCGCAGGTCGATATTGCGGCTAAAAAGCTGGCGTAGCAGCAAAGGTTCGCCAGCCACCTCAAAACTAAGTGAGGCCGTGGCCTGGCGTTCGGCGTCCGCTGTTACGCTGATTAGCAATTCGTAACGCCCCGGCTTAAGCCCTCTTGGTAAGTCTAGGCCGACATCCTTGATCATCAGCGCAACCGCGTTGCTGGGAATTCTCAGCTCCGTACTAGCAGATAAATCCAGGTCTTGCGCCTCAGCGTCCCTTATCCTCAGCTCCACCTCTACTTCGCTCGGCAGTTCAAAACCAGGGGTATATAGTTCAAACAACGGATAGAGCCTGTCACCGGGGTGATAGGGTTCGGCGCTGACATGATCTATTCCTAAGCCCAGGGAAGCACCCGGGCTGATCTCGATGGGAGGCGGTGGCGCCCGAAGCACTTGCAGGCGCTGTTCGGCATGCGACAGATAGTGCGGGTCATTACCCTGCTCAAGATAGCGCTCAAACTGTGTCGCGGCCTCGTCTCTACGCCCTTCGGCTTCATAAAGCGTCGCTAGGGCAAATTTCACCCCTGCGGCAGCCGGATAAAGCTCTAAAGCATTTTCCAAGTCGGCTACGGCCCCGTCATCAACCTCGGGGTCACGAATTAGCGCCTGTTCATAAGCCCCCATACCTTCGTCAAGTCGCCCGGTCACCACCTGCACCAAACCAAGGTTGTACCAGGCAATAAATTGATTGTTATCGAGTTGGGTGGCCCGCACCGAGGCCGCCTCGCTCTTATCTAAAAAGCCCAGGAGGTAGTAGGCCCAGCCGAGGTTGGTCCAGTAGAGGTCACTTTCGGGCTCGAGCTCTGTGGCTACCACCAGCGCCTGAGCCGCCGCCAGCGGTTCCTCTTGCTCAAAAGCAATCATCGAGAGGCGCTCAAAAGAATAGCTAAAATCAGGGGCCAACCGACTAAGTCGACCAAGCAGTTCTTTCTCTAAGTCCAGGTCATCAAGCTGCCTTGCCGCTAAGGCCGCTCCCAGCACCGCTCCAAAGGCATCCGAATCCTGCAAGGCCACGATGTCGGCGTTAGCGCCCTCTAGCTCATTAACCGCACGGTATGAGGCTCTAGCCGCCAAACCATAGGGGTAGTCAGCGGCCATATCAAAGGCTTTTTGCGCCCCGGCCACATCGTTGACATCTGCTTTAAGCGTAGCCAACCAGGTCTGAGCCACCGGCAAAGCACTCTGCTCGGCAAACTGTTCAAAATAGCGAATAGCCCCCTGGGTGTCGAGCGTAGCGCTGCTAAGAGCAGCAACCGCCATCACCGCCGCATTTTGCCCCATCTCGGCAGCTTGCACGGCTTTAAGGTCGGCTAAGAGTTCTTGCCAGCGGGGGTTTTCCTGGGCAGCCAAGGCCAGCTCGAGCTGGTTTATGGCGTCTTCTACGAAACCCCCACTTAAAAGTGCCAGCGCAGAAACATAGTCACCGTAGGCTCCGGAAAGGTCAATTTCGGTTATTGCCTGAGGCCTGCTAAGTTCTAAACGGCTAGCCATCAGTGCAATGACTTTTTGCGCTAGCAAACCTGGGTCTTGCTCAGGCGCCAGCAAGCGGAAGCGGCTTACCCCGGCAGCGGTTGCTAAATAACCCTCAAACTGAAGCTGTTCACCCACAAACTGAATCTGACCGGTTAAAGCAGCATCTATCCCCAAAGCGTCACGCAGCAAAGCCGTGCCATTGCGGTCGGCAATATTGCTGGTCTCAAGATTGCCAAAAAACGCCAAAGGGCTCAAAAAACCACCTGGGGCAACCAAAGGCGGAATAAATGCCGGTGTTACTGCGGGGCCAAGCGTCTCCAATTCGCCCTCAAAGGCCGTCGCCAGACGATCAGCCACAGCAAAGCCCAAGAGTACATCCTGACTACTGAAGGGATAAACTGCTAAGCTGCGTGTCTGCGCAAATACCGCACTGATATTTAGCAAGAAAACAGCAAAAAACAAAACCAGCTTTTTGTGCATGGCATCCTCCGTTGATGCTAGGCGTATTAACCACTAAAAGCACTAACGTTTAGTCACGTCATGGCAAAGTCAGCAACTATAACGATAACGCTTGACATTGCTAATCAGGCTATCACAGGCGTGGTGAGAAGCGGCGACAAATAGACAACGGGAAAACAGATAATAGGAATTTGTCAGTTGTTAGCTGCTAACGCCCAAAAAGAACTCAGTGAGGCGGCTTTCTAAAAACGAATGCCTGCCTACCACTAACTGCTAATCACAAAATACTGACTACTAACAAAATTGGTCTAAATCCTCACGCCTAACACTTCACACCTAACTTTGTAGGAATGCTTTCTAAATAACGCTTTTGAGGGCGTCAGAAAAGGATTGAATCAAGAAAGTTTGGCTAACCTAGCTAGCATTAAACGTACCATAGCAGCGTAGATAAAAGCTTCACTGGATGCAGGTAGGTGTTCATAGTCTTTGCTATGACGTCTATAACGGCAAATC
>JASBUK010000106.1 GCA_030147925.1 Trueperaceae bacterium
GCGACCGCCTTCTGAGGCCAGTCGCAGCAGGTTCTCTTCCCAGGGGTTATCCCAATTGCTATACCAATGCACGATATCGAAGCGGTAGCCTATAGCTGTTTCCAAGTTATTCACTGGTTCCATGCCTTGCCACACCCCGCCAGGAATATACGCACCCAACATCCTCTCACGTGGTTCTACTGCAGGTGCAATAATAACTGAGCAAGCACTAAGCAAAAGAGCAAACACTCCAAGGCTGAGGTAGCCCATACCTCGACGGCTTAAGAAGTACCGCCAAAATAAGAAACCCTGCCGCCTCTTAGCTGTTTGCATAGTCTTCTTAATCTCAATGCCCATTCTTTTGCAGGTGTACCTGTGTGTTAAGGGAAAAGTAAAAAGAGGAAAGTTGAGGTTTTCCTACCAACCACCAACTGCTTGTGGTACACCGCCTTTCTGTTAAACGCACTCGTTGACCTGAGCCAAATGCATGCCAAGCACTTAAATGTAAGTCAGACTTTTCCACCGCTGCAACGCAAACGATTTACGCATAGCGGTCAATGCTGAGGATGCTAACAAATGAGGCGCTAATCGTCAATGAAATTTACTAAAAAGGCTAGATTTTTCTTTCAGAGAAACCGCCTTTTTAGATGCTCTTGCAGTAAGCAGGACAGAGCACGATAAGCTATAAGCGTGGAGTTTTATTCAGATGCTTTTAGCACCGCACTTAAACTCTTAAGCCCTTTAGAAGGCAGCGTCGCCGATGCGCTCTTTCGTTCACTGCGGGTTGCCAGCATTGCTACTTTAATAGCCTCGCTTCTGGGTGTGCCCTTGGGCGGGCTCATTGCACTTGCTAAATTCCGGGGCAAGCGCTTGCTCATTTCTGTTTTCTCTACGCTTATGGCCGTGCCTACCGTAGTCGTTGGGCTACTGCTCTACGGTCTCTATACCCGACGCGGCCTCCTTGGTGACTTTGGTCTCCTCTACTCAGAACCCGCCATCATCACAGCGGAAATTCTGCTGTCGTTTCCGGTCATTACTCGCCTTAGTATTGCGGCGGTATCGGCTGTTGATCTGCGCATTCGCTTAACTGCGCTAACTCTAGGGGCCAAGCCCTGGCAAGCTTTGGGCATTAACCTGCGTGAAGCCATCACCGGCCTGAGCATTGCGGTAATAACCGGTTATGGACGTGCCATCAGCGAAGTGGGCGCCGCCATGATCGTCGGCGGCAATATAAAAGATCGCACGCGCACACTCACCACTGCCATTGCCTTAGAATCCTCCCGGGGTGAATTTGCTCTGGCGCTGGCGCTGGGTTTGTTGCTTTTAGCGGTGTTCTTAATCCTTAATGTACTTATCTTGCGGCTGCAGGACAACCCATGATCGAAGTTCGGGAACTTACCAAAAACTATGATGGCAAGCAAATTCTATCTACGGCTGAGTTTCAGGCTCGAGCCGGTGAGATCACCGCTATCGTTGGACCCAGTGCCGCTGGCAAGTCCACTCTCATGCGCCTGTTGGCCGGGCTCGAGCTTGGTGAGAATGGTGTCATAGCCTTTAGGGGCAAAATGGCCAGCCCCGCACAACTCCGGCAGGTCAGCAGTCTTGTTTTGCAGCAACCTGTCGCCCTGCGCGGCAGCGTGCTTTTTAATGCCATGTTGGCGCCACGGCTTATGGGGGCTTCGCGCCAGGACGCCCGAACTTTAGCCCTAACGGCGCTAAAACAGGTCGGCTTGAACGAGATTACTAAACAGGATGCCCGCAAACTCTCCGGTGGTGAACTGGTGCGTTTAGCGCTGGCTCGAGCCCTGGCAAAAAACCCTGAGCTACTATTACTGGACGAAGCCACCGCCAACCTGGATCCCAGCAACATCTTGCGAATTGAACGTGCTATTGCTCAAGCCGCTGCTTCTGGCAAGGCCGTGGTGATGGTAACCCACAATTTGCCCCAAGCACGGCGCTTAAGCCAGTCCACCGCAGTGGTAATGGGTGGAAAATTGATCTGTCAGGACACTACCGAGACCATCTTTAATCATCATCCGGATACTACAGTCCGGGCTTTTGTAGCAGGAGAAATGATTTTCTAATCCAAACACTCAACAAGTCTAATTTCAGGAGCGGAACCAAGCGCTTCCGTGTCATAAAGAAAGCTGCGGTTATCCACGTAGGCAATGCCCTCTTGCTGCGGTAAACGCCGCAAGCGAATAGCCAGATAATCGACGCCCTCCCGAAGCTGCCTTGTGGGTTTTAATTGTACGGGAGCCTGCGCAAAGAAAAACTCAAAAGCATTTTCATAGGTCAGCACCAAAAAGCGCTTGCCATCAGGGGAAATATCCAGCGCCGTCACCACCCGGGTAAAATAACCTAACAGCGACGGTGACAAAGCAGGCAAATCAAGCTCGCCTACAAAAGATAAGGTCTGCACGCCACTGGCTTCTTGCCACTGACTGCTCGCTATTTTGTATAACTTAGCGGGAAGCGCCCGGCGGCTACCGTCATCGCTTTCTTTAGTCAGGATGTAAATATCCCCATTGGGGTGAACCGCCATAGCTTCGGCGTTGTGCGGGCCATCGGGGTAGCTCAGCTCGAGCCTTTGCAGTGGCAAAGCGACGTCGCTATATTCCATCTGTTCGGCAATCACAAAGACTTCAATACTGTCTCTTATCTCTAAATTATCGCCAATGTTACCCACAAACAAACAGGAGCCAATGCTACAAGGCCCGATGGCAATATCTTCGACATCGGCATTGCGGGCGTTAAATCCCGCAATGCGCACAGCCTGGAGGTTGCCACCCCTGGCATTACTAAGATAGAAAAAGGGACCGTCACCTGAGTCATTGACGTGATAGAGCCGATCAGAGAATTGTCTTGACACGGCTAAGCCACTGGCTTCATCGAGCACAGAAGCGTCCAGACTGCCACTGATTGTTGCTGATCCCCAGCGGCAAGGCTGAGCCAGGGCAACACCGCTTAGGAGCAAAGCTATGAAGAAGCTGAAAAATAGCGCTCTGCTAACAATCATTTGTCCTCCGTGACGAGTCTAGCAGTAAGCCGGGGCATAGTTGGCGAAAAATCTGCCCAAAATTTACTCATGGCCCCTTATGAATGTAGCGCTTCGTTACAGGGCCGGATTTTCTAGATTTCGCTACCTATAGTCGGGTCTAAATTAACAAGATGAACTTCAAAGCGCTTTACTGCCATTCCCACTCACTATTATCCCAGTTTGTGAGGTCGGTTGAATCTGCAATAAGCAAACGATCATCACCTCGCTGCGCCATGATTCTAAACTGCTTAGGCCAGTTCTGACGCGCTTGCTTAACCGAACGAATGACAAGCTGATTCTGCTGAACTTCCAACTCTACTTCATTCTCTAAACCCAACTGCTCTAAAAGCAATTTTGGAATGCGAATACCCTGAGAATTACCTATTTTTATGATGCGTGTTTTTGTTGACTTGGCAGTCATGTAATTACACTCCCTGTAATTACATAGTACATACTTGCCAGGAAGTGGTGTCCAGCAAACTCTGAGCTTTTTTCAGCAGCTATAAAATCAAGCTAAGTCTAAGCGGTAAAGTTTGTCTTTGTCAGGTTCTTTGACAAAGCCCATGCGCCGTAAATAATCTTCGTGTTTTTTATTACCGGGTTCACTGTAGACCTTGCCCCAGGTCTTGGTCTTAAAGACCTCGGACTGCGCCGCATAGATAAACTTAGCTATCTTAAAGTCCCGGTAGCCCGGGATGACAAAATCTAGTTTGACAAAAAGCGCGTCATCAGTAAGTGGTTCGGCAATAAAAAGGCCGGCGGGAACCATGTTGCGCAAGACAAAAAACACCTGCTGCGTTTCCGAAGGGACATAGGCAAAATTCGGCAGAAAGTTTTTGATTTCCTTATCGTAAAAACTTAAAAAATATTGGAGATAGTCTGAGCCCTTCTCGACTTTAAGAAACTTAAAATACTCCTTAGCGGCATAAATTTGCCACAAATAATACAGGTCTATAAGCACGATGATGAAGTTGGTGGCGGCCACCGGATAAGCGGCAATAAGCAAACCGTAAAGCGTGAAGGTGACTGCGCCGATGAGATTTATCACGCGCAGGCGCAAAATTGAACTCATCATGAGCGAAATCACCACGAGTGCCGAGGCGAGATAGCCGATTATTTCGTAAATCAAGGCTGCGTTCATGTGTCTTCCCCTTTAACCATTGGGTGGTTAGATATTTTTGGGCCTCTTTAAGCTCCGGCAAACCCGGGGCATAAAGAAGCAACCCTTATTTAACCACCATCGCGGCCTAAATAGCCAATCAAGCCACCTATTTTTTGAGAGGTTTTTATTACTTAAGCGAGTTTGCCTACGGCCTGCTCAACTGAGCTGACAAGTTCTCCGCTTCGCAAAAGTCCTCGCAGTTTATCCAGCTCGGGTCTTAGATAGCGGTCTTTATCCAGATGAGAAATTTCTTTGCGGATGCGCTGATGGGCAATATCGACGCCTTTACCGGGCTTTAATGGCTTATGAAAATCTAAAGCTTGTGCCGCCGATACCAGTTCTATGGCCAGTACCCAGAGGACGTTTTCAAAAACGGCTCGAGCCTTGCGGCAAGCGTGCGTACCCATAGAAACATGGTCTTCCTGATTGGCGCTGGTAGGTATGGAGTCCACCGAGGCAGGGTGCGCCAAAACCTTGTTCTCACTCACCAGCGAAGCCGCGGTGTACTGGCTGATCATCAGACCGGAATGCAAACCACCTTGCTCGGCTAAGAATGCCGGCAAACCGGAAAGGGCCGGGTTTAGCATCTGCTCGATGCGGCGCTCGGAGATATTGGCCAGTTCCGCTAGGGCAATCGCCGCATAATCGGCGGCTAAAGCGAGGGGTTGACCATGAAAGTTGCCTGCGCTAATCACCTGATCTTCATCCCAGAGTATAAGGGGGTTGTCGGTCACACTGTTTAGCTCGTGCTCGAGCACGCTAAGCACATGGGCCAACGCGTCACGCGAAGCGCCGTGAATCTGTGGCACCGCTCGCAAGCTGTAGGCGTCTTGAACCTTGTCACAATCAATATGTGAGGCCTGAACCTCCGAGTCAGCCAGCAAACGCCTGAGATTATCTGCTACCAAACCCGCTCCTGGGTGAGGTCGTAAGCGTGTCACCGCCGGGGCAAAAGGCCGGTGGCTCCCTTTAAGGGCTTCGATACTCATTGCAGCAGCTAGATCAGCCCCCTTTAGCAGCAATGCAGCGTCCCAGACAAGCAGCGCCAGCATACTGGTCATGGCCTGCGTGCCGTTAATCAGCGCTAAACCTTCTTTGGCCTCGAGCACCAGCGGTGTCAGCCCTGCTTTGGACAAGACTTCTGCCGCCGGAAGTATCTGACCCTGATACTCGACTTCACCCTCACCTAGCAGCGGCAAGCTCATATGTGCTAAAGGAGACAAGTCTCCCGAGGCTCCCACCGAACCCTGTGAGGGCACAATGGGGTGAATACCCTGATTTAAGAGCTCGAGCAATATCTCTACCACCACTGGACGCACCCCGGAATAACCCAAGGCCAAAGACTGCGCACGCAAAAGCAGCATGCCGCGCACCACCTCGGTGGGAAATGGCTCACCGACGCCGATAGCATGAGAAAGCAGCAAATTGCGTTGCAAATCGCGCACTTCGGAATGTTTAATTTGCACGCTAGCAAATTTGCCAAAGCCGGTGTTAACGCCATAAACGGTCTGATCAGTATTCAGGAGGTTTTCTACGTAGTCCCGGCTTTTGACAATACGCTGCCTCGCCTTAGTTGTCAGAGAAACGGATCTGCCTTCGCGAACAACCGCCACAAAATCTGCCAGCTTTAACTGCTTATCGAGCTTTAGCATGCTCTAGATATACCAAAATCATCTCCAGACCGTTCCAGGTACTGATAACGTTCATAAGTATCCCTATCAGGTGAGGCGTGAGGTAAGAGGGCAGTAAAAAGTGAAAAACCTCCGCTAGCTTATTTGCTTGAGGCTTGCTTCGAGGCCCTTTATTAGTTCACTTGCCTCGTTTAGCCTGCGTTTTTCCTCTGCCACCACGGTCTCCGGTGCGTTAGCGACAAACTTGGGGTTGGCCAGTTTTTTCTCACTTTTTAATCTGTTAGCAAGCAATTCTTTCAGCCGTTTTTCTTGCTTGGCTCGCCATTCTTCTACATCAATCAGACCTTCAAGCGGCAAGCGAATTTCCAGTTCGGGTGCTACCTGTGATAAAGCTACGCCGCTTATCTCGCTTACTAAGGTGGCTCGAGCCAGCGATTCAAATACTTCGGCCTCACCACCAATCGGTGCTGCCGCCGACCCGGCAAGATATACCGGGATAGTCTGTGACGGGGCAATACTGGCTTCTACACGCAGGTTGCGTGCTGCGCGAACAGCGTTTTGCAGGTGTGCAAAAGCCTGCTCGGCTTCTTTGTCAACTAGCTCTGCATCGACTTCAGGCCAGCTTGCCCAGCCAAGCTGTTCTTCATTAGCAAGCGCCTCATAAAGCTCAGAAGTGATAAAAGGGATAAGCGGGTGCAAGAGTTTGAGAATGCTGGTCAGCACGTGCCTGAGCACATGGCGTGTCTGGGCATTACCCTCACGCAGTGATGGCTTGGCCGCCTCTAGATACCAATCACAAAACTCCGACCAGACAAAGTCATAGAGCGCCCGGTTGGCCAAACCTAAATCGTAAGCCTCGAGTTGTGCCGTGACCTCTTTAACGGCGTACTGCAAACGGCTTAAAATCCAGCGGTCAGCCAGCGTTTCCGGTTTATGGTAAGAAGTAGCGCTGGAGCTAGCATCTATCGGCGCTGAATTGTCGGCCCCAAGATTCATAAAAGCAAAGCGAGTAGCATTCCACAGCTTGTTATTAAAATTCCGACCCATCTCCACGCGGCGCTGATCCCACCTGATGTCCTGCCCACCGGTACTGGCATAGGTCATGGCAAAACGCAAGGCGTCGGCACCATACTGATCAATCACATCCAGCGGGTCGATGCCGTTACCCTTGGATTTCGACATCTTTTGACCTTTTTCGTCCAGTACCAAGCCATGTAAAAATACGTCCTTAAAAGGTGCTTGCCCGGTAAACTGATAGCCGGCCATCTCCATACGCGCCACCCAGAAAAATAGGATGTCATAGCCGGTGACCAACACACTGGTGGGATAAAACTTCTGATAGAAGGCATCGTCAGCGTCGGGCCACCCCAGGGTGCTAAAGGGCCAGAGATTGGAACTGAACCAGGTGTCAAAAACATCCGGATCCTGGCTTAGCTCAATACCGGCATAACGCGGATCATTCGGTGGATCAAGTTCGGGATTATCCAGGTCAGGCACGTAGATATTACCCTCCTGGTCATACCAGGCGGGAATTTGATGTCCCCACCAAAGCTGCCGCGAGACATTCCAGTCACGGATATTTTCCAGCCAGTCGCGATTGACTTTAGTGTAGCGCTCGGGGTGGATAGTAATATCGCCTTCATCAAGTCCCTTTAGAACGCGCTGCGCCATTTCCCCGGTACGCACAAACCACTGTTTAGAGAGCAGTGGCTCAACGGGCTCGCCGGTGCGTTGTGACAAACCTAGAGCAATGCTGTGATCTTTTGTCTCAATCAGTGAGCCGTCCTGTTTTAGCGCTTCGACCACCTCGGGACGAACCGCAAAGCGGTCTTTGCCCCTAAAACGCTCCGGCACCAATTCGGAGAAAAGCTTAGCCTGCAAGTCGATAATGCTCGGCATCGCCAGATTGTGACGCTCGCCAATTTCAAAATCGGTGGGGTCGTGCGCTGGTGTGATCTTGAGTGCTCCGGTGCCAAAATCCAGCTCTACCGCTTCATCAGTGATAATCGGTATCCAACGGTTGGTAAGAGGAATGCGAGCTGTTTTGCCCACCAAGTGCTTAAAGCGTTTGTCTTCAGGGTGCACGGCAATCGCCTGATCGGCAAAGATAGTTTCAGGGCGCACCGTAGCAATACGAATTGCACCACCGTCGGCAAGTTCGTAGGCCAGGGTATAGAGTTTGCCCGGGCGCTCCTCTCGGTCCACTTCCAGATCGGATAAGGTCGTCTGGCTCAGTGGGTCCCAGTTGACGATACGCTCGCCCCTATAAACAAGCCCTTGCTGATAAAGCTTTACAAACTGGTAACGCACCGCTTTGGACAAGCCTTCGTCCATGGTAAAGCGCGTCCGGGACCAATCCGCCGAGACACCCAAACGCTGAAGCTGCTCTAGGATGATGTCGCCATAGGTCTCTTTCCAGTTCCAGACTCGTGCCAAAAAGGCTTCGCGGCCCAAATCATATTTACTGAGCCCTTCTTGCCCCAAGGCTTTTTCCACCTGTATCTGGGTTGAGATACCCGCGTGGTCAGTGCCAGGCTGAAACAGGGTCTCATAGCCTTGCATGCGCTTAAAGCGTATGAGCGTGTCGATAATGGCATTGTCAAAGGCGTGCCCCAAATGCAAATTACCCGTCACATTAGGAGGGGGAATGACGATGCAAAAAGGTTCTTTATCCGACTGGGCCTTGGCGGCAAAAGGCTCCTTAGCCCAGCGTTCTTGCCACTTAGCCTCAATCTCAAAGGGGTTGTATTGCTTAGCTAGTTCTTTCATATACACTCTTTCTGTAGATCTTTATAAAACGACAAATAATCAAACCAAGCGACCCAAAAATGATAATGATCCTTTATGTGCCGCTTAAGTGGCAGCTGATCTTCTTGGCCCATAAAAATCCTCCTCCACAATTTGCGGACGAGGCTAAAACCCCGCGGTACCACCGCAGTTCCCCACATAAAAAACATGTGAGGCGCTTTATTGTTCACGCTAACGGGGTGAGAACCGGGAGTTCTAATAAACTGAAATAGAAATTAAAGAGCTAAATCTTTAAGCTATTGCAGTCTTTCTTCTCCAGCGTGTGAGCTTATCAGGCTCACTTAGCGGGCGACATTCGCTTAAGCTTTCCTTACCCGGACTTTCAGCGTAGCGTCCAGGCTCTCTAAAAGGTAGACTCCAAGCTACTCTTCCCGCTTGACGCCTTTAAATTATAGCAAAATCAGTCTATTCAGACAGCCTCACGACATCGCTGACTCCAGCAACAAACGGTACTGGCAACGTACTCCTCCATCAACGATACGCGGACCATCTCGCTGCACTCGATAACCCAGTACATCCTGATGCAATTGTGTTTCGGCAGCACAAAGTTCAGGGAATTGCTTGGCTACCTTTGCGTAGGGACAGTTTGCCAGAGTCAGCCAAGCTTGCCCATCGACATAGACGGCTTTGGCTTCGTAACCAAGCTTGGATAAACGCCGAGTTAGGCCTTCTAATCTGGCTGACCGACTTTCCTGTGACAACTCCGCTTTCCAGGCCTCACTTGTTTTCTGGTTGCGTTGCCTAAGCAGCTCGAGCACAACCTTGCTGCCATAACGTTCACGAATTTGCTTTAACAAACCACAAGCCAAACCAGCATAATCTTTGGGAAAGATGTTTTCCCCGGCTTCGCTCAGTTCATAAACATGACTGGGCCTTCCCCGCCCCTGAATCAAGCGTTTTTTGAGGCTCACCAAACCTGCTGCTTCAAAGTCTGTCATGTGGCCATGAACACAGACCCGGGTCACGCCAATCTCTTGGGCCAACTCAGCCAAAGTAGCACTGCGGCGTTCTTTTAAGACTTTTAGCAAAGCCGCCTTGGTTCCTTTAAACGCCGCTCCTCTCATAATTACACCTATACGACCGGCAGGGTCATGAGATTCTGAATGCTGACCTGACCCGCCAGCACCCGAGCGGCACTGCGTAAGGCCTGGGCCTCGGCACTCTCGGGGTCAGCCACGACGACAGGCTTACCACGATCACCGCTCTCACGCACATGCCGAGTGACAGGAATTTCGCCCAGTAAAGCAATCTTCTCCTGCTCGGCAAGCGTGCTAGCGCCACCTTCACCAAAGATATAGTCTCGGCTGCCATCCGGTAGCTGATAGTAAGACATATTCTCGATCACACCTAAAACAGGAATATGCGTCTTGCGCATCATGGTGTAAGCGCGGCGCACATCCAATAGGGCCACGTCCTGTGGCGTAGTCACCATAATGGCGCCGGTTACAGGGACAAGCTGCGACAACGACAACTGTACGTCACCGGTACCGGGTGGCAAATCGATGATGAGATAATCCAGCTCGCCCCAAACCGTTTGCTTTAGCATCTGACTAAGCGTGCCGTGCAAAATCGGACCGCGCCAGGTTAGAGCCTGACCATCTTCCACTAAGTTGGCAATAGAAATGAGTTTTACGCCATAGTTTTTAAGCGGGATGATGTTTTTATCATTGTCCGCCATCAAGCGCTTGCCTTCTACCGCAAACATTTTGGCCTGGCTAGGGCCATAGATATCGGCGTCCAGCAGGCCAACGCTGGCTCCCTCGAGCGCTAAACTAGCCGCAAGATTGGCAGCCACCGTCGACTTGCCCACGCCACCCTTACCCGAAGCCACGGCGATAATATTTTTAACCCCGGGCAAATCCGTCTGCTGCGCGGCGCGTACTTGCGAACCAAAGCTGACTTCGATGCTCTCTACTCCAGGCAACTTATCAACTGCGGCTTTAACATCAGACTCAATCTGACCTTTGAGCGGGCAGGCCGGTGTGGTCAGGTCAATCTTGATAGCCACCTTGCCGCCGTCAATGGCAACCTGGTTGACCATTCCCAAGCTGACTAAGTCTTGGTGCAACTCTGGATCGTTGACCGTGCGCAGAGCATCAATCACGGCATTTTCAGTTAATAGAGAATCATTTGACATAATTACAGATAAGATAGCAACCTCAGGCCAAACTGGCAAGCAAACTCCTTACCTTTTAAACCACGACTAGTGGATTTCTCGGCTCGAACCCGCCTCTAGTCTATATTTTAGTTAAGGCTATCGGACCAACGGCGTTCAATGCCAGTTTTTTATCTCGTCATTTCATCTGCTTAGGCTATACTTTTAAAAGTGACAGGCCTATTTTATTTTTTTAATTTCACCGCAAGCAGAGGTTAGTCCCAACATGACGCAAGGTACGCGCTATCAAATAAGAGAACTGTATGCCGAATACGGCAATGTGCGCAGTTATCGGGGTATTGACCCGCTAACCGGACTACTGGTGCTTATTTATCGCTTTCCCGGTAGGCCGGCTTCCGGCGCCAGCGATATCAATTCGGAGAACATCCCCGGCATCTTAGAAGCCAGTTTTGATGAAGGTCAGGGTCAATTGGTGGTGGCCTATTCGCAGGAGTATCGACAGCTCAGCGCTCCTGTAGACCCATCTGAAGTCTTAGCGGTGTTAAAGGGCAGTGCTCGAGCCCTTTATGATGCCGCTACTGCCGGCGTGATTCATGGGGACATCCGGCCAGAGCGTTTTCTTAGTTCGGATTCGCATCTTT
The DNA here is from genome assembly GCA_030147925.1 of Trueperaceae bacterium. Classification (GTDB taxonomy): domain Bacteria; phylum Deinococcota; class Deinococci; order Deinococcales; family Trueperaceae; genus JASBUK01. The sequence continues at coordinate 11,378 of JASBUK010000106.1, forward strand.
TGCTTGAAGGTTTTGGGGTCAACTGGGGAAACGACAAGTCCGAGTTTAGCGCCCCGGAAAGAGCTGCCGGCCCCAGCTACGCCGCCGATGTTTATGCCTGGGCCAAGTCGGTGATTCATCTTTGCGGCGAAAATATCCCCGGTGAACTTAACGAGATTCTGGCCGCCTGTCTTGACCTTAAACCAGAAGACAGGCCCGAGGCCAGTGCCTTGTACCAGCAAATTGCCGCTTTGAGCGCCGCTGCTGCAACAATCCCTACAGAGACAAAGGATGTTTATAGCTCGGCAGAAACCCTAAAAACCTCGGACACGCTCAATCTAGAAATCGACTTTAGCTTAAGCGAGGCCTTTAGCCCACCGGCGACATCCCAAACTCAACCGGAGCCGGTCCCTCCAACCCCGGAGGAAAAACAGGAAGACCCCGAACCGCTGCTCTTGCATAGTGATCCCGGGCTTAAGCCTGTAGCACCGCCTGAAAGAAAAAGTCCCGCGCCAAAAACCGAACGCCTCTTAAAACCCAAATCCGAGGCCCCTAAACAAGAGCAAAAACCGGACAGTGGGCCAGGTTTTGTAAAAGACTTGCCCCCAGGGGCAAAATATAAAGCGGGAAGCAATGAACCTGTCAATCCTTCCCATAGTGCGCTGCGCGCACCAATAATTATCGAGGAAGATAGCAAAAAACGCGACAACCGCCGGGGCTTTTTACTGTTCAGCCTTGTGGCCGCCGCTATTATGTTGGCCTCACTGGCCTTTTTCCGTCAGGACTTGACCGTTTTTAGCGGCCCGCAAAGCGCCAACCGCGTGCAGTACATTGTCAATGTGAATATTGAGCCCGAAAGTCTGCGCTATGTCTCCTTGTTGGTGGTCAAGAGCCCGTCAGGGTCAGCCCGGCGTCCCAATGACATCATTGCCAATGTCCCTGGCCCAGCCGTGCTCGATCAGGCCGGTGAGTGGCAATTGCGTGCCAGATTCCAGGATAATATCTCTGAGGCAGTGACCGTCCGTGTCCCGGAAGAACAGGCCATCACCCTGGTCCTGCCCGAACCGGAACCTGAAACCACGCCACGCTGAACTTTGGAGAAAGCCTCAGTATTGCCCAGCTTAGCCCCGCAAGGAGTAAGTATGTCCAGCATTGTCGTTCTTGATTACGGCTCACAGTACACACGTCTTATCACCCGACGCCTGCGCGAACTAAATGTCTTTTCAGTCATCGTATCGGGCCGCGCAGACATAAACGAAATCCTGGCGCATCAGCCCCGGGGCGTCATTCTTTCCGGTGGACCGACCAGCGTCTATGACGAAAATGCGCCCGGCTTGCCTGCGGGCTTACTCGACACAGGCCTGCCTATTTTGGCGATTTGCTATGGCATGCAGCTCATTGCCCAGGCTTGCAAAGGGGTGGTGAGCCCCAGTCAGGTCAGGGAATACGGCAAAGCCGAGCTGAGCAGCTACGGCGGCAAACTCTTTGCGCATGTCGATGGGGAATTTATCGCCTGGATGAGTCACGGCGACTCGGTGAGCAAACTACCCCGTGGTTTTCGCGCCATAGCCTCAACCAAAGACACGGCTATTGCCGCTATGGAAGATGAAGAACGCGGCTGGTACTGCCTGCAGTTTCACCCAGAGGTAAGACACACACCTAAGGGCAATTTGTTGCTGGAGAACTTCCTGGATCGCACCGGCCTAAAACGCGACTGGACACCGGAAAACATCGTTACTCAAATGACACGGGAAATCCGCCAACAGGTGGGTGAAGAGCGGGTGCTCTTAGGTATTTCCGGCGGAGTGGATTCGAGCACGCTGGGGCTGTTGCTCCACAGGGCTATCGGCAAACAGCTTTCCGCGGTATTTGTCGACCACGGCCTCCTGCGTTTGGGCGAAGCCGAGGAGGTCGAGCGTGCTTTGCTCGAGCTGGGTGTGAACTTAACCGTCATCGATGCCAGCGAACGCTTTTTGCAGGCGCTGGCCGGTGTTAGCGACCCGGAGGAAAAGCGCAAGATCATAGGACGAGAATTTATCGAGGTCTTTAGCCAGGAAGCCAAGGCCCAGCAGTCCGAACATGGCGATATTCGTTTTTTAGCCCAGGGAACTCTCTACCCTGATGTGATCGAATCGGCGGGGGGCTACGGCGCGGCTAATATCAAGTCGCATCACAATGTCGGCGGGCTGCCTAAAGACCTGAAGTTTGAACTGCTCGAGCCTTTTAGGACACTCTTTAAGGATGAAGTACGCGAAATCGCGCATGCTCTGGGCTTGCCCGCACAACTGCGCAACCGCCATCCCTTTCCCGGCCCTGGTTTGGCCATACGCTGCATTGGCGAAGTCAGTCGCGAAAGGCTTGAGGTTTTAAGGAAAGTCGACGATATCTTTATCAGCGCCTTAAGAGAATTTGGCCTTTATGACGATACCTGGCAGGCGTTGGCAGTCTTGACCCCCATTCGCTCGGTTGGAGTGATGGGCGACGGGAGGACCTATGCCAATACCGTGGTGCTGCGGGCGGTGTCCAGCCTAGACGGTATGACCGCCGACTGGACACGCTTCCCGCATGACTTTTTAGCCACGGTTTCCAATCGCATCGTCAACAGTGTGCCCCAGGTAAACCGCGTCGTTTATGACATCACCAGCAAGCCCCCGGGCACCATTGAGTGGGAATAGCCCTCAAAATTAGGCGACTTCCCTCCTCGCCGCTTCAGGCTCGGCAGCCCACAAGCGCCGCATCTCGGCGGAACTTTGCAAAAGCTCACTAAGACGTCCGCTGGCTTCAAGCCGGCCATCTTTTAACACGATGATCTGGTCGGCACGCTCCAGTGCCGCCCGGCGATGAGAAACCACTAAGCAGGTCGCCTCGCCCTGTTTAAAAAGCCGCCGCCAGAGCTGCTGTTCGATTTCTATGTCCAGCGCACTGGACAAGTCGTCAAAGATAAGCAGATCAGCCTGACGCACAAACATCCGGGCGGCGGCGCTGCGCTGCACCTGTCCGCCGGAAAGTTTGACGCCCCGCGTGCCCACCGGCGTCTTAAAACCGTGCTCGAGCGCTGATACATCTTCTTCCATAACCGCAAACTCAACGGCCTTGTGTAAAGCAGCCTCATCACCCTCTTGCCCCATCAAGATATTGTCGCGCAGCGATTCGCTGAAAAGCCGCGGCACCTGTGAGGTGTAGGCGCTGTGCGGCGGCACAAAAAACGAGGCCGGGTCAGTCACAACTTCACTATTCCAGTAAATTTCACCGCTGTCTTTGGGCAGTAAACCCTGTAAGACCCGCAAGAACGTCGTCTTGCCCGCGCCAATACGCCCGGTAATCACCGTGAACGAGCCGCGCTCTAAACGCAAGTTGATGTCAAAAATACCCTTGTCGCTACCAGGATAACGGTAGTTTAAGTCGCTGATATGCAAAGACTGCAAGCGCCTGTGATGTTCTGTGTGTGCTGCGGGCTGGGGCATGTCTGTCTTTAAATACAGCTCGGCATGTTCCACGATCTTCTCGGGTGGAGCGTCCTGTAACAGGTGTTGCATTCGCTCAAAAGCCACTCCGGTGCGTTTGTGCTGCGCCAGCATGTCACCCATAAACGACATGATCCAGGTTAAGCGGGGCAAGTAGGAAACAAAAAGTGCAAAGTCTCCTACGGTAAAGGCTTCCGTGCGCATGGCTCGAGCCGTCATCAGCAGGATGATGCCCGTGCCGATATTGACCATATTGATATTTAGTGACCTGAGCAGTTCGGTTAAAAGGCTATCTTTTAAGGCGGCTTTGCGTCTCGTGTCGTTAAAATCCTGTAAATGCCTGACCACCTCCTCCTCGCGTGAGGCCACCTTGACCGCCTGCACTGCGGTAAAGATTTCACCAATGAAATCAGTCAAGCGACTGGTAGCCTCGCGGCTGCGGCGGCGAAACTTGCGAATCTGTGGCGTTAGGGCGTTGGTTAATAGCACCATGGCAAAAAGTGGCAGACTCACCAACACGGTCAGCAAAGGGTCAATCCACAGCATTATCGCCAGGGCAAGCAGGGCAAAAAAGGCAGTGCCAAAGAAATCCACCCAGCTCTCAAGATAGTCAAGCACGTCGTTGACATCGTCGCGGAAACGGCTTACCGCTTCGCCGGGTGAATCCGGCAAGCGGCGTGAACCTTTGGCCAGCAGCAGATAGTCCAGTAAATTGCGGCGCAGTAACAAGGCCATTTTGTGCCAGAAAACGGTAAAAGTATACACGCCACCGTTAAAAATGCCCACACGAGACAAGCTGGTCAGCGCAAAGAGTACCAGCAGCGTCCACAAATTCCAGCCTGCTGTCGCTTCCTGAGACATCGCGTCAAAGATCACCTTGGTCAACAGACCGTAAAAAATCGGCAAAGAGTGAAACAGTCCCCACAACAGCAAATTGAGGGCAAAAAACCAGAAACGGTAATCAAGCAAGCGTTTTATAAAGCGTGACGTCGTCCATATTTTTGTCATGCTAATTCCCCTTGCAAACTCAAATCGGCGTCTGGATGATGACTCACTTCTAAGAGCCGGTGAAAACGTGAGCGGGGGTCCTGGGCCAAGCGCTCACGTGGCCCGTGCTCGAGCACCCGACCAGCAGACATAATCATGATCTCATCGGCACGACGAACCGTGTCTAGGCGGTGGGCGATGATAATTGCCGTGCGTCCTGCCAGCAGCTTGCTTACCGCCCGCTCTAAGAGCGCTTCGGTAGCCGGGTCTAAGCGCGAGGAGGGCTCATCTAAAATCACCAGACCAGGGTCTTTTAGAAACACTCTGGTAAAGGCCAGGAGTTGGGCCTCCCCGCCTGACAATCCACCACCACCGGTTAAGAGCATGGTGTCCAGTCCTTGCGGTAAGCGCTCGAGCCAACCGTCAAGACCCAACTGCCTAAACGCCGCCATAATGCGTTCGTCGCTGATACTCCGGTCAAAAAAGGTCAGATTGTCGCGCACCGTGGCGTGAAAGAGCTGCACTTCCTGTGTAACCATGCCCACATGCTGACGTAGCAGTGCTAAGTCGGCGTCGCGCGTGTCAACTCCAGAAAGTCGTACCTGTCCGCTGCTGGGGTCATAAAGCCTAAAGAGCAAGCGAGTCAGGGTCGATTTGCCACTGCCTGTGCGCCCCAACAAACCCAATACCTGCCCCGGCGAAAGTTGGAACGAAACCTTATCCAGCACCGGCTTATCGTCATAGGCAAAACTCACCCGCTCAAAAGATACCGCCAACGCCCCTGCCTTCAGGCGGTGACTGTTGCCCGGTGGCAACTTGCTGTTGAGCCGTAAGAGCTCATCGACCCGCGCAATGCTCGCGGCGGCCTTTTGCAATTCTTCCATCTGCTGAGTGATTTGCTCGAGCGGCGTTTCGATCATGACCATGTACTGCACAAAGAGGTAGGCCGTTCCCAGGGTGATTGCCCCTAAGCTAAAGAGATAAACACCCAGACCCAAAGTCATGACATAGCCCAGGCCAAAAAGGCCGATGGCAAAGGTCCAGAGGGTTGAGCGTAGCAACCAGGCACGGAGACCCGAGTTAAAAAACTGACGCATAACCCCATGAAAGCGGCGCATGGTATAAACGCCACCACCATTGGCACGAATGTCTTCAATCCCGGCCAGCCGTTCTTCGATAAAACCAAAGAGCTTGGCGTTGGCCTCGCGCTCTGCGTGGGTAGCCGGCACCGCCACCTCGCGCCGATAAGCCAAAATCCAGGAGACGATGGCCACAAAGATCGTCAGGATCAGACCCACCAGCCAGTGCTCGAGCCAGAGCAGCACCAGGATGCCGATAAGCAGCAATACTCCACCTAAGACGCGCACCACAAATTGCGAAAAGAAGTTCGACAGCGCGGTAACGTCGCCGTCAATGCGTTCGATTAGCTCACCGGGCGTGCGTGCGTTGTGAAAACCCATGTCTAACTTCAGACAGTGCCTGGTCAAGTCGGCACGCATGGCATTGGTCGCCGTCCAGCCCACATCGGCCCCAAAATAAGTAGCCAGAGCGGCTAAAAGCTGATTGCTAAAGGCCACGCCAAAAAACAACAGTGCCGCTCTGAGCAAGACCTCCAGCAAGCCACCGGCTATCGCCTGGTCGATAAAAAAGCGCAGAATTTGCGGCACTACGAGTTGTAGGCCAATACTAGCCAGCAACAGGAGTGACATCAGTAAGGCCTTGGGCCACTGCGGTCTTAGATAGCGATAAAGCAGTGCCCCGTAGCGCTTAACAGGCATAGGCGACGTTTTTGATTTTGGTTCAGACATTGATGTGCTCCGATTGAAAACTTAAATCTTTGGTTCTACCCACGACTCAAGCTCAATAATCAGAGCACTAAAAAAAGCCGTGGGTCTTGGGTCGCCCACGGCCTATGCGTCAAAATATCAACTGACTACAAGCAGGCAGACCTCTCCCTAGCACCACTGGGAACTGGGATTTGAATGTAAAGTTTATAAACCATTAAAACCTGCTCCTTCTTCGCTATTTGCGAACGCTCCTACCTTAGCGGCTTAATTGCTCGTTGTCAAGCCGTCACGCCCCAAGACCCTTCACTCAACGTCGCCCCGCGACAAAACGCTCATAGGCTGCTAAAAGGGGCTTATATTCAAGCAGCAGAACGGCATAATACTCCTTCTCGTAGCGGCCAATACCCACCGCATAGCGCACCGGGTTTTGGGGCTCATCCCAAAGGTCGCTATAGCGAATGTCGCCGGGTTCAATTTCTCTTAAGTCAAAACTAAAACTCGTCGATGGCTGTCCTTGTCGGGCCTTTATTAGCGAGAGCAACTGGTCTCGGTCGCGTTCAAGTTTATTACCTCTGGCACCGGGCAGCACGCCATCGGTGTAAATGAACAACCGGTATAAGCGCTGCTCAAAATAACGCAGCGTCATATTGACATTGAGATCACCAATAGTAGTTTGGGATTGCACAAAGCAACGCAAACATTTGATTTGAGCATCTCGCTGACTCACAAAGTTAACCTGTTGCTGTGAGTAGCCAAAATAAAGCTTGGCCCAGGCCAAAGCCAGCTGGTCTTGCTGCAACTCCGCTTTTGTAAAAACAGGCGTAACCGGCGTGCAGGCCGCCAACACCAGAAGCAACAGGCCCAACCATTTTCTAAATCTGTGCCATATAGGTCTTTGCAAAGGCGTCACTGTTCCATAGCCCCCTAAGGCTAAAGCAAAAACAAGTCGATCAACAGCTTAAGTTTATCGCAGAGAACAAATGCTCTTTTAGAACTCATCACCTTTCAAAAGTCCAAAAAAGCGTGATTTTAGCAGCGTCAGGGATCTCTGCGAAATGACAAGATGTAGACTAAATCGTGCGTCGTCCGCTGCTAGCTCATCTACTGGGTGCTATCGCCACAGCCTTTTTGCTCGTCTTTCTTTTTTACCCTTTGCTGGTAATTATGCTGCGCAGTTTTAGCAACTGGGCTGTAGTTGGCGATATTTTTGCCAATCCCTACTACCGACAAAGGCTGTGGTTTACCAGCTATCAGGCACTGCTCTCGACCTTGCTCACAGTGGCGCTGGCACTGCCCAACGCGCTGCTTTTTGCCCGCTATAATTTTTGGGGTAAGCGCCTGTTGCGCAGCGCCTTTACCATCCCCTTTGTCATGCCTACCGTAGTTGCCGCCATCGGCTTTTTGGCGCTAGTGGGGCCAAGGGGTTTGCTGGCACTTAACTTGCGTGGCAGCTTAATAATCATCCTTTTGGCACACGTTTTTTACAACTACGCGGTGGTAGTTCGGATCGTCGGAGCCTATCTGGAGGCCAGTGGGCCCAGGTTGCGAGAGGCGGCGCAAATGCTCTCGGCTTCGTCCTGGCGCATTCTCTGGCGGGTCATATTGCCGCTGGCCCTACCAGCCATATTAGCTGCCGCCACGCTGGTTTTTATCTTCAGTTTTACCAGTTTCGGGGTAATCGTCATCCTGGCGCCACAAGCACAGTTTGCCACTTTAGAAGTGGAGATTTACCGCTTCACTGCCAGACTTTTGCAGTTAGACAGTGCCGCCGTGCTGGTGCTACTGCAACTTTTGTTAATTAGCTTAAGTACCTGGCTTTACACCCGCTTACAGGCACGTCTGGCAGTTCCTTTAGTGGGTAGTGGTTATGCGCTGCCGCGTCCACGGGGTCTAGCGCGGCTGGCTCTGGCGGCTAATATCGTCATTGCCGTGGGGCTAATCCTCTCCCCTTTGCTGGCGCTGACTTTGCAAGCTTTCTGGTCAGGCGGCTCGCCTTGGCCTGATCTAAAAAACTTTGTCTATCTTGCCGAGGCGCCCCGTTCAATTGGCTTTGCCGGAGCACTACCGGCCATTTATAACTCCCTGCGCTTTGCCATTAGCAGCATGGTCTTATCGCTCATAATCGGCTTTGCCTTTGCCTATGCGGTGGTGCGCGGGGGCTGGCGCTGGCTGGATAATTTAAGCCTCTTGCCGCTTGCTACCAGCGCGGTAACGCTGGGATTTGGCTATCTGCTGGCCTTTCCTGCTTTGCGCTCGAGCCCTTGGGGGCTTTCTCTAGCGCACAGCTTGATTGCCTTTCCTTTTGTAGCCCGGAGTATCTTACCGGCGCTACGCGGCCTACCAGCAAATCTTACTGCTGCTGCTGCTACATTAGGCTCGAGCCCTCTAAGCGTCTTGCGACGAGTCGAAATCCCACTACTTATCCCCTCGCTGATTGCCGCCGCGAGCTTTGCTTTTGCTATCTCCATGGGCGAATTTGGCGCCTCGCTAATAATTACCAGGCCGGAATACGCTACTATCCCCGTAGCCATTTTTGATCGCCTGGGCAAACCGGGCGCAGCCAATTACGGCGCGGCACTGGCACTCTCGGTATTGCTGATGTTTATAACCGGTGCGGTAATGCTGCTCTTAGAGCGCTTTGGACAAAGCGAACTGTAGAAGGTGTGTGTAAACGCAATGCTATACCAGTCAGGATTAAAGGAGTATACTCCATCGTGCCAAATCTGTATCAAACGAGGACAGATATCCTGTGAGCAATGCTGTTTTTCTGAAACCCGAAGCAGACGCCTTAAACCATATAAAAAACGACTTTGCCCCTGACACCATCTTTAACATGGATGGCGACTACAGCTATATGAGCGATGGCTATTACCACTCGCTTGAAGCCGAGCTAGCAGGTCAAGCAATTCTCCCTACAACTGCTGATGCTCTCGATGCTTACGTGGTTCCTGTCGCTATAGAGAAAGCCGGACTTAATGGTTTGGCTGTTCCAGATCACGAAATTACTTTAGAAAAGGTCAAACTTCCCGTTTTGGCCTACCCAGTTAATCCCTTTTCGAACAAGTATGAAATCATCAGTCAGGAAATTCACTTAGCCAACCAGATTAAGAAACTAACTATGTCCGGTAAATACGCCATATTGTGTCAAAGCTTACCTACGGATTACCGCATTGATGTGGTTCGCTGTGTTTTGGGCCAGTCTTTAATCAGTGAATATGGCCTGTTTGCTGCAAAAGTATTTGAGATCTTTAAGTTGCCACTTATGAAAGTTAGGGTGATCGTCACAGCAGATGACTATTTATTTTCAGCCATAGAACCTCTGCCATTTGACGAACTAACTCTCAATGAAAAAAAGTTGCTAAACGGTGTGGGATCATGGCAAAAATAGCTATTTTTACTGAGCGCTACACTATTCGTTCTGCCGTAGAGTTGACAGCTCTAACCAATTTTCGACTAGCTGCTTTTGAGCTTGGTCATCAGCTGGATTTTCTTTTCAAAGGTGAACTTAAGTATCTGGGCAATTATGAAGCAGTTTTCATACGGGCTTTAACTGACCCACTAAACACCAGCTATGTAGTGGCGCGTCTAGCCGAGTTGCATGGCATGCGTGTTATAGACAGCTCAAAGAGCATCCGCATTTGCTGTGACAAAGTCAACATGTATTCGCGGTTGATGGCTCACAAAGTGGCTATGCCAGAAACAGGTTTTCTGAGTGTCAAAGAAGTTAACGAAGCCAATGCTCATGAGCTGTTCGAGTCTATGGGTATACCTTTAGTGCTTAAAGCACCTAACTCAAGCTTTTCTGCTTATGTTGATAAGGCAAGCACACCCGAGGATTTTGTCAGGATCGGTAAGCGCTTTTTACGCAGAGCAGACCGCTTAGTAGTTCAACAATATTTGCCCAGTGACTTTGACTGGCGAGTAATTACCTTAAACGGTGAAGTATTGGCTGTAGTTAAATATATCTTTGCCCAGGATAAATGGAAGCTGATGGATCGTGCCAGCGACGGTGCTTGGGCAAAGACTGTTGGTGTTGAGAAGAGCCAGGCCAATCCTAAACTTTTAAAGGTTGCCCTAGAAGCTGCCAACGCTATCGGCAAGAGTCTCTATGGCATCGATATCAAAGAGGTCGGTGGGGAGTTTTACGTTATCGAAGTAAACGATAATCCCAATATTGACGCCGGAGCCGAGGATCAAGCCAACCCGGAAATTTACCAGGCCATAGTTCGTTATCTTGCGGGAGAAAACTAGCACACAACTGCTCTGCTCACAACACCTCTGGTTTTTTAATCAATCTAAGAGCCGAGCTACCATCTTGATAGTAATTTTCTCTGTGTCCTATAGAGTGATAGGCATGGCGTTTGTAAAGTTCTATAGCTTCTTTATTGTCAGCACGCACCTCAAGTCTTAAGCTAGTACAACCTCTTAGCAAGGCAGCTTGCTCACAGACAGTCAAAAGTTTAGTGGCAATTCCTTGACCTCTGTGATCCGGGCTGACTAGCAGTGAATAGAGCCTAGCACTATCACTATTTCGGCGATACAGTACTACGGCGTCACCCAAAATCTGCTTTTCTTTTTCAAAAAGCCAGATTTCGGCATTTGCTTTACTAAGGAGATAACGGAAGTTCCGGCGCGAGATTCTATCCATCACAAAGTTAAGCTCGAGCCTTAGAAGCTCATCGAGATCGCTAAGCTCAGCACGCCTGATTGCCATTAGCCTTTAGCTAGCCTCAAAGAAAAGAGCCATAGACTAACGTTAAAGCCAACGTTTACGCCGAAAGTAAAGCAGCATTGCCATTACCGCAGACAGCATGAATAACCACAGCAGCGGATAACCCCATCTAAAGTGCAACTCAGGCATCACATCAAAATTCATGCCGTAAACTCCTACAAGAAAGCTCAAGGGAATAAAAATTGTGGCGATAATTGTCAAAACTTTCATTATCTCGTTCATCCTAAAGCTGAGCGTGGATAGATAGGCGTCATGAAGCCCGGAAATCATTTCTCTTAATGTCTCGACTATTTCAATAATCTGTACACTGTGATCATAAACATCCCGCATGAAAGTTAACACGCCGCCACTAATCAGCGACGACTCTTCACGCTGTAAAGCACTGATTAGCTCTCTAAGGGGCCAAACTGCTCGACGTAAAAATAAAGTCTCTCGTTTGAGTTTGCCAATTCTGGCCAAATGTTCGGGCGAAGGGTGATTAAATACCGCCTCTTCTAATTGCTCTACTTCATCACTATAGTTCTCCAAAACTAAAAAGTAGCTATCAACTAAGACATCCAAGAGGGCATAACTTAAGTAGTCAACACCCAGCTTACGAATTCGTCCTTTGGCCAAACGAATGCGCTCTCTTAACGGATTAAAAACATCACCAGGACGTTCCTGGAAAGTCAAAAGAAAATCTTTTCCCAGCACCATGCTTATCTGCTCGTCTTGCAAGCCAGAACCACCTGTAGAGATAGTCAACATCCGCAGCACGATAAAAACATAGTTGTCGTAATACTCAATCTTGGGGCGCTGTCCAGTACTGGCAATGTCTTCAAGAGTTAGGGGATGAAGGCTAAAGGCCTTGCCAATTTCTTCAATAAGCCTTACATCGTGTAAGCCACTGATATTGATCCAATTCACTCGCTGGTCACGAAAAGCCACTGCATCTTCGAGACTTGTTTCTTGCTGTTCATTAAGGCTTAGTTCATCATATTGCAAAAGACTGATAATTGCTCGATCAACTTTGTGTTTACCTGTATATATAATTGTTCCTGGAGAAAGACCCGCCTTGCTCGAGCGTTTGACTGATTGCTTATGCACAGTGATAACACCTCCATGCCTGTAGCTGAGAGTTAGCCGTCGATTTCTCGAGAAGATACCACGCGCACAGGAAAAGGAGTGGTTTCACTACCCACATAAAGCGTGCGATGGGGAAAGGGAATCTCAATGCCCTTTGCGTCAAAGGCTTCTTTGATCTGGCGCTGAATTTCGTTTCTTAGCTCAAGAAAGTTCTCCTTTTTCATCCACACCGAAAACTGCAGGTTAAGAGCCGAATCACCAAAACCCAGAAAAATCAGCAGTGGTGCGGGCTCTTCTAAACAGAGTGGATTATTGTCCGACACATCAAAAAGTATTTCTTGAACTTTACTGATATCTTCCTTATAGGCCACACCAATCTGAATGTCAAGGCGGCGAATTGGAAAGCTACTATAGTTGATGATCTCGGTTTTTACCATCGTTTCATTGGGTATGCGAACCAGCAAATTATCAAAGGTACGCAACTTGGTCGAGAGCAAGTCTATAGAGATAACCTCACCAGTAGTTTGACCCACTTTGATGATGTTACCCACCTCTACAGCTTGCTCAACTACCAGAAACAAACCACTTATGAGATTAGAAGCAGAAGTTTGCGAGGCAAAACCAATGGCTACAGTCACAATGCCGGCGGCACCCAAAAGTACGGCAAAGTTAAAACCCAGTTCACGCAGTGCAGAAACGGCAAAGAGCACAAGCACACCGTAAAAACCTATACGGCGCAGCAACATAAGCTGCTGTGGGCTTAGGCGTTTGGCGAAAGCTCGAGCCAAACTAAGAGCCGCAAACCGAGCCAACAACCAACCAAGCAACAAAAGTGTAATGGCTCTTAGCAAAGCCGCAAACGGCAAATTGCTCAACAGTTCTAAAATATTGGCCCACAGATTTGTCATTTAGGTATTTCCCCTACTACTAAAGAGCTTGCTAAAGGCCCTTACAACAAGATTTCTCTCTGCTTGCTGCCGTGGCTCAGCAATACGCTCTACCTTGCCAGCCTCGGTAGGTGCACCTTTACCTAGACGCAAAGCAGCAAGATCACCGCCCTCTTCCCTATCAAGAGTCACAGCCTGAGTCCATAGAAAATTATTGGCTGTACCATACAGTGAAAGATATTGAACGGGCAACTTAACTCGCTCGAGCAACAAATGATCTTTGGCTCGGTTAGATATTTTGATCGGCGTGATAACACGATGAGGACGAAAAGGCAATTCCTGTAGTTCCAGACGACCGGCCGTCCGGCTGGCATAGCAAAGCTCACCTTCTAAGGTAGAAGGCCCAAACCAGGTATCCGAAGGGCGATAACTGGACAACTCGCAAAGCTGCTTTAGGGGGTTTCCTACTTGCACACGTATCCACAAAGGAGTGCTGACATATAACGTTACCTCTTCACCACTTAAAACAAAAAATGGCTCAGCAGGTCGCACTACCACAGCACGATCTGCTAAAACTGGCATAACGGCCAAAGAATTTGTAGACCTGCTAAAGCTAAAGCGATTCACACTTTCAACTTGCTCAGGCTCGAGCACTAAAGCAGGCAAATCCACCTGTAAAACGTTATCTAACGGATCATCTACTTGATTGTGAACTACACGCCACTCTTGCTTTAGGTGCTTAATCCAGATGGTGCTTGGTCCTATTCGCCAGCAAGCCGCCTCACTCTCAGCAAGTTTATATTGTCCCCACCACCGCGTTTGTTTATATGCTGTTTCAGACACAGTTGTTAATTAATCTCCAAAATAAATTTCTCAGTGATTTATTGTTTTTACCTGAACTAACCGATTTCAACTGCCCCCCTCAATAAACCACACGCTCAGCCACTCCCCCTCTAGGCTGTGGGTAGCCACCCGGTAATAAGACAGGAATTTGGGCAAGACCAGGTTACGCCTGCGCTTCCCTAGGCTAATCACCAGGCCGTCTCCAAACTGCTCGACCTCCAGCTCTTCGCCCTGTAAAAAAGGTAAATGCAGCCTAAGGCGATAGGCGTTGTCTTCTCGCTCGATACGATAAGGGCGCTCTGCGTGAAAAACGACTGTCGGGTCTGTCTCGCCCCAAAGAGCCTTACTGATCTGCTCTAAAAGGTCCAGGCCAAAAACCTCCCGTCCCAAATGCGGTACCCGAAAGACCGGCAAAGGCGCAAAAAGCTCGTCAATTTCAGTTAAATAGCCTTCCTGGGCCTGTAAATAAGGCGCAAATACCTCATCACGAAGAGCCGGCATAATCCGGTTGGTGATAAGCGCGTCCACCGGATAACCATAAAGCTGCAAATAAGTATAGGCCCGCTGCGCTTCTTTTATCACCATGCGCTCAGGGTTGAGCACAATGCGGATGGAGGTAATCGCCGGATCGGTAATCACTTCTTTGATGCTCTTGAGTTTGGCAAAAAGGCGGATAAGTTCCTCATGGGCTGACCTTAGCGGCACGCCTGTCGTTCGTTGCACCGCCGCGCCCACGGTTTTTACCGCCACTTTTCTAAAGGGAATGGCCTTCATTACCCACCATTCTGTTACCTGCGGCAAAGTCAGAAAGGTCAGGGTTTCGCCGGTTGGAGCGCTGTCCACCACGATTAGATCAAAATCACCCTCACGATAAAACTGCTCGAGCCACAAAAAGGCCGAGGCTTCCTCCATACCCGGCAAAACCGCGAGTTCCTCGGCCTGAATCTGGTCGATGCCACGCCACTTAAAGACCGTCAGCAACAAATGACGAATGCTGCCCCAGTGTTTTTTCATGGAGTAGTAAAGGTCCAGCTCTTGAGCATAAAGATTTTCGCGGATAGCTCGCGGCTCCGGACCCAAGGGGCAATCAAGCGCATCAGCTAAGCTGTGCGCCGGATCAACCGACAAGACCAGCGTCTTATAGCCCAGTTGCGCGGCCCTGAGCGCGGTAGCGGCTGCGGTGGTGGTCTTGCCCACACCGCCCTTGCCGGTAAACAGAAGAATGCGGCTGCTCATTAAAATCAGTATAGCGCCAGGCTTTCCTCGACTGGCTTTATAGGCCATTTGTCAAGAAGCTGTTTGGCGGTATGCTTAGATGGTGATTTGGCAACGAGCCTACTTGCACTTTGTTACTGGCCGCAAGCTCCCGCAAACTCAAAACATTAGCGCTTGCAAAAACTTCTTGTTGCTTTCCATTTCGATTGATCATCTAACTCACCATGACACTTAAACTCACCGGACTCGTTAAGAGCTACGGCGACATCAGGGCGGTTGATGATGTAGCGCTCGAGCTCTCTGCAGGCGAAACACTGGCACTATTAGGACCTAGCGGCTGTGGCAAAAGCACTCTGCTCAGGCTTGTTGCCGGGCTCGAGCGCGGCGATGCCGGGCGCATCTTTTGGCAAAACGAAGATATAACAGCGCAAACACCGCAACAGCGTGGTTTTGGGCTGGTCTTTCAGGATTATGCGCTCTTTCCGCATTTGAATGTAGTAAAAAACATTGCCTTTGGCCTAGTCGAACAGGGCTGGCCGCGCGACAAACGCCGACAACGGGTTAAAGAATTGCTAGATCTCGTAGGTCTGACGGGTTATGAAAAACGGCGTGTGCAGGCGCTTTCCGGTGGTGAACAACAGCGAGTGGCTTTGGCTCGAGCCTTAGCCCCCAAACCCCACCTGCTGCTCTTGGACGAACCGCTGTCAAACCTCGATCTGGCTCTGCGCGAGGGCCTTAAACAGGAATTGCGCAAGCTGCTTGCCGAACTTAAAATAAGCGCCATTTACGTCACTCATGACCAGTCAGAGGCCTTTACCATCGCTGAGCGCATTGCGGTGATGCGGTGCGGGCAAATTATGCAAGTAGCCGCTCGCGACCAGCTTTATCAGCGGCCACGTTCTCTGTGGGTGGCGCGGTTTTTAGGACATCAGAACCTTTATGCTCACACAGAGCTTAAAACCGCTGAATTGCCCTCGGAGTTTTCCTTGGCACCTTTTTTACTCTTGCGTAGCGAGCTGATCAAACTCAGCAAGGGTAATACCATTGCGTCAGTTAAAAATCACAGCCAGATAGGTTCGCTGCACAAGCTTAAGCTCTATCTACCCGACTATGACATCACCGTTCACTGGGAAGGTTTTGAGCGCGATATCCCCGCAGAACTTAACAAGCAACTGCGTGTACACATCCCCAACGCAGCCTGGCTGCCACTGGAAGACGCATGAAAGCCGTCATTTTGGCCGGGGGTGAATTGCAGGCAAACGCAAGTTTGCGAAGCTTAGCTGCTCAGGCCGATCTGTTTATTGCCGCAGATTCCGGACTGCGCCATGCCAAAGACCTGGGGCTTATGCCTCATATCCTCATAGGAGATTTTGACTCGGTAACTAAAGAGGATTTAGCCAGCTTTCCTGGGCTGCCCCGGCAGCTATATCCGCCGGAAAAAGATCAGCTCGACCTCGAACTGGCCCTGGATTACGCCCGGGAGCAAGGGGCTGAAGATATCTTGATTCTGGGCGGCTTAGGGGGCCGCTTTGACCAGTCGCTGGCTACCGTATTGATTGCAGCACGGCTCAAGCAAGAAGGCTTAAGCATCAGTCTGCATTCAAAACCCAGCGTTTACTTTTTGGCCGGTCAGGAAGTACTTAAGCTTAGGCTACCTCCTAAGCAGCGCTTCAGCCTCTTGAGCTTAGCTAAAACTTCTACTGTCAGTTTGCACAACGCCAAGTATCCACTAAAGCAGCAACTAGGCTTTGGCCTGGGTTTGGGCATTTCCAATGAAGTGCTCGATTCTCCCTTAAAAATAAGCCTCGAAGACGGTTTGTTGGCAGTCATTGTGGAATAAATAGTTGGTAGAAAGTAGTTTGTGGTTGGTAGAAAAATCTCTCCTTTTTACTTTCTGCTTTTTACTTTTTACTTTCTGATATCAAGGCTAAACTTAAGACATGAGTAAAGAAACCATCCGTGAGCAGATCTGGGGAGAAAAAGCCGAAGCCATAGAACGCGCCCTTAAGCGGCTCGAGCCCGATCTGGCTCAGTTGATTATCGAAGTCGCTTATGAAAATGTCTTTGCCAGACCGGGTCTGGACCTAAAAACCCGAGAATTGCTGGCGATTGCTTTGCTGATGAGCATAGGCAGCGAGACTGAGCTAAAAACGCATATGCACGGCGCGCTTAATTGCGGAGCCGATCCCCAGGAAATCAAAGAAACGATTTTGCAAGCGGCCATGTACTTAGGCTTTCCCAAAGCAGTGGCAGCCATGAAGGTTTTTCAATCACTGTCGCTTTAATTTTGATTGCCTTTATCGCCAAATCCAATACTAAAGTGAGATGTCAGGTGTGAGGGGGTACTCTCAATCCCTATTGCCCATTCCTTAACATGGGTCTAACATACAAAAGCCCCAGCCAGTTCAATTTTTGCATGGTTAACTAAAGAAGATATGTCTACCGTAATTGCTAGTTGCCATCCATAGGGATGACCGTTCAAACTGGTGTTGATTGACATCAAGTTTGGAGGAATCCCTATGGACGACAGCTTTATTGTAACGGCTTACTGCATTATCAGTGATACGCTCTCACAACTCG
>JASBUK010000109.1 GCA_030147925.1 Trueperaceae bacterium
CCAAGAACAGTTTGACGCAAACACCCACTAAGGGGTCATAATAAAGCAACTTGCGTCGCTACGCTCCGAGGTCTCGCTTTACTTTTATGAGCGACTTGCTTAGCTTTAAATCTCTTTCTTGAATTGTGTGAATTACGCAAAGGGCACAGTGTGCCCTTAAAACAGCACTTTGGTATAAGCTAAGAAGCGTGCCCAGCTCGCTTTATTTGCATGTGCCTTTTTGTCCCAAAGTCTGCCCCTATTGTGACTTTCATAAGATGCGCCGTCACGAAGGCTTGGTGGCCGGCTATCTAAAAAAGCTCGAGCAAGACATTCCCGCACTTTACGCCGACTATCCTGGCCCACTAAAAACCATTTATTTCGGCGGCGGTACTCCCTCGCAACTCAGTAATAAAGAACTGGCGCGGATTATCGGGGCTTTGGCGGCAAGCTGGGGTTGGCCTGCTAGCCTAGAAACCACCTTGGAAGCCGACCCCAAAACCTTTGATAAATCCCGCCTTGAGACCTTTAGAGAACTGGGTTTTACACGCTTGTCAATCGGCCTGCAATCTACCCAGGATAAGGTGCTGGCGTTTTTAGGGCGACAACACAGTGGCAGCGAGGGCTTAAGGGCGGTAGAGATGGCTCTAGAAGCCGGTTTTGAGGTATCCGCCGATCTTATTACCGCCGTGCCGGGGCAAGACACGGCTAAGGATTTAGAGCAACTGGTGGCCACGGGTGTTAAGCATCTCGGCGTTTATAACCTGACTATCGAACCTTATACGCCCTTTGCACGGCGCGGTATTCGCGTAGACGAAAATAAAGATGTCGCTGACTATCTGCTTACCAGCGAAACCTTGATCAAACACGGTTTTGTGCGCTATGAGGTTTCAAATTACGCCAAAGCAGGACACGAATCACAGCACAATCAGGTCTACTGGCATGGTGAGTATTTTTTGGCCCTCGGCCCTTCGGCTGCCGACTTTGTGCCGGTAGCTGACGCAATCGGCGAGCGGCGCAGCAACCGTATGATCAAAGACTGGCTTAAAGGTGCAGCGCCGGAAGTACTTAAAATCGGTCCGCGGGAATATATCGAAGACCTGCTGATGACCGGGCTGCGCACCCGCCACGGTGTAGATATTGAGGCAGTAAAACAGAAAACTGGTCTAGACATCTTTAAGTTGTACCACCCTCTGATAAAGCGCTACGAAGAACAGGGCTGGCTTAAGCCCAGTAATCAGTTCTTGCGCGTAAGTGATGCGGGCTTATTAAAACTAAACGGCATCTTGCAGGGCTTTTTTAACGCCAGGGTTTGATAAACAAAGCAGCAAATCTTGACAAATTAAGTTTTTAACTTTATAGTTGGAATCGATTCCAAAAATGAATAGGAAATCCAGATGGATTCAAAGAGATACACAATTCAAGATATAGCCCGTGAGGCCAAAGTTGGCGTGGGTACAGTGTCTCGAGTCCTAAATAACGACCCCAATGTAAAAGAAGCAACCCGGCTTAAGGTCAAGCAAGTCATCAAACGCTTAGGTTATCAACCCAGTTTTACCGCCCGCAGTTTGCGCACTCAAAAGTCACAAACTATTGGTTTTATTGCCGATAACGTGGCCACTACCCCCTTTGCCGTCAACCTTATCAAAGGCGCCCAAGATGCCGCCAGGCGGCATGGTAAACTCCTGTTAATTGTAGACGCTGGCAATGATCCACAACTCCGTGAACGCGCTCTTAAGAGCATGCTCGAGCGCGAAGTCGAAGGCATTGTTTACGCTGCTATGTTTCACCAGGAGGTTGTGCTATCAGCAGAGTTTAGATCTGTCCCCACAGTTTTGGTTGACTGCTACACCAGAGATAAAAGTCATCCTTCAAGCGTACCTGATGAAGTGCAAGGTGGCAAAGATGCCACTGAAGAGCTCATTAAAAACAAGCACAAACGCATTGCTATTATTCTCAATTCCGAGCTAAGCTCGCCCCATCCTGCCGCTAAGGGCCGCTACCAGGGTTATTGCGAGGCTCTAGAAGAAGCAAACATCGAGCTGGATCCCAAGCTTGTCCGCACAGGCGATGGCGACTCGGCACTGAGCTTTAAGATAACGCTCGAGCTTATGAGCTTAGCCAAGCCACCCACCGCGATTTTTTGCTGTACCGACCGCATGGCTATGGGCACATACGACGCTCTCAAAAGCTTGGGCCTCAGCATTCCCCAAGATGTATCGATTATTGGCTTTGATAATCAAGAAGTGATCGCAGAACAATTGCATCCACCCTTATCCACCATGGCCCTGCCCCACGAAAAAATGGGGCGTTGGTCTATTGACTACTTGCTGGATAAGTCACAGACATCAACTGAACAGCACGTTTTTCCCTGTCCTTTGATTAAAAGGGCGTCCATTAAGGATTTAGGGGCATGACGCCTGGAGTTATTTTCCGGTGCCGCCCCAGTTATAGAAAGGAGGCTTCTTTGCCAAGCAACTTGTCCGCTGCTTTTAAACACCATCAGTTAATAACTACTTTTTAGGAGAAAAGATGAAGAAATTGCTAGGCCTTTTAACCGCCCTGCTTATTTTCACGGTAGCCGGCGCCCAAACAGAATTAAGCATGTGGTACCACGGCGCAGGTAACGCGGCTGAACGCGACACTCTGCTCATGATTATTGAGGATTTCAACAACTCACAAAGTGATTGGGTCATCAACTTAGAGGAGTTTCCGCAAGAGTCCTACAATGAATCCATTGTTGCCGCCGCCCTCTCAGGCAACCTGCCCGACATCATCGATGTAGACGGTCCGGTGATGCCAAACTGGGCCTGGTCGGGCTACATGCAGCCCCTTAACCTATCAGAAGGTGCACTCGATGACTTCTTACCTGGCGCTGTCGGCGTATGGAATGGCGAAGTCTACTCGGTTGGCCTTTGGGACGCCGCTATAGCGATGTTCGCCCGCCGCTCCGTGCTCGAGGCCAATGGCATTCGCATCCCGACACTCGAACAGCCCTGGACCTTAGAAGAATTTGATGCGGCCCTAGAAACCCTGCAAGCAAGCGGTGAATTTGAATTTGCTTTTGACCCTGGCATGGCCTGGACGGGTGAATGGTATCCCTACGCCTTCTCGCCCTTCTTGCAGAGTTTTGGCGGCGACATGATTGACCGCTCGACTTTCCTCACAGCTGAGGGCGCACTTAACGGCGAAGAAGCCCTGGCCTTTGGCAACTGGTGGCAAAGCCTGTTTGAAAGAGACTTGGCACCCGGCACCTCTCAAGACGGCGCCGACCGCGAAACTGGTTTTATTGATGGTAAATATGCCCTGCAGTGGAACGGCAACTGGGCAGCTTTGGCAGCCTTAGACGCCTACGGCGACGACCTGCTGTTTTTACCCGCGCCAGACTTTGGCAACGGCCCCATTATTGGCGCTGCCTCCTGGCAGTTTGGTGTTGCTGCCAGCAGCGAAAACCCTGAGGGTGCAAATGCCTTTATTGAATTTGCCATTCAAGATGAATACCTGGCAGCCTTCTCACAGGCAACGGGCTTAATCCCGGCAACACAAAGCGCCGCAGCGATAACCCCAAATTACGCGGCTGGCGGCCCTTTAGAAGTCTTCTTTGAGCTGAGCAACGAGCAATCTCTTATTCGCCCACCCACCCCGGGCTACGTGGTCATGGCGCTTGTCTTTGAAAAAGCCCTGGCCGACATTGCCAACGGCGCAGATGTTCAGGACACGCTGGATGCCGCCGTAGACGAAATTAACGCCGATATCGAAAACAACAACGGTTACGGTTTCTAAAGTTCAAACTTGAACATATAGCGGGGTTGTGGGCATATCCACAACCCCTTATTAAAAAATATTTAATCTCATTACTCTTTATCCACACTAATGCCAAACCGATTTAATGATGGCGCAATATCCACCGTCCCAGGTTACACTCTCGCGAGTGGTTTTAATGGCACAGTGTGCCATTAAAACAGCACCTTGGTATAAGAATCTGAATTTGCTTAAAAAGGAGGATTAAGTTTATGTTTGACGCGCGCACTAAAGCAACGCTGTCGTCTGCTCCCAAAACCTCAAGAGGCAATCGAAAAAACAAAGAGGCATTCGCAGGTTGGCTTATGGCTGCGCCCGCTATCATCCTCTTACTCACCTTTTTGATTGTTCCTTTTATCTTTGCCTTTGGTCTTTCATTGACCAATCAGCGACTCATCTCGCCAAATCCAACTGAGTATGTAGGGTTGCGTAACTACAAACGCCTGCTCAACGTGCGCTTCTTTACACTTAAGCCCCTAGTCGATGCCGAGGGCAACCCCGTCTTGGATGAAGAAGGTCAGATAAGTTATCCACGCCTGCGCAACTTTACACGCAACAACCCCGATTATCCTCAGCTAAACGGCCTGCGTGAATTTAAGTCTTGGCAGGTGGGTAAAAACCGGCTGGTTCTGCTTGCAAGTGACGCCGTGTTTTTTAGGGCGCTACTTAACACCATCATTTTTGTCATTGTCGTGGCACCACTCCAGGCGGGTTTTGCACTTCTTTTAGCGCTTTTAGTCAATCAACGCCTAAGAGGGGTTAATGTCTTCCGCATGATTTATTTCATGCCCGTCGTTATTTCCATGGTCGTTGTCTCCATGCTCTGGCGCTTCATTTATGATGGCAATGACGGCCTGTTGAATTCTCTGCTGAGCGCCGTTAGTTTTGGAGCCTTTCAGCCGGTCGACTGGTTGGGCAGTCCCCAAACCGCGCTTGGCTCTATTATTGCCATGTCGGTCTGGCAGGGTGTGGGTTTCCACATGGTTATCTGGCTCTCGGGTTTACAAACCATTCCCTTTGTGCTCTATGAGGCTGCTTCGATAGCGGGAGCAAACGGCTGGCAAAAGCTGAGGTATGTCACCTGGCCCGGTCTACGCAATACCGCCGTACTCATCTTAATTGTCATCACCATGCAGTCTTTCAGCCTCTATACGCAAGTGCAGGTTATGACCAGGGGCGGACCTTTGGACTCGACCCAAGCCATTGTTTTTCAGGCGGTTCAGCGAGGCTTTGAGAAACAAGACATTGCCGGGGGCTCCGCCATTTCTGTTTTGCTCTTTTTGATAGTTTTATTCATTTCCATCATGCAGAGCTACTTGACCAGGGAGAAAAGATAATGCAAGCGAAAAACGTGCGAGGTCGCAACTATAGGCTAGGCATCTATGCCCGCTACGCCACCCTAATCTTAATAGGACTTATCTTCATCTTCCCCATCGTCTTTATGATCGTGTCCTCTTTTAAGCCCGACTTACAGCTACTCAGAGACACCTCTTCGCTAAGAGCCTTCTTGCCCGTGGGCGACATTTCTGTAGATAACTACATCGAGGCCTTTGAACGGGCACCCATAGGGCGTTTTATCTTCAACTCGGTCTTTATTACCGCTGTCTCCGTGGGGCTTGGTTTATTTTTAAATTCACTTGCCGGTTTTTCGTTTGCGGTCTTGGAATGGCCCGGGAAAACCATTGTTCTTGCCGTCATCATCGCCACACTCATCATTCCTTTTGAAACCATCGCCATCCCTTTGCTACTGATCGTTAATTTCTTGCCCTGGTTTGGGCTCGAGGGCTTTACTCAGGGCTGGCTGGACTCTTATCAAGTGCAGATAATCCCGTTTATCGCCGATGCGCTGTCCGTTTTTTTGTTCACGCAATTTTTTAGGGATTTACCCAAAGAAATTATCGAAGCAGCCCGCATCGATGGCGCCAGCTGGTGGCAGATTTACCAGCGCGTGCTCGTGCCTATCTCCGGCCCTGTCTTCGCCACTGCGGCAATTCTGAAATTTTTGGCCATGTACAACCAATTCTTATGGCCACTTATGGTCGCACAATCTGAAGAATTTAGACCCGTCATGGTAGGTTTGCAATACTTCTTTCAACTCAATGTCGCCTGGGGTGAAATTATGGCTTATTTGACCATCATCACCGTGCCCGTGCTGATTTTCTACCTGGCTTTACAGCGTGCCTTTATTGAGAGCATTGCCTCATCAGGGGTGAAAGGCTAATGGGCTTAAAACTAGCAGATAAATGGCTTTGGGATTTCTGGTTTGTGCGTGAACGTGAAAACTACCATGTCTTTTACTTACAAGCCCCAAATTCGCTCGAGCACGAATCACAACGGCATTTCAACGTCTCTATTGGTCACGCGGTCTCGCCGGATTTAAGAAACTGGAAAGTACTGCCTGACGCCCTGCAACCAAGCGATGCTAACAGTCAAGCGCTCGATAACTACACCACCTGGACCGGCAGCATTATTGAGCATGAGGGCTTATGGCACATGCTCTACACGGGCTCGAGCCACGCCGAGAACGGGCTTGTGCAAAGAATTTTCTTAGCGACCTCCAAAGATTTACTAAACTGGGAAAAACACGGCCAGCCGGTGATTGAAGCCGACCCAAGATGGTACGAAAAGCTCGATCTTGATGTCTGGTTTGACGAAGCCTGGCGTGATCCTTGGGTGTTTAAAGATGAAACTGGACTTTTTCACGCCCTTATTACTGCCAGGGCCAAAGACGGCCCCGCCGATGCCCGAGGCGTGATTGCTCAGGCTAGTTCAAAAGATTTAATAAATTGGGAAGTTATGCCACCTGTTACGGAAACCGGGGAATTTGGCTATCTGGAAGTTCCGCAAATTATTGAATTAAATGGACTTTACTACCTGCTTTTTTCCGTAACTAAAGATATTTTTTCAGATAACCGTAAAAAGAGATCAGAGCTTGAAACAGGCACGCATTATCTGCTAGCAGATAATCCCCTTGGGCCTTACAAACTTAGCCGGGATAAGTTTATGGCGGGCGATGAGCACGGCAGCCTTTACTCGGGCAAGCTCATTAAAAACCCGCAAGGTGACTGGATGTTTATGGCGTTTAAGAACTTTACCCCCACAGGTGAGTTTATCGGTGAACTCAGCGATCCTTACCTGGTCTTGCTTGACCAGGAGGGTAACTTGAGCCTTGGCTTGCCAGAATTGGCTGAGGTTTAAATGGCTCAGACTATGTGGCAATTTCGTGCCAAAAGCCACCAGAGCAAACCAGCCACTCATGCAAACAAGGGGTTGCAACCCCTTGTTTGCGCTGTGATTTGTTATCGAATTGTTATCGAACGGAAAATTTGCCGCCTGCCCTAGTCCAGCAACGTCCAGGACACCACCCCATAGATCAGGGATGGTGAAATCGCCACGACCTCATCCACAATAAAAGTCTCTAAATCACCTGTAATAACATCTGCACTGGTGGGGTATAAATTGCCTCTGTTTGCGTTATAGACCGTTAAACCGCCTTGGCCTGTCTGGCCTTATAAGCAATCTGCAAAAGCAGTCTCGCCAGCACGCCGCCGCTGGCCAAACTCAGGCTGTCATTTTCCTTAATTTCAGTGAGTGCTTGATCGTAGCGTTCAAGCAGGCGCGGATGTTCGGCTAAAAAAGCTTCCGGGCTTAAGGCGTCGTTGGCCTTACGGGCCTTGCAGTATTCCGCTCCTAGCTGGCGCTGTGCCCGGCGCAAATCCATAATCAGGCCACCCAAGGCAATTTTCTCCCATTTGTCTTCATGAGCGTGCTCGAGCAAATTGTCACGCAGCCAGCCCAGCTCGAGCCTTTCACCCAGTGCATAAAACGAAGTTCCGGCTTCTTCTAAGCTCACCTCGGCAATACGACTGACATCAATCACGCCAACTCCGCTAGGCAGATAATCCAAGCTGGCAATCTCCTGAGCCAATTCCACCGGTACGCCACTGTGGCTAAAGGCCTCAAAGCCCAGTTCGTAGCGGTTGCGCTCGCCTGTCGGCAACAAATCCTTAAGCTCCCGGCGCAACTGCGCTAAGGGCTCGCAATAGGCCGCCACGAAATCAGCTACCGGTTCGACCTTGAGGTCATTTAGCAAAATCCAGTTGACAATGCCCTCAACCGCACGAACCAGGTCGTCAAGAGCATTGTACTGCGTCCGGGTGGAAATCTGCTGATCGAGCGCAAAAATGCGTTCCAAAAAGGGTCCCACCGCCAGGATCTCCAGCGCGACCAGCGCCGCCCGGATCACTTCTACGGGGCTTGCGCCGGTATCGCGGATACCGCGGTGGACAAAAGTGATGCCGAGCAAATCCACTACCTTATTGGTGAATTGCGTGGCAATAATTTCCCGACGCAAAGGGTGATTTTTTATGGTCTCCGGGAAGCGCTCTTGCAAAACCTTGGGAAAGTAATCGAAAAGATAGTGCTGGAAATAAGGTTTGTTGGGAAAGTCGGTCTCTAGTAAACGGCGATAGATACCCATCTTGGTATAGGCCAGCAAAATGGCCAGCTCGGGTCGTGACAAACCCTCACCTGCCCGGTGGCGATCTTCATAATCCTTGTGTCCGGGTAAATATTCTACTTTTGGCTTTAAGTCTCCACGACTCCGGTGATAGTCCTGGAGCGATTCAAACAGCAAGACGTCTTCACAACTACGGCGCTCGGCCAGCGAGAGACAGAGCGACTGCATGTAGTTATCACTTAGAACCAGCTTACTCACATCATCGGTCATCTCCTTGAGTAGACGGTTGCGCTGCACAAAAGACAAGTCGCCACTGCTTAAAAGCGGCTGTAAGAGAATCTTGATATTAACCTCATGGTCGGACATATCCACACCGGCTGAATTGTCAATGGCATCGGTGTTGATGCGCCCACCGGCTCGAGCATAGTCGATGCGGGCAAGCTGGGTGAGGCCTAAGTTGCCACCTTCACCCACCACCTGCGCCTGTAAGTCATCGGCATCAATGCGCACCTCATCATTGTTTGAGTCACCCACGTCGGTGTTGCGCTCATGAGCAGATTTGACATAAGTGCCGATGCCGCCATTCCACAACAGGTCAACCGGCATCTTCAAAACGGCCTTTATCAAGTCCTGACCGCTTAAAGCCTCGTCACTAACGCCCAACATGGCCTTTAGTTGCGCACTTAAGGGAATAGATTTGGCATGTCGGGAATAAATACCACCCCCCTTGCTGATGAGCTTTTTGTTGTAATCCTCCCAGCTCGAGCGGGGCAGCTCAAAGAGCCGCTTTCTTTCCTTAAAGCTCTTTTCTAAGTCGGGGTCGGGGTCAAGAAATATATGCAGATGGTTAAAAGCCGCCTGCAACTTGATCTTGCGGCTGTATAGCATGCCGTTACCAAAGACATCGCCCGACATATCGCCAATAGCGACAACCGTAAAACTCTGCTCCATGACATCGATGCCGATTTCCCGAAAATGCCGCGCCACGCATTCCCAGGCGCCCCGGGCGGTGATGCCTTCTTTCTTATGGTCATAGCCATAAGAACCCCCAGAAGCAAAAGCGTCACCTAACCAAAAGTCATACTCGGCAGCCGTTTCGTTGGCCAAATCACTGAAGGTGGCCGTACCTTTATCTGCTGCTACTACCAGATAGGGATCGGGGTCGTCATAGACGACCAAGCCCTGCGGCTGCACCGTCTGACCGTCTTTTATGTTATCGGTTAAGTCGAGCAAACCGCGAATAAAACTGGTGTATTGCTGCTTGACATAATCTCTTAAGGACTCACGTTCAGTGGGCGCGTTTTTGATCACAAAACCGCCTTTAGAACCCACCGGTACGATGACGGCATTTTTGGTCATTTGCGTCTTCATCAGACCCAGCACTTCGGTGCGAAAGTCATCCGGGCGGTCACTCCAGCGGATGCCACCACGCGCCACCTTGCCTCCACGCAAATGTGTACCCTCAACACCCGGCCCGGTAACAGCAATCTCGTAAACCGGTTTGGGTTCAGGCATACCTATTACCGTACCCGAATCGAGCTTAAAGGAGATAATATCTTTATCCAGGAAAAAATTGCTGCGCACCGTGGCGTCGATTAAGTTAAGTAGACCGCGCAAAGAACTATCTCCCGGCAAAGAGGACACCTGACTAAGGCTCTCTAAAAACCGCTCTTTGATCTGCTGCAACTGCTGCTCGCGGACCTTTTCCGGCGGCAAGTCCGGAGCGAACTTTGCGGCGAAGTAGCTGTAAAGAAGACCGGCAACCCGGGGGTGTTTGAGCAGGGTGTCATTAATAAAGCGACGGCTGGTCACCGCGCTTAACTGCGCGTAGTACATCTGGTAGCCGCGCAAGAGCGCCACCTGTCGAATGCTGAGCTCGCCATAAAGCACCAGGCGGTTTAAGCGATCATTTTCGGCGTTGCCAAGTAGCAAGGCCTCTAAGGCTTCGACCAATCTTGCTCCGTGCGAGCGCACATCCAGCAATCGCCCAGCTTCGTCCTGCACCCGAAAAATATCTAACCCCCGGACAACTATGTCCTCGCCATTAGGCACATGGGCAAAGTATGATATCTGCTCGAGCACTTTAAAACCCAGATTCTCCAAAACCGGCAATATCTGGCTCAAGATCAAGGCGCGCTGGTGATGATAAATCTTGACGTGACTGGCGCCTTCACCGCGGCGGTCTTCCAGCGGATTGATGATATCTACTAAAAACAGCGTGTCGGCAAGTTTTTCGATGTGCTCAATGTCACGCAGCGCCACCGCAGTCGAGGTATCGGCCTGGTAGAGTTTATCAAACGCCCCGGCGTAACGTTCGGCTAAGCGACGGCCCACGACCTCGCCTTTGGTGGCAACGAGGCGCTCGAGCAAATGATCTTGCCAGGTGCGGGTAAGCTCGGTTACCTCGGCCTCTAAACCCGGCATATCGATTTCAGCATAGCTGGTATCGGTAATAAAAAAGAAGTGAAAACGCACCTGCGCTTCGTCTTCACCCATAGCCAGTTGGTAATCGACATGCTTAGCCGATAATTTCTGACCCAAAAGCTGTTGGATTCTGCGGCGCACTTCGGTATTAAAGCGATCACGTGGCATAATCACCATGGCCGCCAAGCCTCTATCTAAGGGATCAGGGCGCAATGTTAAGCGCACTCCGCGGTCCTGCTCGAGCCCCATGATAGTGCGAATATCCTTATGCAACCTTTCCGAGTCGCTCCAGAACAACTCCTCACGCGGCATCGAGTTAAAGATGGCGACAATTTGCTTGTAGTCGTGAGATTCGGGTACGGCTTTGTCCAGCTCGATAACCTGACGCAACTTAAGCCTTAAAATAGGTATCTCCTCGACCGGGGTAGACAACGCCTTGGAGGTAAAAAGACCCACAAAACGCTGCTCACCACGCACTTGCCAGTTATCGCTCAACTTTTTAAGCCCGATATAATCCATCCTTACCGGGCGATGTATCGTTGATTCGGCGTTGGTCTTGGTGACAATTAACAGTCTGCCGCCGGTGACGCGCTCGCGCAGACCCTCAGGAATTTCCGAGATCGGCACCGGCTGGCGATAGCCGCTGTCCTCCATTTTGCGTAAAATACCCTGACCGGAACCGGCGTCCACCTGTAACATGGGGCCTTGTTTAGAGTCAAAAATATCGTATTCCCGATAACCCAAAAAGATGAAGTTGTCATTGTCAAGCCAGTCCATGAAAGCGGCGTATTCTTCTAACTCCTCGGCACGGTTGCGGTAATAACCCTGAGCGCTAACCTCGTGCAAATGCCTTAGGTAGTCGCGTAATTCAGCGGACTTAGCACGCATAGCCTGATAGTCGTCGGTAGCCAAGACCACGTCGGCCAGCACTGTTTCGATAAGCTCTTTAAGCTCAGCAAGCTTTTTAGGATCATCTTCGCGGTCAATCAAGTAAAGCTCATAGGCTTCCTGCACACCCTGACCGCGGCTTCTGATCTGGCTAATAAGGCCCGCCTCATCACGCTCGAGCGAAAAAACCGGGTGGAGCAGGTGATAGAGTTCATAGCCCTCTCGGCGCAAGGCCATACGCACCGAATCCACAATAAAGGGCCGGTCAGCCAAGCAGAGCTCGAGCACCGTATGGGGCGCTTCCCAGCCATCGGCCTGATATGAAGGATTATAGACACGCACCTTGGCGTCCCCGGGCGCTTTTTCCTGAATGAATTTAAAGGCTTCTAAAGCGATTGCCAACAGGCTCTCGTCATCAAACTCATTAAAGAATTCGGGGCCAGCTTTGCTGAAAAGCATTTCTGAGAACTGCTCTAAGAGTGCCGCATCTTTGTCCTGAATGGATTTTATACGTTTTTGCAACTGCTCCAGTGTAGTGGTCACGGAGGTCCTTTCCACCAGCAGCGGCGACGGTCAAAACCAGGGCGTCCCCGACTGGCTGGTATCAACTGTCTAAAGCAACTGGCAACCTATCCTGAGGAAACATCAAAAACCAGAACCCAGACAAAAGTGCTAGATAACCAAAGGTCGATAGCCGCTGTATATGCCAGAGTATACTCGAAACTTTCATCTTAAATACACCAAATTACACAACCCGGACCTGCCGTATAGACAGCCTGTAGTGCGGTAGTTTACGCTTATACTGGTTTTATGTACCTGCTTGTTGCCGCGTTTCTTATCCTGGCCGATCAACTCAGTAAAATTTGGGCAGTCAACACCTTTACCTTAGGTAGACCCGAAAGCTATATCGGCCTGGGTTTTTATTTCACTTACATACAAAATACCGGGGCTGCCTTTGGCATCTTACAAGGCGGCGCTCTGTTGCTAGGGTTATTATCGGCTAGCGTGGCGCTAGTTATTCTCATCTATCTGCTGCGCAATGTTCGCACGCTTCCTAGCTTGCAAGTTTTCGCACTAACACTGATTTTTAGTGGTGCAGTTGGCAATATGATTGATCGCCTCTGGCTTGGCTATGTACGTGATTTCATCCACTTCATGTTGCCCAATTTTAACTTTGCGGTCTTTAACTTAGCGGACAGCTATGTGGTCATCGGAGCCGGGCTGCTGCTGATCGGCAGCTTTATTCACCCCGCGGAAAAAGCTGCCGAGGTCACAGAAAAACGGCATGAACCCTTAAGCGATCCAGAGTTTTTCCAGCACGCTGATATATCCGCTGAGACAGCTCATGAAACACAGCATGACCCGTCCAAGAGTTCTGATAAGTCTTAACGCTTAAGATATAAAAAGCGCTCTCGCCCGAGCAAATCCTTAAGCAGACGCCGCTGCGGCCAACGCTCGGCAAGTGCCAGAGCTTTGTGGCTGTTGCGGGGGTCAAGCTCGAGCACGAAGATAGCTCTCTTTTTAAGAATTCCAAACGCCGCTTGCTCGAGCCTTTTGAAATGCTCGAGCCCCTCGGCGCCGGAATACAGTGAGCTAAGCGGTTCGGCCTGTACTTCCGGACTGAGCAGCTCAATATCCGTTTGGGGTAAGTACGGCGGGTTGGATATCAGCAAATCCGCCTCACGGGCAAAATTTCTTAACTCGGGCTGGTCGAGCAGGTCGGCTTGTTTCAAACGGAGCTTAAGCCCAAGCCGCCGGGCATTTTCCCATGCTAGTTCTAGCGCCGCTGCTGAAATATCGCTGGCCATAACCACCGCATCAGGGCGCTCGTGTTTTATAGCCAGGGCAATAGCACCACTACCTGTACCGATATCGAGCACCTTTGCTGCAGCAATTTCGCGTATGGCTTTCAGGGCTATTTCGACCAGAGTTTCGGTCTCGGGCCGGGGAATAAGCACCGCTGGCGAGACAAGCAGTTCCAAACCATAGAAATGAGCCTTGCCCAGGATATGCTGCAAGGGCTCCCGGCGACAACGACGTCTTAGCCAATCTTGCAGAGTTTGCTTTTGCTGAACCGTTAGGCTCTGATCTCGTTTAAGCAATACGTCCACCCGCGAAAGTCCCGTAAGCTCCCCAAGCAGCAACATGGCCTCGGCCTCGAAGCTGTCGATACCGGCTTTTTTGAGACGTTTCTGGCTGTTTTTTAGGGCTTCAGCTACCGTCATGAGTAATTCTTATCGGCCTGGGGCTTCTTCGATCAGTAAAACACCGTCTGCGTGCGGTGACGCGCTAAGGCCTTGTAACGATTTGCCTGCCCTCGATTCCAGAGCAGCACGTCAAGCTGCTGCGCCGTTACTTTATGACCGGCCCTCTGCAAAGCCGCCACCAAGAGTTCCACGGCATGAAGGGTCACGGCGCGAAGCTCAATTTCCTCTAAAGACCCGGCAGGGATAAGCTCACCGGCATCAATGCGGGATATCAGCGCCGGATCATAGCCAAGAAGACCATCTAGGCGCAGGACGTGTGGTAGCAGATTGTCGGCAAAAATCGTCAGTTGCTCAAGGTCGTCAAATTGCCCATAACCCTGCCCGGCAAAGGCCAGGGCTAAATCCGAGGCGGTGATCTGCGCACGTTTATAAAGCGGCACCTCCAGCCCGTCATAATCCGCCACGTCCTGAAAATAGGGCATTTTGGCAAGCAGGCGCAGCAGTCGTTCTGCCGACTGCTGCGCAGAAGCAATTAAGTCTACAAAGCTACCGTCAAACTCTCTAAGCAGATATTCGCCCAGCTCATTAAGGGCCTGGGTGAACAGCGCCATCAGCTCGGCCCGGACGACATCGTCTAGGTTCTGAGCAAATATCCCGGCGCAATCTTCAAGACTCAGTGACTCTAGCTCCGGGGCCGAAAGCGGACCGCGTGATTCAAAATAATCCTTTAAACGTGAGGCCACCGTAAAGTAGCCCGACATCGAGTGTCGTTTTTGCAACCACGGAAAGTAACCGGAACCAAAGTTGATGGTATCTAAGGTGAGGATATAGGCCAGGGTGTCTTCTGCCGAACCTAAAAAGTGATGCTTAAGGTCATAGCTTGGCGCTATGGTCGCCTCCTGGGCCAATGACTGGGCGTAGGCGTCAATCTTGTCGTTATTTAGCTTTACATAACGCGCCCGCTTAGCAAGTCCGGCACAGGCTTGACGAATGGCGGTTAAGGTATTCATAGCATTTTTAGAAAGTATTCCTCCAAAGTGAGGGATGGGGTGTGAGGCATGAGGTGCAAGTGGCCAAGGCAATTCTGATTGTGATCATGTTGACTATCATAAGCTCTTAATATTGATTCCGCTAAAAAGCCGAAAAGAGGTGAGTGGTTAGTAGTCGGTAGTTGGTGGTGGGTGGTTTGTAGGGAGGGGTGGGTAGGAATGGCGTTTCTAGAAAGCCCCTCACCGAGTTCATTTTAGATGTTTGCGGCTGGCTGATAAATTCCCGTTGCCTGATTTTGCCACCTCTAAAAGACCCCGAGTTTCTACCTCCTACTAACCACTTTCCACTGATCACTTTTTGCTTTCCATCCAAAATAGGAAATGCCCCAAAGCCCCAACGCAGCCTTACTCTGGGCAAGACTTAACTGGGCTTGACTACCACCCGGCGATTACGCCCTTCACCGGCCGACTCGCTGACAACCGAGGCGTCGTCGGCCAATTCCATGTGAATCACCCGGCGCTCTGCTGCGCTCATGGGCTCGAGCTCGGCGGCAAAGCCGGTCTTGCGCACGCGACTGGCGGCCTTGCGCGCAGTGCCGCGCAGACGTTCGTCGCGACGACGCTTATAACCCCCGACATCGATATTGATGCGCTTGCGTGGGCCAAGTTCCTCGCGGTTGACCACCGCATTGGTCAGATACTCAAGCGCCGCCAGCGTTCGCCCGTTACGACCAATTATCTTGCCCGGATCGCCACCAAAGATATCGACATTAAGCTCCTCTTCTGCCGAGCTGATTTCCACGGCATAAGCGGGGTCGAAATTTAGCAGCAGATGCACCAGAAAAGACTCGCAACGTTCCTCTATACTCCCCTTTAATGCCGCAGCC
This sequence comes from Trueperaceae bacterium, assembly GCA_030147925.1. GTDB lineage: Bacteria > Deinococcota > Deinococci > Deinococcales > Trueperaceae > JASBUK01. The sequence continues at coordinate 15,635 of JASBUK010000109.1, forward strand.
GGAGCTATGGCTACGTTTAGGCTCTGCTCCTGAGCCACCGGCAGATCGGGCAAAGCAGGCTCGAGCCCTTCGTCTTCGCTGGTGCTGATACCGATATCTTCGAGATATTTATCCAAATCGTTATCTGCCATGAGTCAACATCCTTTATTTTAAGCGGCCCACAGCTTCCATAATAACGGAAAACATCGCGCTAAGCCGCTTTCGCAGGACTTGGATACCTGCGCTGGATTAAGTATTGCTGCGCAATCTGCACAAGCATCGATGCCACCCAGTATAAGGTGACTCCTGCCGGAAAGTTAATGATGAAAAAGACAAAGACCACATTGATTAGCAGTTGCTGACGTAGCGACTGCGGGTTGCCTTTAGCCATCAGGAAAGACTGACCCACCATAACGCCCACATAGAGAATTGGCAGAATATAGGTCGGGTCGGCTAAACCCAAATCGGGAATCCACAAAAACCCCTGATTGAATTCGTAGTTGAGAAACACTCGCCACAAAATGATAAAGATCGGCATTTGAATCAGGATGGGCAAACAACCCCCCGCCGGATTTACCCCGGCCTCCTGATAGAGCTTCATCGTTTCCTGGGTGAGTTTTTCGCGGTTATCCTTGTATTTTTTCTGCAGTTCCTGCAACTTGGGCTGAATTTGCTGCATGCCCACCATAGACTTGGTCTGCGTGGTCATGAGCGGCCAGATAATCACGCGGAAAAGCAGGGTCAGTATGATAATCGATAGACCCCAACTACCCACTACTCCCTGGATTGCCTCGAGCACCAGGATGACCCCAACCGATAAACGACCTAAAATGTTGGCGTTAAAAAGACCAGCTAAGTCACGGTAGCCTTCTTGGTAATAAGTTACCAGTTCGTTGCGACCTGTATAAACACGCAGATCAAACTCGACAGAGTCCGCTTGAACAGACAGACTCTTTTGCATGCTGATGATATTGGGAGGCAGAAAAAGCGCTTGCATTGCTTCAGCCGACACATCGGCAGCTGGACGCAAGATCATGGCAAAACCGGTATTGCGGTTGTTGTTTTGTATAGAGATATAGCTGGGATTATCCACCGGCTGCGACAGCGGATTTAAGGTGAAGTTTTCACCCTGCCCAATCTTGACCGTCGGCGCTTCCTGACGGGCAATGCCGGGCATTGCAAGTTGCACATTGACGTCACCCGCATCCTCGGCGGCCACAACACGGCTTAGCTTTAAAGACAGATCAAAGTTGATACGAACACCGCTTAATGTGAGTAACTTTTCTACTTGGTAGTCTCCCAAACGATAGCTAAATTCCCCGCGATAATCGGTATCGTTGACACGAGTCCAGGTGCTGCTTGCCTCTGTAGGCTGCAAATACTGACCGTCAATAAGCACAGCCAGCCCCGGGATATTAGCCGTATAGGGAATAAGGTTCTGATTGGCATCAATGTTGTAGTTGCCGTTTAAATCCTGACCTTTTTGTTGTTTAGCATAGACCGCCACCAACTGCCCAGCTGCGTCAAAAAGGAAATCATTGCTTTTGGTGGTTATCAGCTGTAAGTCTGCATCACGCAGTTCACACCAAAAAGACGTCGAGGCCGGTAGGCTACAAAGTTCGTCGACCTTGTCCATATTGCGAAAGTCAGCGGCATTAAAATCAACCAGTGAAAACTCAACTCGTGCAAATGCCGTTGACAGTAGCGTCAAAACTGAAATAACTGTCAGTAAAATACTTAGGGTCTTGCCTCTCAAGATTCCTCCGTAACCGGTGCTCTCTTGGCCTTTGGTGGGACAGGATCAAAGCCTCCGGGGTGTAAGGGATGACATTTCAGGATGCGTCTTAAGGCCAGCCACAGGCCTTTTATAGCGCCGTGTTGACTGACCGCCTCGACTGCATAAGCACTACAAGTAGGATGAAAGCGGCAGCTTGGCTGTGCTTTTAAAGGAGATAAAAAACGGCGATAAAAGTGTACCGGCGCAAGCACCAAGCGCTGGGCAAGAGATAACTTCATGCCAGTACCCGCGCTTTTTTCAGCGCCTGATAGAGCGCCGCTTTAAGCTGCCAATAATCGGCCAAGGCAGCTTCGGGGCGAGCAATCACCAACAAATCAAACGACGCCTCTCCCCTTTGCTTGGCCGAATCACTCAGCTCGGCGTCACTAAGGATGGCTTTTAGCGCTTCGCGCAGGCGTCGGCGCACTCGGTTTCTCACCACCGCCTTACCCACTTTCTTACTGACCACGATGCCGACCCGAACCTGCCGATCACGCTGCGCCCGCCAGCGAAGGCTGAGCAGCCCTGCACTACCGGCGCGCCCACGACGCATCCGCTGAAAGGGGCGATCACCTTTCAGCGAATGGATTAGCGGCGTCGCGATCAAATGGCTACAGTCTACTCGTCGGATACAGACAGGCGCTGACGGCCCTTGGCCCGGCGGCGCTTAAGAATATTACGACCCGCACTGGTCGCCATGCGAGAACGAAAACCGTGCGTCTTGGCGCGCTTGCGCCGATTAGGTTGATAGGTGCGTTTCATCGTCTAGACTCCCTTCTTGGTTTGCTTGTATTTAGAGTCTTTAAGCTAGGATATTATATGTAGCTCTGATCACATCGCATTAGGCTGTGACCAAGCCCGAACAAGCCGTAAAATCATAGCACATGAGCCAGCGCCACGACTAGATATGAATTGACGGCATATCGGCCAGTAAAACCGGGCTAATACGGGATCTCTTTAGCGGCTAAAGCAAAGTGAGGCGTGAGGCGTTAAAGGGGTGCTAAGGGGGCAAAAGCCTCACCGTCATGAGCTTCTAGCACCGCTGTGAGCTTAACTAAGCGTTCGTCTTGTAAAACCGGGGCAGAAAACTGTACGCCACAGGGCAACTCATTCTCGGCTTTGCCCGCAGGCACACTGATTGCCCCAAGACCCACTAAGTTGGCCAGGACCGTGTCAACATCATCTAAGTACATTGACAGGGGATCAGCGGACTTTTCTCCCAGTGGGTAGGCCGTGCCGGGGCTGGTCGGCGTCATGAGCAGATCGAAGTTTTCAAAGGCTCGAGCAAAATCATTAGCAATCAAGCGGCGCACTTTTAATGCTTTGCCATAGTAAGCGTCGTAATAACCGGCGGAAAGAGCATAACTGCCCATCAGCACCCGACGACGCACTTCCGGCCCAAAACCCTCGCCCCGAGAGCGCATCATCACTTCTAGCTGCCCCAAACCGTTATCGCCCGAGCGTTCGCTGTAGATCATGCCGTCATAACGCGCTAAGTTGCTACTGGCCTCGGCGGTGGCCACCAGATAATAGCTGGCGATACCGTAAGGAGCATGGGGCAGTGAGACTTCACCCACACTAGCCCCAAGAGTTGTCAGCTTGTCAACTGTTCGCTTTAAGGCTGCGAGCACTCCCGGACTATTGCCCTGCTCAGAAAGTTCACTGATTAGTCCGATACGCAAACCGCGCAAGTCGGTTGCTTGCTTAAGTGCTGCGCCAAACATTGGTTTATCCGTCGCCAGGCTGGTCGCGTCCATAGCATCATGTCCGGCCATCACATCCATAGCCAGGGCCAAATCCCGACTGCTGCGACAGAGCACCCCCACCTGATCGAGTGAGCTGGCAAAAGCAATCACCCCGTAGCGCGACAGCCGTCCGTAAGTAGGCTTAAAACCGATAATGCCGTTAAAACCCGCCGGCTGGCGCACCGAACCGCCGGTGTCTGTGCCCAGGGCCAAGGGTGCCACGCCAGTAGCTACCGCCACCGCCGAACCGCCCGAGGAGCCGCCGGGAACCCGCGAACTATCCCAGGGATTAAGTGTCGGACCAAAGGCCGAATTTTCGTTGCTGCCACCCATGCCAAACTCGTCTAGGTTAGCCTTGGCAATCACAATGGCTCCGGCTTGCTCAAGCCTCTGCACCACCGTGGCGCTATAAGGCGGTACAAACTCACTAAGGATTTTTGAACCTGCCGTGGCGCGAATATCCTTGGTGCAGATATTGTCCTTAACAACCACCGGCACTCCGGCCAGTACACCCACGTCTTCACCGGCCCTAATGCGTGCATCCAGGGCTCGAGCCCACTTTAGCGCTTCTTCTGTCGCAATGGTGACAAAGGCGTTTAAGTTTTGCTGCACCACCCCGGCTCGAGCCAGAGCCGTCTGCACCACCGCTTCGGCACTAGTCGTTTGCGCCCTGACCTCCTCGGCAATCTGATAGGCAAACTTCATGTCGAGCAGCATACCCCATTCTCCCAAAACAAGCGTTGCTGGCGGCTGCCGCCGACTTCTCCTAAAAAGGTACTCCCGGTAGTTTTGCCTCAGGTTTGGCGGTGTACCACAAATTGTGTATTTTGGTTTGTAAATTATGTCGGGAACGCTAGCTGGCAGTTTCAGTACACACAATTTGGGACACCTTCCAGGTTTAGCTAAAAACCCGCCTGAATACCCCTATAATAGGAAGTCATGGGATTAGAAAGTCCTGTTGCTAAACAAGCTGGAACGCAAATTCACGCTGCCGGGGCCAGCGAAGCAGGACGCGTGCGGGCAATCAATCAGGACAGCTACTTCGTGGGTGAAATCCCCGCTCAGGGCTTTTTGGCCGTGGTAGCCGATGGCATGGGCGGCCACCAAACCGGCGAGATAGCCAGCCAGAAAGCCGTAAGCATCATCCGCCGGGAGCTTGAAAGAGCCAAAAGTCATCCTCCAGGGGCCATTGCCAAAGCGGTGCAGACAGCCAACTTAGAAATCTATAATTACGCCGCCGAAAATCCGGAACATTTTGGCATGGGTACTACCCTCACCACGTTATTTATCGACGATCAGGTAGGCTTGCTCGGACACATTGGCGACTCTCGTGCTTACCTGGTTCGTAACGGTGAGATTCGTCAGCTAAGCCAGGATCACAGTTGGGTAGCGGACAGGGTGCGGCAGGGCCTTTTGAGCGAGGGCGAGGCCAAACGCCATCGCTGGCGCAATGTCATAACCAACGCTCTGGGCGCCAGCCCGGAAATCAAACTGGACATCCTGCATATGCAACTGCAAGTCGGTGACCGCTTGCTGCTGTGCAGCGACGGCATCAGCATGCTGCTGCGCGATGAAACACTGCTGCACGTAATTAGCGAAAAGTCCCCGGGAGAAGCTTGCGCAGAACTAATCCGGCTTGCCAACGAACGCGGCAGCCCCGATAACATCACCGCCATTGTGCTGCATGTCGCAGAACTGGCGCATAAAAACAAAAATTACGCCCTGCCGCCCGATGCCCAAGAACTTAAATCCGTTCACATCAGCGCCACCCAAAGCGGCATTCACGCCGTCGAGGAAGTGTTCCCGCGCCAGGATTTCTTCTCTAAGTTGCACCGCCACCCCCTGTATCCGTACCGCTTCTGGCTGCTGGGTTCTTTGGTGCTCACGCTGCTCTTTCTGCTCTTTAGTCTGGGTTAGCTTAAAATTATCAGAGAAAGTTTAGTCAATGCTGCATCATTTTAAGGGAGGAAAATGAAAGCCATCGTTTCTAGCAATAAAGCCCCCGCCGCTATCGGTCCTTATTCACAGGCTGTTCGCGCCAATAACATGCTTTTTAGCTCTGGGCAAATCCCCTTAAAACCCGATGGGGAATTGGTCGAACGAGAAATTAAAGCGCAAACCCGGCAAGTGCTGCTTAACTTATCAGCCGTGTTAGAAGCAGGTGGCTCGAGCCTTGATAACGTCGTTAAATGCACCTGCTTTTTACAGGACATGAATCACTTTGACCAGATGAATGGGGTCTATGCAGAATTTTTTGGAGATGCGCCCCCGGCAAGAAGCGCCGTCGAAGTGGCTCGCTTACCCAAAGACGTTCTGATTGAAATTGAGGCGATTGCGCTTATTGACAGCTAGGCAAAAAGGTAGGCGATATAAGCAACATAAGCCAAAAGCAAAAAGCTGCCGCCGCGACGACCCATACGGTAACCCCGCAACATCAGGGGCGCGACAAGCAAACTAAGCCCCAACATCACCCAGAGGTCTGAGCTAACGCTGGCATAGCTCACCTCAAGAGGATAAAAAATCGAGGTAGTGCCTAAAATTGCCAGCACATTAAAGATATTTGAGCCTACGATATTGCCGAGAATAATATCCGTCTCGCGCTTAAAGGCCGCCACCATACTGCTGGCCAACTCGGGCAGGCTGGTACCCAGAGCGACGAGCGAAAGGCCTATTACACGCTCGGCAACACCAAAACTCCTGGCAATATCCACCGCCCCCTCCACCAATGCCCGCGCCCCAAGCACTAAAAAAAACACTCCAAGCACCACACCGGCAAGCGTCCGCCAGAGGGGAATGGCCACATCATCCGCCTCAGCAAATTCATCCAGTACTTCAGAATCGTTTTTAACGAGGAAAATTAGAAATCCACCTAACAGCAGCAGCAGTATGACGCCTTCGTAGCGCTCGATAGCTCCGCTCCACAAACCCAGGAACAACAAAAGCTCCACACCGATCATGATGGGCAACTCCCGCCGAAAAAAGCTCTTCCGGGTACTAAGGGGATAGATCAAGGCGGTAAAACCAAGAATCAGGCCAATGTTGGCGATATTAGAGCCAATCACATTACCCATCGCCACTGCGGGAATCCCCTGCCAGGCAGAAACCAGGGTGGCGGCCAACTCCGGGCTCGAGGTACCAAAGGCCACCACCGTTAGGCCAATCACCAGCGGACTGATGCCCAAACTCCGCGCTAAGCGGCTGGAATTACGAACCAAAAATTCCCCACCCAAATAAAGCAAAATAATCCCTAAGAGGACAAGAATATAACTCACCGGATAAGGGTAACAGATTTTTTTAATGAACTATGAACAGAAGCTAATTGGGCACAGACACCATATCCGGGGCGTAAAGGCGCTGGTAAATCTCATAGCTGAGCAGCACCTTTTGCAAATACTCCCTTGTCTCCGGCTTATCAATAAAGCGATAGAACTCCATCTTGTTTTCATTTACCGGAGCCGACTCATAAAGCCGTCTTATATATCCTTGCCCGCCATTGTAAGAGGGCACTACCCGCTCGATATCATCAGCAAAGTAATCCAGCAACCAACGCAGATAAAAGGCCCCATAGCGAATGCTATCTACCGGTTTAAAAGGTTCCCCGGGAGATTCTTTGAGCAGCTCTGCTACCCAATCCCAGGTGCTGGGGATAAATTGCATCAGGCCTTTAGCATTGGAGCGGGAAACGGCCTTAGGGTAAAAACGCGATTCCTCGCGCATGATCGCCCAGATAAGGGCAGGTTCAAGATCCTGTTCACCGGCCTGCGTTCTGACCAAGTCGGCATAGGCTTGCGGATAGGCCAAGCGCCAGGTGCGCAGGTCCTGGCTACCCGCACGCAGATAGGCCTCAGCAGCACGTTGGCTCTGGCGGAATTCGCCCAAACGCTGCAGGGCTTCGGCCAGATTTATGGCTGTGGTTTCATCTTTAGCTTCGCGTAGGGCAAAGAGTAGTTCGCCAACGGCAGCTTCTAGGTCGTTGGCCCTAACTAGGGCATTGGCGAGCTTAAGCACCTCCGGTTCTTGCCAGGGCAACTCGGACTTGGTTGGTAAAGGCGGCGTCTTTCCCTGGCGCAGGCCAAAGTAAGAAAGTGACGGCAGCAGCTCGTAAGCGCGTTTAGCAGTTTCGGTATCATCAAGGCGCTGCGCTAATACCAGCGCCCGGTAGGCGGCGTCATCGGTATAGTTTGAATCCATTTGCGCCAGCTCAAGATAAAGCTTGCTGGCCTCGTTTAGCTTTCCTTGTTGCTCGAGCAATTCGGTGGCGTACCACAGATACCGCGCTTCACCACTTTGCCGATAAAAGTCAACGGCCTGCGTGATATCACCCGCCCGACGCGCTAAAATCCCCCGGCCATACAGCGCCGACGCGCCACTCAGAGTGGCAAAAACGGCGTCTGCCGCTTCATTTTCACCCAGCGCTAAAAGCATCCAGGCCTGTCCATAGCGGGCGGTTTGACTGCCGGGTATTTCAATAAGCCAGCGCTCATAGGCGTCCAAGGCTTTTTGGGGTTCACCGAGTGCCTGATAAGCCGGAGCTTCGATAGAAGGTACTAAGCGACCATCTAAGGTCTCGATAGCCTCGCGGTACAACCTTGCCTGCAAGAATATGTTGGCTAAGCTTAGCGGTCGAGGCTCGAGCCTCTTAAGCCCTGCTATGGCTTCTTCCAGCGGTAGAGCCTGTCGGTAGGCTTCCTTAGCCTCGCTCAGTTGCCCGGCCTGCTCGGCAACAGCCGCGTATTCAAGCTGAAGCTGCCGGGTTTCAGCCCTGGCCAGCGGGTCTTCAATGCGAATTTCAAGCGCGGCCCGAAAATAAGCAGCCCGCTGCTTAGCGGCAATGCCAGGGTCTTGAGCCAAGCTAAGCAAGATGCGATATTCTAAAAAACTGCCCCGAACATTTTCCAGCAGATTTAAAAGAGCCTGCTTATCCTGACTTAAACTGGCCTCTCGAAATAAGCGGTAAGAGCTTAAAACTTCTTGGCTGTAAGGATCAAAAACTACCGTCTGGACCGCTGGCAAGGGTATGCGGCGCTCTGGCCTGGCGGCAAAAATCCCCAACCATAAAATACTGGCCGCAATCAGGCCGATGCTCAGAAAAAAACGCGGTCTAGGCATAGACCGATTCTATGACAGTAAATTAGAGATTGGCTGAGAAGCCCTCATAAAAAAGGGCGAGATTAACTCGCCCTGAATTTAAGGTCATTTGCCCTCAGTATCAAAAAGCATCAACCGGAAGGTTCAATCAGCCCATAATCACCATCAAGACGCAGGTAAATCACATTGACATCTTCGGTCTCAGCATTGCGAAAGACATAAAAGCTGTGACCCAAAGCCTCCATCTGCATGGCGGCGTCCTCGGGAGACATGGGACGCAACACGTGGCGTTTGGTGCGCACAATGGCCGGTTCCTTAAACTGAGTTTCAGGTTCTTCGGGCTGCGGAGTCTCAACGCTGCGCCTGGCAATCATGCGACTCTTAAAGCGCTTTAGCTGTCGCTCGAGCCGGTCCACTACCTTATCAATGGCCGCATAAGTATCCTGGCCGCTTTCTTCGGCACGCACAATGCCGTCAGGGACGTTGAGTTGCACTTCTACTTTGGCCGGTTCGGCGATTTTGTTGCCCGTGGCATAGGACATGACGACCTTGGCCGCGGCGTCCTCGTCAATCCGTCCCGAAAAACGATTCAGTTTGCTCAGCTTCTCTTCGGCATAGCTGCGCATGGCGTCAGTGATTTCGAGGTTGCGTCCGATCAACTTATAGATGTTCATAACGCTCCTTTCACAAGTGACCTGTCGGCCACACAGTTTGACTACGGCATCAAGCTGAGTGAATTTTGAAGGTGACGAATCACCCACATGAATTTCTCTCCTTAATGCTTAGTTTATCACCTCAACCCAAACGGCAATAGGAATTACGCACCAACAAAATCGGGAAAAATGGGTTAAAGTTCGGCCAAGAGCTGCGTGAGGTCAAGAGGCCGGGTAAACATCTGCAAATTGCCCTCGGCATCTTTAGGCCAGCTTTCCCGGGGTCTATCCACATAAAGTTCAATCCCGTTATCATCAGGATCAGCTAAATAAACAGCCTCAGACACGCCATGATCAGACGCTCCCTGTAGCGGATAGCGGGCGTCGAGCAACCGCTTGACCAAGCGGGCCAAAGACTGGCGATCAGGCAAAAGTATGGCCACGTGATAAAGCCCGGTGTGACCCACCGGAGGGGGACTTGACCCCTGGCTGTGCCAGGTGTTCAAACCGATGTGATGATGGTAGCCTCCGGCTGAGAGAAAGACTGCCGAGTCGCCATAGTAGCTGGTGATTTCAAAGCCAAGAAGGTCACGGTAAAAGGCCAGAGACTTTTCTAGGTCAGCAACTTTAAGATGCACATGGCCGATACGTGTTTCTGCCGGTAAAGTCATAATCTTGTCCCTTTTAATCTATTTCACCCAAGCGCCGCTTCTCTTTTTGGCTATGCTACGGCATCCGGGTCACACCAAAATAATACCAAGCACTATAAAAATTAAAGTGTAAGTGCTATACTAAACGCATGAAGGATGATGCTCTTAGCTGCCCCGCTTATGAGGCAATTCAGATTTTGCAGGAAAAGTGGGTGCTGCATATTATCAGCACGCTCTTAGAGGGGCCACGGGGCTTTAATGAATTAGGGCGGGAAATCGGTGGTTGCAATCCAACTACCTTAGCGCAACGGCTCGAGCGCTTAGAAGCACTGGGTTTGGTCAGCAAAACAGTTTGCTCGGTCATGCCGCCACGCAGCAGCTACGAACTAACAGACTCAGGTAAAGAGTTACGCAGCGTTATCGAGGCTATTCACAATTGGGGCAAAAAGCACTTAGTCGCCTTGCCGCTTGTGCAAATTGCTTAATTGGTAGTGGGTAGTTAGTGGTTGGTAGTTTGTGGTGAGTGGGAACAACATTTTTATAAAGCCCTCTCAACTGAGTTCATTTTTAGCATTAGCGCTTATACTGAGTCCGATTAATTCCTTAAGTGTTATGAAAGGCGCTTGGTTCGATCCTTCTCAGGCTATCGTTCTCGCTACGCTCGGACCCACTCGCCTAAAAAAGCCGAAATTAATTCGGCTTTTAAACGGAATCGGTATTAAGGGTTGATAAATTCCAATTATCTGATTCTTGCCCCTGGAAAACTCCTGGCCTCTGCTTATTACACTTAGCCAGTGTCAAAATGCTTTAGCAGCAACAATTCTCTCAATAGTGCCGTCAACTGGTTCGTCGGTTAAAAAGCCCGCGAGGTTTTTCCAGCAGTTCTGTTTTGCGATCGAGCTCGGCTAATAGATAGCGGTTACGTTTTTTTAGCTCCGCGATTTTTTGTGCCTGCGCTTCAGTTTGCGTGCGCAGCTCTTCTAATTCTTCAGATGTGGGTGTCATTACCGTGTTGGCTTTTTTAAGATGGGCTATTTCGGCCTGCAAGCTTTCTTTCTCGCGCTCCAAAGCCTCGATTCTAGCCTCCAGCGAAACATCAGTCATATTTCAGCACCTTCAAGCTTTCGCAGGGTCTCTTCGATCACTTGGGTATCACCAGTCGGGTTTTCACTGGCAGTATCATCCTGAGGGCTAAGCAAGCGACTCAGCCGCTCACGTACGTTTTTATCCCCCAAGGGTTTGTGCAGCATCAGATCGGCTTTGACAAATTTGGCAAACTCAAGAGTTTTGTCATCCTGGTCTAAGTTATCGTGTGGCGGTAGGGTAAGAACAACGGGCACTTGGGCCAAACGCTTGATACTTTTCATCTTGCTGCAAATATCCGCCCCGCTAACCAAGGGTAAATCGGCGGCTAAGATAGTGGCTTCCGGCGTGTTGTGGCGCAAATACTCGAGCACTTGCCTGCCATCACCAAACATCACCAACTGATAATCGTCAGGCGAGAGCAACATATCGATGAGATCACGGTGCAAAGGCTCGTTATCAGCGACAAGAATAGTCGGGTTAACTGACATCGATCTCATAATCAAACTCCATAAGTCAATCTAACGGATAAGTTCTAACAGAATTCTGACAAAGTTTAGAAAATAGTTAATTTAATGCGTCATAAGCCGCCTTATGCTTGTTTCGCCACGCTCTTTAGTTGTTCTCGTGACTTGATAAACTAATATCAAAGCGCTGTTTTAATGCCGCAGTGTGCCATTAAAACCACTCGTGTTCAGGATGCCGCGTAGCGTAACGGTTTCCGAACTGAAGGCGAGAACGCTCAGCTTAAACGATGGATATTGCGCCATCATTACAAGTTTGTTATAAGCAGTGGCTGATCCAAACTAGCCCAGTGAAAGTGACCCCCTTATGACCATTAAACCACAAGCCAAAATCACCGTCATTGGCGCAGGTCTAGCCGGCAGCGACGCCGCTTTGGCCGCCGCTAATCTAGGCGTGCAAGTAGAGCTTTTTGAAATGCGCCCCAAAAAGATGACACCGGCACACCACACGGATAAGTTTGCCGAACTTGTCTGCTCGAACAGTCTTGGCGGCGAGAGCGAAACTAATGCCAAAGGACTGCTGCAAGCCGAGATGCTAGCCGCCGGTGGGCTGGTAATGAACACCGCTAAAGCCTCGCGGGTACCGGCGGGCGGAGCACTGGCAGTCGATCGCGAGGCCTTTGGACAGCAAATCACCACGACCTTGGAAAGTCATCCCAATATCACGATCCACCGCGAAGAGCTGACCGAAATCCCCTCAGGCATAGTCGTTATTGCCTCGGGGCCTCTGACCTCAGACGCGCTGGTCGCGGCTATCCGTTACAAGGTCGGCATGGAATTTTTGGGTTTTTATGACGCGGCCTCTCCCGTTATCAGCTATGAATCCATCAATCTGGACATTGCCTACCGCAAGGGCAGATACGAACAGGGAGCGGATTATCTCAATTTGCCTCTTAACAAAGAGCAATACGATAACTGGTTTAATACCTTGTCACAAGCCCGTAAACATGTGCCACATGATTGGGAAAAATTAGAATTTTTCGAGGGCTGCATGCCCATTGAGGAATTGGCGCGCCGCGGCTATGACACGCCGCGTTTTGGCCCCTTAAAGCCCGTTGGGCTTAGACATCCAGAAACAGACGAATCCTTTTATGCGGTAGCGCAACTGCGCCAAGAGGATTTACGCGGGCAAATGTGGAGCCTTGTCGGCTTTCAGACCGGTTTGAAATGGGGCGACCAAAAAGAAGTGATTCGCAGCCTACCGGGTCTGGAACAAGCCGAGATCATCCGCTACGGAGTCATGCACCGCAACACCTATCTAAACGCCCCTAAGCTCTTAAACCCCGAGCTTAATTTGCGCGAGCATCCCAAGCTGTTTGTCGCTGGCGTGCTGGCCGGCACCGAAGGCTATTTAGAATCTTCGGCTACCGGCTGGTTGGCAGGTAGTAACGCCGCCAGACAAGCCCTTGGCCTGGCGCCTTTACTGCCCCCGGAGACAACTATGCTGGGCGGGCTGCTGCGCTTTTTAGCCAGCGCCAATCCGGATAATTTCCAACCGATGAACGCCAACTGGGGGCTAGTGCCGACAATCAAAAAAGAAAAGGGCGTTGGCCGGGCCGAGCGCCGTCGCAAGATGTATCAGCGTGGGCTAGGCGCTTTTAGAGATTGGCTCGAGCAGTCTAATGCTGTGAGTTTTTAGCTTGTCTTTGGGCGTTGCTACCGTACAATGCAAATAAATGATGCTTCTTCTCCTAATTGAAGGGCGGTGTAGCACAAGTAGTCGGTGGTAGGTGGTGAGTGGTTGGTGGTAGGTAGGAAAGGCGTTTTTAGAAGGTTCCTCATCGAGTTCATTTTAGACGTTTGCGCTTAACTGACAAATTCCCTTTGCCTGAATGCCACCGCCAAAAAATCCCTGGCTTCTACTTCCTACTAACCACTTTCTACTTACTTTCTACTTTTCACTTTTTTCTTCCCACTCTCTGAAAGGCAAGGCTTAAGATGAAAATTTTGGTTACCGGGGCAGCAGGTTTTATCGGCGGGCATGTCGCCGAGGCGCTGGCCAAACGCGGCGACGAGGTTGTGGGGTTGGATAACTTTAATGATTATTACGACCCTGCGAAAAAACGCCGCAATGCTCAGCGCTTAAAAAAGTATCCGAATTTTAGGTTAGCCGAGGCCGACATTCGCAACCGTGAACAAATGTTTGCGCTTTTTGCCGAGGAAAAATTTGTGGCGGTGGCCCATATTGCCGCCATGGCCGGCGTGCGCAATGCAGTGGCTAAACCCGCGCTCTACGTAAATGTCAATTTAAACGGCAGCCAGAACCTCATGGACGCTGCGCTGGCCGCCGGTGGGCTTGAGAACTTTGTCTGCGCCTCCACCTCCTCGATTTACGGCAACACCAAGACCTTGCCCTTTGTAGAATCCGACCCCTGTGATCGCCCCATTCAGCCTTATGCCGCTTCTAAGCGGGCTGCCGAGATGCTTGGTTACAGCTATCATTATCTTTATAAGCTGAATTTTACCGCGCTGCGTTTTTTTACCGTCTACGGCCCCCATGGCCGCCCCGATATGATGCCCTATCTCTTGGCGGAAAGCATTTATAAAGGCGTGCAAATTCCCCTTTATGAAGGCGACATGCGCCGCGACTGGACTTATGTTGAGGATACCGTTAAGGGTGTGGTGACCGCGATAGATCGCCCTCTTGGTTATGAGATTATCAACTTAGGCCGTGGCGAGCCGGTGGCTTTAGCAGATTTTATCGATAAGCTCGAGCACCTCGCCGGACGCAAGGCCAACTTAATCAGCAAACCCAAATTAGCCGCCGATATGTATGTGACCTACGCCGATATCAGCAAGGCCCGCCGACTGCTGGATTTTAAGCCCAGCATCTCCGTCGATGAAGGCGTTAAGAGATTTTGGGACTGGTATCAAAAAGAACAAGCGGAATTAGCCAGCGGCTAAGACAAAAAATAAGCTGGGTGGGTTAGGATATTCCATGCGCGTTATTGACCTAAGGTCCGACACCGTAACCAAGCCCACCTCTGCCATGCTTAAGGCTATGGCGGCAGCCGAAGTCGGTGACGATGTCTATGCCGAAGACCCAACGGTAAACCGTTTGCAAGACATGCTGGCAGAAATGACCGGTCTTGAGGCGGGTCTGTTTATGCCCTCGGGCAGCATGAGCAATCAGGTGGCGCTGGCCGTGCATACCCAGCGTGGTCAGGAAGTAATTGCCCCCGAGGGGGCACATATCTATGAGTACGAGCCGGGCTCTATGGCGGTCATCAGTGGCCTCATGCCGCGCCTTGTCCCCACCGTTTTGGGCGTCCCCGAGGCTAAAGATATTCGGGTAGCTATTCACCGCAGCGTCCACCAGGCGCCCGCCGGTTTAATCGTTGTGGAAAATACCCATAACAAAGCCGGCGGGACGGTAGTGCCCTTAGCCCGCTGTCAAGAAATCTCGGGGCTTGCCAAAGAAGAAGGTTTGCCGCTACATCTTGATGGGGCTCGAGCTTTCAATGCCGCTACCGTTCTGGGAGTTGAAATCAGCGATCTTTGTGCGCCCTTTGATTCGGTATCCATTTGTTTGTCCAAGGGTTTAGCCGCGCCGGTTGGCTCGGTACTCCTGGGTTCTAAAGACTTTATCAGGCAAGCGCACCGCTACCGCAAGCTCTTAGGCGGCGGGATGCGCCAGGCGGGTGTTATTGCCGCTGCCGGTATAGTCGCTTTGCAAACCATGACCGAACGCTTGGCCGAAGATCATGCTCGAGCCCGGGCCTTAGCCGAAACTCTGGCAACTCTTCCTAACATCAGCCTCGATTTAACAGCGGTGCAAAGCAATATGGTTTATTTTCAGGTAAATGAAGCTCCGGCACTGGCTGAGCGTCTGGCTGCACGCGGCGTCAAATGCAACGCCCTGGGGCCTAAGAGCATTCGCCTGGTCACGCATTATCAGATCAGCGATGAAGACGTACAAATGGCGCTAAGGGTGATAACAGAGGAGCTCGAGCTAATACCCGCGTGAAAAAGGTCTTCTTATTGGCCCACCCTGCTGGGCACTCGCTGAGCCCGGCTATGCACAATGCCGCCTTTGCGCACCTGGGTCTGGCGGCAGATTATCAAGCGCTAGACGTCCTGCCGCAGCAGCTTCAAACTACGCTTGAGATGCTGCGTAAAACCGAGGTTTACGGAGCCAACGTCACCATTCCACACAAGCTAGCCGTGATGCCGCTGCTTGACGAATTGAGCGATACCGCTAAAGCCATTGGCGCAGTCAACACCATCATCAATAATGACGGCTGGCTGCTCGGGCACAACACCGATGCCGCCGGTTTTTTACGAGCGCTTAGCGAGGATGCCGGTTTTGACCCCCAAGGCCAAACAGCCTTGATGATCGGGGCGGGCGGGGCAGCTCGAGCCGTGGCCTATGCCCTGCTTAAAGCAGGGGTGGGCAAACTCATGATTTACAACCGCAGCCAAGCAAGAGCGCAAGCCTTAGCAAACGATTTTTCTGAGCTAGGACAAATTTTTGTACTTGCTAAAACGGAGCTTTCAGATAGGGCTAAGTCTGCCGACCTGCTTGTCAACTGCAGTTCAGTCGGAATGGCAAAAGAGGGTTGCGACCCCAACATCTCCCCGCTGCCCGCCACCGCCTTGCCCCGCACGGGACTGGTCTGCGACATCATCTACCGCCCAGCCCAAACCAAACTCCTGCGCGACGCTAGTTCGCAAGGACTAAAAACTCAAAACGGCTTGGCCATGTTGGTCTATCAGGGAGCCGAGTCCTTTAAGGCCTGGACCGGCCTAAGCGCCCCGGTAGCGGTCATGAGAGCCGCAGCCCAGACAGAGCTTAATCACTCGTAGCGCAAAGCCTCGATAGGGCTTAAGTTAGCCGCACGATTGGCAGGCCACACCCCAAAAATAATGCCAGTGGCCACACTCACAGCAAAAGCCAACAGGATAACCAAGGGATTTATCACTACGCTTTCCAAAAAAGGCACCAGCGCCACAATCAGATAAAGGCTACCCACAGAAAACAAAACACCGACCAAACCGCCCAGCATGGTCAGCACCACGGCCTCAATTAAAAACTGCTGCAAGATGGTGCTTTTCTTAGCGCCCAAAGCTTTCCTCAGACCAATTTCCCGCGTTCGCTCCGTGACCGAGACCAGCATGATATTCAAAATACCAATCCCACCCACCAGCAAACTGATAGCACCAATCCCGCCCAACACCGCCTGCAAAATCACAGTGATGGTGTTAAACAAACCCAAGGCGCCCTCGATGGTCTGAATGAGATAGGTGTCGTCCCCACGGCGGCGATCCAAAATAGCGCGTACCTGCTCTTCGATGTCTTTGGCATTTACATCCAGGTCAATAGTGATGGGGAAAAAGGGGTATTCGCCGCGACTGACAAAAGGAAAGTTGGTATAGAGCGTCTCGAGCGGGACATCCCCGCTGATATCATTAGCAAAAGCACCTAAAGCGCCACCGATGCGTTCCTTAACGCCAATGACGGTATAAAAGGTGCGCGAGCCCCGCACATTTACGCTGACTTCCTGACCGATAGGGTTGTCGATATCAGGAAAGAAATCCTCGGCGGCATCGGCGGAAAGAACGATGACCGGGGCCGCCCGGTTGTACTCGGTTTCACTAAAATAACGCCCTCGGGCAAGCTCTAAGCTGCGGTCTACCGTCACGGCATTGGCAGTCTGGCCGTTTAGGGTGATATTGCCTTCCTCGCTGCCGGCTCGTCCCTGGCCACTCACCGAGCGGCTGCGCAGGATGTCGATGGGTAAACGCGACAAAGCCCCGATGTCTTCATCGCTAAACGGCAGCGCTTGTGGGTTGTCCTGATCAACGACGACAAAGAGCGATTGTGAGCCAAAGCTCTGCAACTCATTGGTAATGCCCGCCGTGGCTATTTCACCCATGCTGATGGTCGTGGTAACGGCAAAAACACCAATAACCACTCCGAGCAAGGTCAGCAGAGAACGCAGGCGGTTGCTAAACAGGGCTTCAAACGCGGTGCTGATATTTTCAAAAAACATCTGCGCCTCCCTGCCTGGTTCTTATCTGCTTAGCATAAGCTTGAGCGTAATCTTGCTGCTTTTTCATGATATCAAGCCCGTGAAAGCGGCCTGGCGGCGCTCTTTAATCTCTTCAATGCTCTCAACGGCTCCATCGCGAATATGAATGATGATCTTGCAGTGTTCGGCTACTTCTTTCTCATGCGTCACCATCAAAATGGTACGTCCTTCTTCATGTAGCTCCTGGAAAAGCCCCAGGATTTCCGTGCCGGTCTTGCTGTCTAAGTTACCGGTGGGCTCATCGGCCAGCAAAATATCCGGGTCGGTTGCCAGCGCCCGGGCAATGGCGACCCGCTGCTTTTGCCCACCGGAAAGCTGGTTGGGGCGGTGATCCAAACGATCACTCAAACCGACGCGATCCAGCGCTTCTTTGGCCCTCTTAATGCGTTCTTTGCCCGATAGCCCTCGATACATCAGCGGCAGCGCCACATTATGCAGGGCGTCGGCGCGGGGCAAGAGATTATAGGCCTGAAAGATAAAGCCTATGCGCCGGTTGCGAATCTCGGAGAGTTCGTCCTCACTCAGAGCAGATACTTCCTGGTCAGCAAGCTTATAAGAGCCGCTGGTGGGCGGATCAAGACAGCCGATGATTTGCAGCAAGGTGGATTTACCCGAGCCAGACGGCCCCATGATGGCCGCGTATTGCCCGTAATTAACCGTCAAATCGAGACCGCGCAAGGCATGCACCTCCAGACCCCCATCGAGACGATAAATCTTGCGCAAGTCTTTGGCCTCAATCACATTAGCGCTATTAGGGGCGTCAATCTTTGCCATAAGCTAGGGTGTTTCCTCGGTCTCGTCAATCGGCGTGTACTCCACCGCTTCGCCATCTGCAATCTCATCTATATTTATCAGGGCAATCAAATCTCCGGCGCTAAGCTCGCTACTTTCGGCTGCGGCTACTGTGGCATTGCGGTCAAGAATATTGATATCCGTGCGCTCAGCCGTGCCACCACCCGGCTCGAGCTCGCTGACGCGGTAAACCCAACTGCCTTCATTTGTTTCGGTTATAGCCTCAAGAGGTATCAGCAAAACATCATCCAGACTGTTAACCGTGACGCGAGCCGTCACGGTATAGCCGGGTTTGATCAGGCCCTGGGCAATATCCTGTTGGGCGGATTCGCCAAAGTCGATATCGGCACCCAGTTGGGCGGCGCTACCCTCGCGCAGTGCCACCGGATTCACCCGCGTAACCACAGCCTCAAGCTCGCGGGTAGTATCGGCATCGGGGATGATTCTTGCACTCTGAGCAGGGCTTAGCTCGAGCGCCCGGTTTTCGTCAAAGCGGGCTTTGACGGTAAGCCGGGAAGTATCCACCAGTCGCACAGTGTCAGCCGGACTCACCGTATCCCCTAAATCAAAGTTTATTGCGGCGACCACTCCAGCAAAGGGCGCCAAGAGTTCGGCCTCGTCAAGGCGCTCTTGCAAGTTAGCAATAGACGTTTCCAGTGAGGCGATATTGGCTTCGGCGCTGGCTTGTTGAGCCGCCGCCAGCTGGTTGAACGAGGCTTCCCGGGTACGGGTGCTTTGCAGGGCAATCTCTGCTTGGTTAGCACGTCGCTGCATAGTGGCAAAGGCATCTTGAGCAGCCTGTAGTTCATTGCGGGAAGCCGCACCGCTGGCAAAAAGTTGTTCGGTCACAGCCAGTTCATCCTGAGCGTCGCTTAGGCTCTGTTGCGCGTTGGCCAGGCTGTCTTCGGCGCTGGCAATACTGCTGCGCAAATCCAACTGGTCGATTTGCTGCTGCGCCAGGATGCGCTGCAAATCGGCTCGAGCTGATTGCAAGCTGGTCTGGTTTGAAGCTAGCTCGCGCTGCAATGACGCTGTTTCTAGTTTGGCCAGCAAAGTCCCCGCTTCTACAGCTTGCCCTTCTGTAACTAAAATCTCGGCCACGATACCGCTGCTCTTAAAGCTTAGATTGCGCTCCCGAGAAGCTTCTACTGTGCCGGTGCCGGAGACTTCGCGCACAAACAGGCCTTGCTCGAGCCTTTCAACTAAGGTGCGCTGCTCGGCTCCGCTATTGCGTCGGCGCAAGATGCCGAAGGCTGCCACGGCCACGGCCACAACCAGCAGCACCAGTATTATCCAGCGTCCTATACGGCGTCTTCTTGGCTGTGCCAGGCTCACGGTAGGTTTGCTCCCTTGGCGCTGCGTTTAAGCTGCGTGAGAGCCTGAGCCAGGTCATAACGGGCCGAGTTGGCCTGAGCCACGATGTTAGCGTGATCGAGCTTGGCCTGCTCATAAGCTAGCAGCGAAATGCTGCCCGCTTCAAAACGCAAGCGCTGAGCCTCTAAGTTTTCAGCCGAGGTAGCCGCATTAGCATTGGCATTTTCCAGGCGACCCTGGGCGGCCAGCAGCAGATTATAGCTCTGCCGAATACTAAGCTCTAGGCTACGCCGGGTATCTGCTAAGCGAATCTCAGCGTTTTGCAAGGCGTCGCGAGCGGTTTCGATTTCGGCTTGGGCGCTAAAAGCATTATCCACTGACTCCAGTTGAATACGGGCAATCTCCACTGTCTGTTCGGCTCTGCGCAACTGGCTGTTATTAGCCAAGTCCGAGAGAGCTTCTGCCAAGCTGGGAATATCGTCAAGAGCAAAGTCAGTGCTCAAAATAAAGTCGTTATCGGCCTTGCCGATTAAGCTGGCCAACTCGCTGTAGGCCAGATTTTTGCTTTGTCTGGCGTCCTGGCTGCTGCGCTCTGCCGCCAGCAGATCATTTTGGGCACGCTCGAGCTCGAGCTCTGTGGCTGCCCCGGCCTCATAGCGAATCTGGGTGGCCTCCAGACTGGTCGCGGCAATCGCCTGGCGCATCTCGGCCAAGATCAGGACTTCATCGGCCTCAAGGGCTACGTAATAAGCATCGGATACGGTGGCTCGAGCCGCAAGCAAAGCATTGTCCAAATCACCCTGGGCATTGGCAAGCGCCTGCTGCGCTTGCACCAAAGGCAAACGCAAAGCCAGCGGATCGGCCTCGGTTCGCGCCAGTTCACGCTCGGCTGCTGCTAAGTCAGCCCGCGCCGAGATCACCTCGACATCAAACTCCGGCGCCAATGCGATAGCCTCTGTCAGTGACATGGGGGCCGGTTGCGCCAGGGCAAAAAAAGTTAAAGCTGAAAAAAGAAATAAAATGTGACGCACTTAAAACACCTCAAAAGGATTCATTGCCAGGGCTTTAGCAAGCTGCAAGCGCGCCAGCAGCACGATGTCGCGGCTTCGGTCATAATTAAGGGCGGCCTCAGCAGCGCTAAGCTCAGCCCGTTTTAGGTCCAGCACGGTTGTCAGCCCCAGTTCAAAACGCTGCTCGGCATCCTTTGCGGCCTGTTCGCTTTGTGTCAGCAATTTCTGCGCCAGGGCCAGGCCAGCCTCCGCCGCTTGCAGACTGCTTTGCTGATTGTCGATGTCCAGCTTGGCCAGTTCCAGCGTTTGCGCCTCACGTTGTTGGCTCTGTTCAACAGACAGGCGGGCCGCGGCAAGCGCATCGGACAGCGCGACATCAAGGGGAATACGCAAACCCAAACGCAGACTTAAGCTCTGTGAGCTGGCCTCAGGCGGCGCGCCCGGATTTTCATAGTCAAAATCAAGACCTGACGATAGCGACGGCTGAAAACTGCGCGTATCAAAGCCAGCCCCCAAACTAAAACTCTGAGTGTCGCTACTGCTGACGTAATCTATATTAAACGATCCGCTGGGCAGATTTTCACGCAGAGTACTCGCCGCGTTAAGCTCGGCTTCGGCAACGGCCAGCCGAGCGTTTATAACATCACTGCGCCTATCCAGCGCCAACTCGGTGCTCAGTTCGGGTGTCTTGCTTGTCGGTGGCTCCCCAGCCACGGCGCTCAGCGGCATGCCCAAGGCCAGCGACAGCGAAGCCAACACTTGCACACTTTCCCGCCGCGCCGTGGCCAGGTCGTTTTCCGCTTGGCTTAAGGCAATCTCGGCTTGTAAGACCTGCGCTTCATTGGCCGCACCCACCTCAAGACGTGCACTTACCGCCTCAAGCTCTAGTAGGGCAAGCTCGACATTAAGAGCCTCAACATCCTCTTCTTGGCGAGCACGTAGCGCGGTTAAATAGCGCTGCGTCACATCGATAACGGCGTTGGTTCGTTCATCTTCTAAGGTTTTTTGGGCCTGCGTAAGCCCATAGCGCGCCCGCTGAATCCGCTCGTAATTAGGACCAAAGGGAATAACGTTCAGCGTGGCATTTAGGGTAAGCGGGTCAAAGCCGCTGTCGTCCAAACTTTGTGGCTCGCTTAGGCTCGGGGCGTTAAGCTCTCCCCAGCTTGCGCTATAACCCGCCGAGATTTCGGCGGAGATCAGCGAACTTGCCACGGCCAACTGACGCTTGGCCAATTCAAGTTGGCTCTGGGCCAATATCACATTAGGACTTTTTAGTGCCTGGCTCAGCGCATCCTCAAAAGACAGCGGAGCCTCTTGCGCAAAAGCCATAGGCCACAGCAACAAGCCGACAAAAGCAATAGCGATATAACGTATATTTATAGTCCGTTTCATTCTGGTTGACAGTGGATTGACTGCCTTTATTTCTACTCGCGCTGCTCGGATGGCATTGACAGCTGTCAATGCCACCGAGACACTCTTTACATAGCTTAAGATAATGCTTCCTCCTAAAACGTTCTCCAGCCTAGGGAGACTGAGCCCAGAAAACAAAGTCGGGCGTTACATTAAAGGCTGTCTAAAAGTTTCCTGGCGCGCAGCTTATACCAAATTGATTTAACGGTTTCACAGTTAGAATCATTTGAGGATACGCTCTTAAGAGCGTTTGGTATTAGCGCAAATTGCCAAACAACCAGGGGCCAAGCAAGAAGGCCGCATAAACAACTCCAATGAGCACGGTGCCACGAATAGCTTTAGCGGCGTCCTTGCTGGTTTCCCGCAGGCCAAGATAAATCAAAAACAACCACCAGGCGGCGCTGACATAGCTCAGAATCATACTGCTGCGCCCGTAGATGCTGCTTTGAATTTCTTGCGTTAGGCGGGCACTGGCCTCGCGAATAGCCTCGACGTCGCTAAAATCGGCGATGATCGGCGTCACCTTAACGGGAAAGAGAACCGCAATGATAATTATCAGCGTGCTGATAAGCAATTGTGGCGACATGGCGTAGCCCACCACCGCCCAGGGTTTTACATTCATACCGGCAGCAATCCTTGCCAACAAGCCAAATATCAGCCAGCTCAGCAGGCTAAACAAAGAAGCAATGATTACTGCGGCAATCACGGCAAAGCCAGCAATGGGGCTATCCGGGCCAAAAGCATCGGCCTGGGGCAAGGTAGCAAAATAGGCACTCACCGCCGATAAAACCACCACTAAAAGCACGACCCAAAAGGCTCCTCCGGCCTTTTTCTCATCTTCGGCTAAATCTGTAAAAAAGCCCAACGGGCTGGTAATCACGCGGGCAATAGCGTCAAGCATAATTCTCCCCTTTCTTAAGAGCGGCAACTCCCAATAATCCCTTTTTAAAATCAATTTGTTTTCCTAAGCCATTGTTGCCGCTACGTTACTAAGTCATTTTTATAGTCGTTGACCCCCTCACATTTACAGCCAACAGCGCTAACTATAGCGCCAAAGCCGAGCTTTGGCTACAGGCATATGTCCTTATTTTCTGGACGAGCCAAAGAACCATCACCCCAAATCATAATCTTAAGGCAAAATCAAGTTTCTGTGACAGCGCCATATAGTCATAGCAGCTCACCCCCATCTGCGCACCTCACTTTCGATTAAGGGGCTAGCTGTTAGACTAAGCTATCTTGAGACTGGCAATCATAGCGGATATTCACGGCAATTTACCAGCGCTGGAGGCGGTGCTGGCTGATACAGCAAAACAAGGGGTAGACCAGCTTATCGTCAACGGCGACCTGGTCAACCGCGGCCCCGCTAATGTCGCGGTGATGGAGCGCCTGATAAAACCGGATATCGTGGTCACACTGGGCAACCACGACGACCTGATGCGCAAATGGATTGACCGTTCGCCGGATATCCCTGGTCAGTGGTTTGATGATCCCTTTTGGCAGGCCATGGCCTGGACGGCCCGGCAACTTGCCGAAGCCGGCTGGATCGACGCCTTGCGCACACTGCCCATGACCCACCGGGTGGCAGTAAATGGCGCGCCAAGCCTGCTCATTTCCCATGGCAGTCCCCGTCATTACCGTGAGGGCTATGGCAAATATCTAAGCGATGAAGCCATCTCAGAAATCGTGCAGGATTTTCCGGCGGATATCCTCATCGGTTCGCATACGCACTATCCTCTTAAGCGCCGTTGGGGCAGACATCAGGTGCTCAATACCGGCGCGGTCGGCACACCTTTTAACCACGACCCTCGGGCGCAGTATCTCTTGATGACGCTTAAGCAAGATGGCTGGCAAGCGGAATTCCGGGCTTTGGATTATGACCGCGAAGCGGCTCTGCAGGCTTTTGAAGCTCTGGGTTATATACCTGCAGGGGGTTTAAGCGCTTATATCTTCCATGAGGAACTCAGGTGCGCTCGAGCCCTCCATGTCCCGTTTTGGATGTGGACCGAAGAGCAGGATAAAGCCAGAGACTGGGCCAGCTGGGAGCTATTCCGCCAGAGCTTCCCTGATAAGTTTTTAGAGCCAAGTAGAGACCTGACCTAAAAACTGCAAGCACCCTTCTTCATCTAATCTTCATCCGAGAGTCAATTACTTACACATCGTGTGTATAATAGGTTTACAAAAAGCAACAGACCCGCACGAAATGGAGGTTTTAACGTGTGGCGATGGTGGCCGGTACTGTTCATCCTGTTAGGCAATCTAACGCTGGCAAACCCCGCGCTGGACAGCGATGCTGATGGCTACCCCGACGCCACCGAAATCAGCTCGGCGGCAGACCGCGCCGCTTTTTTGGACTGGTTCGCCAGCATTGCCGAAGCCCAATATACCGCCATTGCTGATGATTGGGACCCTCGTTATCGGGATTGTTCCGGTCTCCTGCGCTACGCCTTTGTCGAGGCGCTAAAAACCAAAGATACCGCCTGGTTTGCCAAGTTTCCCTTTCTGCCCAAAGTTGATATTCCACCGCTGCGAGGCCTCAGCTATCCCATGCCTGAGATCAGCCGCAGTGTCTTCCGTATCGCTCCCGGCGCCTTTAGCCATAACGATGTTGAGCTTGGCAAAATGGTGGGTCTGTCCACCGCCACCGAGCTTATGAATTACGCTACCGTCCCAGCGGGACGGTAGCGTGGATAGGGCGCGACGCGGTGATTTACTCTTTTTTGTCCACCCGCTGGCCGAGGGCTCGAGCTATCACAGCATGGTCTATCTGGGTGAAAACAAGGTGGTTTATCACACGGGTTTAAGCCCCGAACAAGGGGGTGAAGTGCGCCTGCTCAGCCTGGAGACCCTAAATAAACATCCCGACCCGAGCTGGCGTCCGGTTCCGGAAAATCCGAACTTTTTGGGTTTTTATCGCTGGAAGATCGTCGACTAACGGTTCTTTTGGCGCGGGTTATTGCATTCGTCGTCTGCTTGCCAAAAATGTCAACAGCAAGATCAAGGAGGCACCAGCACATGCTTAATCACAGAGTTATCACAAAGCAGCGCGGCATTTATAAACTGGTAATATTGCTGCTGCTTTTGCCCTTGCTCCTTAGCAGTGCGGCACAAAGCCGCTTCTGGCTCTACGGGGGTGGAAGCTATACACCTAATGAAGCTATAACCTTGGAATATTATCTGCCAGTCGGGCAAACTGTGGGCTTCCAGCTTTACCGCGTTGACAACCCCGAAAAGGTGCTTGAGCTGGGCGGACCGCGGGGCTTTAGCGGCAGCGAGGAGCTTGACCTAAGCCCCTTGCGCCGCTTTGAGTTGCGGCAACAGGAAAACTACTATGGTCAGCTTAATCTAGGTCGCTTGAGCCGCGGGCTTTACTTTGCACAATTGGGTTCCGGGCCCAACGCCACCGCCACCCTGATTCTGGTCACCGACCTTAGTCTGGTGGTCAAATCCGATCAGGACAGCATACTAAGCTACACTGCGATGAGCGACTCGGGAGAACCGCGCCGGGCCAAGATCTATCTGCTGCGCGGCGACACACTCTATGCCGAAGGTTTAGCTGGCGAGGGCGGCCTGACCGAATTTAACACCGAGAACAACCGCGCTGACTTAGTGGTGGCGGCTAAGTACGGTGACTCCTGGGCTTTTAGCGGTTCATACTGGCGACGCTGGAGCCTAGAAAAAGCGCGGGTCTACGTCTTTAGTGATCGTCCGGTCTACCGCCCCGGACAAATCGTTTACTTTAAGGGCACCGCCCGCTCGCCCGCCGGTTTGACTCCGCTCAGCGACCACAGCGTAGAGCTCAGCATCATTGCGGCAGACAACAGCGAAATTTTCCGCCAGAGCTATAACACCGATGCCTACGGCAGCTTTAGTGGCGAGCTAAGCTTAGGGCTCGAGCCACCACTGGGCAGCTATCGCATCGAGACCAGGGTTCTGGGCCAGAGCAGTTACAGCAGTTTTGAGGTGCAAGAATACCAGAAGCCCGAATACCGCGTTACGGTCACGCCGGACAGTGCCGTGAGCGTTCAAGGCGAAACTGCCCGCTTTACCATCAAGGCCGACTACCTCTTTGGCGGTGCGGTAGCCGGTGGCAAGGTCAATTACGTCTTGTTCAAGCAACCCTTTTACCGCTACCGCTACAGCTCGCGTTTTGCCTTTTACGAAGAGACTTCCTATATCAGCCCCTACGGCGGTGAGATAGTTCAGCGTGGCGAAGGCGTGCTAAACGATGAGGGTGAGTTGGTGCTTGCATATGCGCTGCCTCAAGACGAACAGGCCTACCAACTGACCTTACAAGCCGGTGTCACCGACGAGGCGCGGCGCGAAATCAGCGGCAACGGCAAGCTGGTGGCATACCGCTCGAGCCTTACGCTCAATATCAGTGTCGACCGCTACGCCTACCGCACCGGAGAAGAACTGCGCGTCACTGTGCAAGCTGAAGATTTAGAAGGCAAGCCCGTTAGTGTGCCGCTAACTGTCAGCGCCGAGCGTTATAGCTGGCAGCGCAGTGAAGGCAGACAGGTAGAAACGCTACGCGACTGGTCACTACAAACCAACGAAGACGGCACGGCCAGCTTCTCTACTTCACTTTCCGAGCAGGGCAGCTACGGCTTCATTGTCAGTGCTCAGGACGGCAAAGGACGCAAAACTTCTGCACGCGACAGCGTCTGGGTAACTGATGGTTCGCGCTGGTACTGGGCCTATGACGGTCTCAATATCACAGCGGACAAACCCGAATACGAGCTTGGCGACACCGCCCGTTTTGTCATCCAATCACCCGTTGCCGATGCCTATGCGCTAATCACGCGCGAAGGCCAGGAGCTTTATTCCTACGAAGTTATTAAGCTAAACGGCTCCGTGCTCACCTATGAACTGCCCATTACCGAGGCGATGACACCCAACGGCTATCTCTCGGTAGTGATTGTCGGCAACGGCAATACCTACAGCGAAACCGTTGGCTTTCGGGTGCCACCGGCGGATAAATTCTTAAATGTTGAGATCAACTCGGACTCGGACAGCTACCAACCGGGCGAAAGCGGCAATTTTGCCCTGCGCATTTCGGATGCCAGTGGCCAGGGTGTGCGGGCGCAGGTCGCGCTGGGTCTGGTCGATGAAGCCATCTATCTGCTGCGCCCGGACAACAGTCCGGACATTCGCGGCTTCTTCTATGCCCTTAAAGGCAATTTGGTCGGCACGCAACTGAGCAATTGGTATTACTTTGGACGTGCCGAGCCCTTAGCCTTAGAATCGGCACCCATAGCGGAGCGTGAAGCCATGAGCGATGCGGTCTTTGGACAAGGCAAGGCGGATTTTGCCGAGCCGGATATTCGCGAGGATTTTCGTGACACCATCCTCTGGCTACCCATGTTAGAAACCGATGAAGACGGCCTGGCTACGGTTTCGGTCACCTTCCCGGACAATTTGACCGAGTGGCGGCTCACGGCTAAGGCCATTACCTTAGACGACAAGGTCGGTCAGAACAACTATCAGGTGAAAACCACCTTGCCGGTGATTGCCCGCTTAGCCGCGCCCCGCTTTTTTATTCGTGGTGACGACGCCTCGCTGCGAGTCATTGGTCAAAACAATCTGAGCAACGTTCAGACGGGTGAACTGCGTTTAGAAGCAGACGGCCTGGTGCTTGCTAATCCAGCGCCGCAGGCAGTCAGCTTGGCCGCCGGTGGTAGCGCCAGCGCCAACTTTGCAGTGCAGGCTACCCAAAGCGGCACGGCCACCCTTACGGCCAGCGCCCTGACTCCGGCAGCCAGCGACGCCCTTAGACTCCCTATTCCCATTTTACCTCACGGCATCCGCGAGGAAATCGGCTGGGCTGGCAGCGGCTCGAGCAACTGGCGTTTTAGCCTACCGAACAGTGTATCTCTGGAAAATACCCAAGGGACGCTCTATCTCACTCCTTCACTGGCTGCGGCGGTTTCACCGGCACTTTCTTATCTGGCCGGTTATCCCTATGGCTGCACCGAGCAGACCATGAGCCGCTTTTTACCCAGCGTCTTAGCGGCCCAGGCGGGTGAGTTGGCCCAACTACCCGAAGAAATTGCTAACAAACTCGATGACATTGTGCAAGCCGGTCTTAAACGCATTTACGACTTCCAGCATGAAGACGGCGGTTGGGGTTTTTGGCAATATGACGCGTCCAGCCCCTTTATCAGCGCCTATGTGCTCAGCGGCTTGCTGCAAGCCCAGGAAGCCGGTTACCGCGTGCGCGACAGCGTCTTGGAGCGAGGTCTTAACTATCTCGAAGAGCTGATTAAGACCACGTCCTTTGCCGACTACCGGGTAGTTGATGCCGACGGCAAGGCCTACGCCTACTATGCGCTGGCTCGAGCCGGGCGCAATATTGACGGCTTAGCAGGCTTGGCTGGTGCCAAGGAAATGTCGGCCTATGGCCTGGCTTTAAGCGTACTGGCCTTTGAGCAGGCGGGTCGCCGCATCGAGGCTGAACTCTATTTGGACGAACTCTTAAGTCAGGTAAGCGAGCGCGAACGGGTGGCCTACTGGGAAACAAATGCTCCACGCTACTATTGGAATGATGACCGCATAGAGGCTACCGCCTATGCCCTAGAAGCCTTGGTTAGGCTCCGTCCGGACGACGCGATTATCAGCAAGGTGGTCAATTGGCTGCTGCTCGAGCGCCAGGGGGCACGCTGGGTCGCCACCAAGGATACCGCCGCTGTGATTCGGGCCGCGCTCACCTTGGCCGAAGTCCGCAATGAAGCCGACATCGACTATCAGATTAGCGCCAGCTTAAATGGTGCGGTTCTCGACTCCAGGCGTATTAAGGGCCAGAGCACGGCCAGCTTTGAACTGCCGCTGGTCGGCTTTAGGGCGGGAGCAAACGAGCTCGAGCTCTTCATAGAGGGTAGCGGCACGCTTTATGCCAGTGCGGCAGTAAGCTTTTTCAGCGAGCGTGACTACCTCAACCCCGAGACGGAATTTATGACGGTGACGCGTACATACGAAGCCTTAAGTCCTCAGTTTATGGAACCAGAGCAGCGTTATATTTACCAGCGCAGCCCCCTCAGCGGCCAAAGCACCGTCGGTGACTATGTCTTGGTCACAGTGACCATAGAACCACAAGGGCGTTACCGTTACGTGTTGGTCAACGAACCGCTTCCCGCTGGCTATAGGGTAGTAGAAAACGACCTGGCTTTCCGCATCAGTGGGCTTAACCCCCGTTATGGTTATGGCTATTACGGCTGGAACTACTGGTACGACGGACGTGACATCCGCGATGAACGCGTGGATTATTACTTCAGCAGCTTAGGCGATCCGGTGACATTCAGCTATATCCTGCGCGCCGAAACACCCGGCAATTTTAACGCGCTGCCCACGCAAGCCTGGCTGATGTACGAACCAGAAGTGCGTGGTGTAGGCGTGCAAGCTACACTGACGGTAACAGAATAAAGGTGGGGGATGCGAACTTGTGCTAAACTCTTGGCCCTGTTGCTGGCGCTGGCTTCGCCAGCCTTAGCACAGGACTGGTCAAGCGCTAACGACGGGCAATTTGTAGTGCTGAGTGCTTCGGCGCAAGACGAAAGTTATCTGCCGCAGGTCTTTGAGTTGTTGCAACAAGCCAAACGCGATCTGCGTAATGACTGGAGGCTCGAGCTGCCCCCAAAAGTCACCCTGGTCATCCACCCCGACTTAGCTTCCTTTGAACAAGCCACCGGAGCGCCCTGGCACCTTGCTGGACTAGCTAACCGGGAGCGGCAAAAAATCGATGTCCAAAGGCTGCGCATACTCTTAGAACGCGGCAGTTTAAAAACCACCTTGCGCCACGAGGTCTTTCACCTCGCCCAACCACAAGACTGGCCGCGTTGGCTGGCCGAGGGTGCAGCGATGCTCTTTGCCGGTGAACAAGCCCAGGCAACGCCGCTAATTGAGCTAAGCGACGCCGAGTTAAATGCCTTACTGAGCAAAGCAGACTCAAGAGAACTGCATTTGCAGGCCGCCGCCACGGCTCTGAGCCGAGCGCAGCAATACTTTGATAAGCTCCCAAAGGAATAGGTGAGCGTTTCATTAAACAGTTGTAGGCTAAAGCCGTAGTAACATAAGTAGTAATATAAACAGGATAAAAGTTTTGCGAAAGAAAGGGGAAACAATATGAAATCAAGATTTGTCGTGATCTTCGCCCTGGTGGCCGGTCTGGTATTTGGCTTAGCCAGTGCGCAAGAGTTTGACTGGCAAGAACTGGGCGAGCAAACCTATGCCAACTGCGCGGCTTGCCATCAAGCCACCGGTCAGGGCATCCCCGCAGCCTTCCCTCCCCTAGCCGGGAATCTGCCACAACTTTACGCTGCCGAAGGCGGGCGCAGCTATCTTATCAACGTATTGCTTTATGGCCTGCAAGGGCAAATCGAAGTGCTGGACGCCAGCTACAACAGCGTTATGCCTCCCTGGAGCCAGCTGAGCAACGAGCAACTTGCCGCCGTGCTGAATTTTTCGCTGACCTCCTGGGATAACAGCGAAATGTTACCCGAAGACTTTAGTCCCATCCTACCCGACGAAGTTGCCGCCCAGCGCGATCAGGGTCTTAGCTCCGCCGATGTGCTTAATATCCGCTCGGAGCTGGTATTCGGCGAATAATACTGATTCCGTTCATAAGGTACCCCCCGGCAGCCGCAACCGGGGGGTTTTCGTTGATGACGCAAAAGAGATAAAAGACGTTTGGCAGGACAGATAATAACGGCAAGGGGTAAACCGTTGGTGATGCGGCGAAGAAAATCCAACCTGCCAGATAAGTATAAGCACTGCTTTCTGACAAAATTCTTACGTGGATGCATTATCAGCTAGGTTTGAGGAGGCTCACTTTATACTTGCAGCTAAACCCGGTGTCCACCAAACCCGGGAGCGAGGAACTTGGAGTGGGGAACCAATCTCACTCTTGTCCTCTACCCCCGTTCCGCCTTCCCTATTCCCCGTTCACCTCACGCCTCAGTTTTGCTTCATAATTTGGTGATTATACCCATTCCGTTAAAAAGCCGAATTAACTTCGGCTTTTTAATGCGAGTAGAACGAGTAGAATCGAATCGAGTGCCTTTCATAACATTCAGGAATTAATCGGATTCAGTATTAAAGTATCAAGATTTGTGATTTAGCGCTTGGCTCGAGCCACCCCAATAAGCAGCAAGCTAATCAAGACAAAAGCCGTTAATGATAAAAACGGGATGGTGATAAAACCAAGCCAGTTTATCCACTGCACATTACAAGGCACACCCACACTGCAAATTTCCGGCACGCCAACCCCGGGGATTTTCTGTTCCAGATAGTGATAAAGAGCAATGCCACCACCCAGCAGGCTCATGGGCAAGACATAGACTACGATATTTTTGTCGTGCCGGTAGCTGGCGATACCCAGCAAAATGACCAGCGGATACATGAGGATACGCTGATACCAGCACAGCGTACAGGGGATGAACTTGCGCACCTCGCTAAAGTAAAGACTGCCGGAAGTGGCTACAATGGCAATTATCCAGGCCAGATAAAGCCCGTAATTTTTTAGAAAACGCTTCATTGCGCTTCGCTTAAAGCCTGTTCAATAGCCGTCCGGATTGCCCCATAGCTGGGCGAAGCCACCTTTTCACCGTTTACGAAAACACTGGGCGTGCTATTTACCCCCAAGCGCTCACCCATTGCGCGGTCTTCCGACACAGCGTCACTGTAGCGGCGCTCACTCAAGCAGCTTGACAATTCTGTGGCGTCAAGCTCAGGCACATAAGTCTGAGCAATTTCAACAAGACGTGTCGGGGTGGCCCATTCGCGGCTTTCTGGTTCCTGTGAACGGTAGATAAAGGTCTTGTAATCCCAAAAGGCGCTCTCGCTTTGCGCGTAGGCGCACTCGCTGGCAATTCCGGCGCTAACAGCGTCCGGGCCTAAAAACTGGAAGTTGATAAAAAACAACTGCACTTTACCGCTGTCCACGTAGTCGCGCTCGAGCCTGGGCAAAATATTCTCATCAAAACTAGCGCAAGCCGGGCATTTGAAGTCTTCAAAAAGAGCCACTTTAACCGGGGCGTTAACAGCGCCTTTTGCCGGTTGACCTTCATAGATAAGCTCAGTCGCCCCGTTGCTTGTTCCGGTTCTGGGTAGCTGCACATAGACGATGACGGCTATGATGGCGAGAATCAGGGCTATGGCGGTGTAAAGAGTTATTTTTTGTGATGATGCTTTCACGTTTGACTCCTTTTATAGCTCGCTGCCGCGCTATTTTATCTGGCAGTTTATAAGCCCACCAAGCCTTCTGCCAGAGCGGAATGTCCCAATTTATCAAGTGCAATCTTGCTTTCGGCAGGACTTATGGCCGTTATTAAGTTAAAGGGGTGTACGAGAAAAAATAAATATCACAATCAGGGCGGCAAAGGCCAACCGTTATGATGAATAAAACTAAGGAGGTATCCATAATGCCGCAAAGCTTCTGGGCATACCGGGTGGAAAAAACCGCAGAGGGGTTTAAGCGCTCGCTGCAAACCTTAGACCTGGACAGCCTGCCCCCGGGTCAGGTGCTCATTGAGGTTAATTATTCGTCGCTGAATTATAAAGATGCCCTATCTGCCAGCGGCCACCGGGGGGTTAGCAAAAATTTTCCGCACACGCCCGGCATAGACGCCGCCGGGGTGGTGAGAGCCTCTGACGATGAGCGCTTTAAGATTGGCGACGAAGTGATAGTCACCAGCTATGACTTAGGGATGGATACCCCCGGCGGTTTCGGTCAGATGATTCGTGTGCCAGCGGACTGGGTAGTGCCTTTGCCTTCGGGGCTTAGTCTGCGCGAGGCGATGATTTTAGGCACTGCTGGTTTTACCGCTGCCCTTTGTGTAGATGCCCTGCTTGTTAACGGGCTCGAGCCCAAGCAAGGTCCGGTGCTAGTTACAGGCGCCAGCGGCGGGGTCGGCAGTCTGGCAATAGCCCTGCTTAGCAAGCTGGGTTTTGAGGTAGCAGCCAGTACCGGTACTGTCAAAGCACATCAATTGCTAAGAACTCTGGGAGCTAAAGAAATTATTGACCGTCATGAGCTGGCTATCCCCTCACCAAAACCTATGCTCTCAGCGCGCTGGGCTGCCGCTATCGACACGGTGGGCGGCAGCACGCTTGACAATATCGTTAAATCCCTGAGCTATGGCGCTTCGGTAGCCGCCTGTGGACTGGTTGGCGGAGTGGAGCTGACACTGACGGTATATCCTTTTATCCTGCGCGGGGTGCGGCTTTTAGGCATCGATTCGGCTGAATGCTCTATGTCCAAACGCCAGGAAATCTGGCGCAAACTGGCCGATCCCTGGAAACTGGATAATTTAAATGAGCTGACCACCGAAATCAATCTTGAAGGGCTGGACACGGCTATTGACGACATCTTACAAGGCAAAACCTTGGGGCGTACGCTGCTTAAAGTAAGTGGAAGGTAGTTAGTAGGAGGTAGAAACTGAGAAGACAGTGAAAAGTAAAAAGAGGAAAGTGGGGGTTTTCCAGAGGTGGCAAAATCAGACAGTTGGAATTTGTTCCTACCTACCACCAACCACTCACCACCTACCATTAACCACCGACTACTTACTACCCCCTTTTGCTCGAGCCAAAATCCGCACGCTAAGCGCCCCAAAGGCAAAGCCGCCTAAGTGCGCCCACCAGGCGACGTTGCTCAAAGCATCCGCTTGAGCAAGGCCTCCGGCTGCTTCTATGAGCTGAATCAGCGCCCAGTAACCAAGATAAATCCAGGCAGGCAACCAAAAGAGAAAAAACGGCGGCACAAAGGTCAGCACCCGCTGTCTGGGGAAGAGCACGATATAAGCGCCCAAAACCGCACTAACCGCGCCGGAAGCGCCAATCAGCGGTGTGGCCGCAGCCGGAGAAAAAAGGCCATGCGCCAAGGTCGCCATCACGCCACCTATTAGATAAAACAGCAAAAATCCCAGATGACCCAGGCGATCCTCGATATTATCGCCAAAAACCCAGAGAAAAAACATGTTGCCAGCAATATGCGCTAGACCCCCATGTAAAAAGATATTGCTAAAAAGGCGGTAAAAGTTTGCTCCAGGAGCCTCAAAAAAGGCCTGCGGCACAAAGCTGTAAGTATAGATAAAGGCCAGCGCCTCGCGTTCGCTATTAAAACTCAGGCCATAAAAAAAGACCAGCACATTGGCCAGCACCAACAGCCACACAACAATGGGTGGACGGTGACGGGGATTGGCGTCGCGCAGCGGGAACATGGTTTAAGTCTGCGTTAGTGGCGAGGGGTTTGCTCGAGCCCTTGCCGCAACTTAACCACCGTATCAGCCGGATAACAACCTTTGAGCATGGCACCGTTGTAAACCACCGTGCGCGGCCCAATGATGGTACCGGGCGACAACACCGCATTACAGCCAATTGACACCTCGTCACCAATTGCCGCACTGAATTTTCTTAAGCCGGTGTCAACGCCCTCGACTTTCACAGCGTGACCAAAGGTATTTAGGTTGGCCAGCTTTACGCCCGCACCCAAGTTGGCGAAGCGACCAATAACGGCATCACCCACATAGTTAAAATGCGGCGCTTTAGCGCCTTCTAAGAGCAGGGAATGTTTGACTTCCGTGCTGTGGCCCACCTTGGCCTTGGGGCCAAGTACCACGCCCCCGCGCAGATAAGCACTATGCCCCAGTTCGGCGCCCGGACCAATCCAGGTCGGCCCTTGCACCAGAGCATGCGGGCCAATCACCGCATCCGCCGCTAAATAAACCTCACCCTCCACAACCGCCGTTACATGGATATGCCCTAGTCGCTCATCTTTGATATTAGCCACAAACTCGTCAAGTTTAGCCAAAATCTGCCAGGGGAGTTCAACCTGTAATAGTTCGTCTAAAGGCGTGCCCACAGAACTTAAAGCAAATAGTTCGTTGGTTATTAACATAGCTGGATTCTAACGCGCTACTAAGCAAGCAGGTGAGAACGTGTCACCAAACACGATAGGATGTAACGTCATGTTTCATCTCATCGTCAACCCCATAGCCGGACGTGGCCGCGCTAAAAGAGCAATCACACAAGTTCAAGAACATTTCGCCACTCATCAACTGCCACTAACAGTCCACCTGACCCAACAGCAGGGACACGCTACTCAGCTAGCAGCCTCCTTAGCCCCTGACGCCAAAATTCTCGCGCTTGGCGGCGACGGTACCTTACACGAAGTCGCGGCTGCCTGCATCGGCACTGAGCGCACCGTCGGCGTGCTTCCTGGCGGCTCGGGTGATGATTTCGCCTTTGCACTGGGTATCGACCGCCGCAACTTAAAACAAGCCCTAAAGGTTATCACCGATGGTCGGGTGCGCATAGTGGATACCGCGCTGGTCAACGGCGCGCCATTTATCAACTCACTGGGTACCGGCTTTGACGCTGAGGTCGGACACACCATGCTCCGCGCCCCCAGGATATTCAAAGAACGCTCGGCCTATCTCTACGCCGTTATCCGGACGCTAAGCACTCTGGAAAACATCCCGGTTGAGGTGATGGTAGATAACAAGCTCTTTTACAGCGGCCCGGCGCTGCTGGTTTCGGTACAAAACGGCCCCCGCACCGGCGGCAGCTTCTTGTTTTGCCCAGATGCAAAATTAGACGATGGCTTACTTGATTTAGTGGTGGCCGCCCGCCTTGGTCGCCGCGGCACTTTAGGCATACTGCCCAAAGTTATGAAGGGCAAGCATTTGGGCCACCCACAGGTCTTTATCACTACCGGCAAACAGTTCTGCATACGCTGGCAAAAGCCCCGGGTCGGTCACATGGAAGGCGAGTTTTTAGCGGCTGAGCCCAGCTTTGAGATAACTGTGCAGCCCAAATCCTTAAGGGTTTTTGCTCCGGTTTAGATAATAAAAAAGCCCCGCGTACGCGGGGCTTTTAGCCTAACAGTTAGCTTGGTTTAGAAGTTAACCGTGTAGGAAATCGAGAAGGACTGGCCACCGGTGGTGCTTACACCATTGTTGCTGTTGTAAGCGCCATAGGCGAACTCGAGGTCGTAGTAGTTCCAGACCACTTCGTAACCGTCACCACTCTGGGTGAGACCGTTGTTCTCATCACCAGCGGAGATATCCGTGGCACTGTCACCAGCACCGTTGGTATTGGTGTCATCCTGGATGTTCGTACCAGTCCAGCTGGCGTAGCGAACACTCAGGGTGCTGTTGTCAAAGAGGAATTCGTTGAGCACAACGCCAACGCCCCACTGGAGCTCACTAGCGGTGTAGGTGTCTGCATCGCTGTGATCAGTGTTGCGGTAGTTCACGTTAGCAACCAGGCTAGGCATGGTGAAGATATTGAGAGGAGTCGTTTCAAGACCAGTACCAAACTTGAGGGTCACGGTATCGTCGGTGCCAGCATCACTGTCGTTGACATTCTCGTAGCTAGCGTAAGGGGTCAGCGTGAGGATAGAAACGCTCAGCTCATAGTCAGCTTCGGCCAAGATGGTGGTTTCACTGTAGTCAGCTTCCATTTGCTTGTACTCGAAGTTGAGGTTGAGGTTATCAATCAGGGCGTTATCAGCAGCACCGTCATGGGCAAGACCCACACCAAAGCCGGTTTCATAGTTGGTGTTGCGGTTCATACCGGCAACCACAAGGGCTTCATTTGCATCAATACCACTGCTGAGATCGTCAACAACCGTACCGTTAACGGAAGCTTGGTTAAAGAAACCACTGAGGGCAAAGCCTGCAAAGAGATCGGCAGAAACATCTACACCAAAGGCACTGGCACTGTCTCCAGCATCCACGCTGTAGCTGTCAAAGTAGGCGTTTATGTCGAGGATAAAGAGGCCAAGACCAGCATTGACGCCAAAACCATTCTGATCAAGTTCCCAAGGATAGTCACCGGAATCTTCAAAGATGCCTTCCCAGGCAACCGGCATGCTGCGGTAGTTAGCAGAGAGGCTGTTTAAGATCGGCAACGAGGCAGCGTCTACATCAAGTTCAACATAGAACAGCGAGCTGTCAGAACCAAGCACAGCACTGGTGGGTGCAGGCGTGGTGATAGTGCCGCTGCTGCTGGCGTATTCAGCATTGAGCGTAAAGATGCTCATGCTTATGCTACCGTCAACACCCCAAACAGTAATGGTTTGGTTGTCAGCTGCTGCGTCGGCATTTTCGCGGGCATAGGCAGAGAGTTGCGCGAACGAGCCACCCAGCGAAACGCCCTCTAAGGGGTTAAGAGTGAGGCGGGCACCACGGTAGTAGGTGTCAGCAAGATCATCGTCGTTTTCGGGATCAGTGTCACCATCTTGATCGACAGCACTATTTAGATCTGCATCTACTTCACCGTAAGCAATGGTCAGGGTAGGAGCAAGGAAGGCCAGGAAGTCAGGACCACCAGCAGTAGCTACGAAACCATCACCGTTAGATGCAAAGACATAGGGGGTGAAAGAAGCACTTGGGTCTTCACCGAATTGGAAGGTGAGCGGTGCAGCACCGATAGGATCAAAGGTGGTGGTGAAATCTGAGACTCTGAAAACGTAACCGTCAAAGGGGCTACTGCCATTGTTCAAGCCAACGGCTTTTTCCATATCGAGTTCGATAACCGTTGAGAAGGTGTTTAAGGCATTGGGGTCACCGGTGCCATCACGCTGAGTGTTAAAGGCAATGTTGAGCGTAAGACCAACACCAGTTTCGCCTTCGACAAAGTCAATGTCTTGACGATCCTGGGCAACTTCACCAACGTCAGTGCTGTCACCATCACCATTGAGGTTACTAGAACCAGTGCTAAACGCCGAGGCGTCAAGTTCGCGGTCCATGCCAACACCAAAGAGGCGGTCAACATCAAAAGGAACTTCGGCGCCGCTCAAGCGACCTACTTCGTAGCTGAGGCTGATGCTACCAGAGACGATCAACAGGTTGTCTTCGACTTCGGTTAAGCGGGCTTCTAAGTCAGCAATAGCGGCAGCCTGCTCTTCGTCAGCGGCTTCTAAGCCAGCAACGCGGTCGCGCAAGGCAACCTGGTCACGGCGCAGCAAGATGACGAATTCGCGGATGTTGGCGATATCGCTGGCATTGCGGGCGACACCACTTAGAAGATCAGGATCAATATCAACTCCACCAAGACCAGCAACTGCGTCCTGTAAAGCGGTAACGTCCTGGTTGAGCAAAGCAACCAGATCGTTAAGGGCTTTAACGCCAGCGGCATTGCGTTCGATGCGGGCATCAAGAGCGCTTACTTGATCAAGAGCATCGTTGGCGAGAGCTTCGGCAGCTTCGGCTCGAGCCTGAGCGGTATCCACAGCAACGCGCAACGAGGCGAGTTGGTTTTGCAGATCGCGCAGTACAGCCGGATCGATGCCACCAGCGTTGGCAATCGCTTCTTCTAAGGCTTCGATGCGAGCCGTGTTGGCTACGACATCATCGGCAATAGTAGCGACAGCGGCTTCGGCAGCCGATAGACGAACGCCCTGGGCGGCAACGTCAGAGGCAAGCTCTTGCAAGGCGTTGCGCAACGAGGCGATGTCTTCGTCGCTCATGGCTTTGGCAGCCGCA
The DNA here is from genome assembly GCA_030147925.1 of Trueperaceae bacterium. GTDB lineage: Bacteria > Deinococcota > Deinococci > Deinococcales > Trueperaceae > JASBUK01. The sequence continues at coordinate 54,173 of JASBUK010000109.1, forward strand.
ATGTTGCTGTTGACAACATCAAGAAGGCGGCTGATAACTAGGGCCGCCTGGTAGCGCGTGAAGCTTTCGTTGCCACGGAAGGTGCCATCGGGGAAACCGATAACAATACCTAGATCCGCGATGCGCGAAACAGCGTCACCCGCCCAGTGGCCCGCAGGGATGTCCGGGAAGGCCGGAGCTTGGGCAAAGGCACCATTCACCATAAAGACGGCAAGAATGGCAATGAGTAGTTTTTTCATAGTGTTTATACCCCTTGAATCTTAAAAGTTTCTTAGCAATTCAGTGGGTCTTTTTGCTCGATGAGGGTTGGAGTGTCCGTGTTTCCTCACGCCCATAGCACGACTCGACTCACTGGGATCTGCACCCGATCGAGGCCGGTTCAAGTGATTACACCTCCTTCCTCCTGCGGCCAAGCGGCACACAAATCCAGTGAGAAGTATTCCATAATTAGTGTGTTCTGTCAATAGAATGAACGGCTTATGAGAGTAAAAAATTAAGCTTCTGGATTAAAAAAGTGTTAATTGTGAATTATAGCACTCATCTATTTTTCATAAAAACGGCCTTGATGAGAAAGTCGTCCTGCTTCCGCCCGGTTCGTGGGCGTTAGAATAAGCGCCATGGCTCATATCACGGTAGCAGCAGCAGAGGCAATCATCGATCAGGGATTCAAGGTGTTGGACCAGGGCTTTGTGCGCTTGGTTGACTATTTGGGTGGTGACGCCCGCATCGTGCAAGCGGCGCGCGTTTCCTATGGCGAGGGCACCAAAACACTGCGCGAAGACAAAGCGCTTATTGACTATTTGCTGCGCCAGCGGCACACCAGCCCCTTCGAGCAGGTCATTTTTACCTTTCACGTCAAAATGCCCATCTTTGTGGCCAGGCAGTGGATCAGACACCGTACCGCACGCCTAAATGAAATTTCGGGTCGCTACAGTGTGATGCGTGACGAATTTTATCTACCCAGCCCTAAGGAGCTGCGCTATCAGTCTAAACGCAGTAAGCAGGGTCGCAGCGAGGAGAGTATCCCGGCAGATTTACAAGAAAAGATCATAGCGCTGCTAAAACAGGACCAGGGAGATGTCTACGGGCACTATCAGGAGCTTTTGGAAGATGGCCTGGCCAGGGAGCTGGCCCGCATCAACCTGCCACTGAGCCTTTATACCGAAATGTACTGGCAGATTGACTTAAACAACCTCTTTCACTTTTTGCGCCTGCGCTTAGACTGGCATGCCCAATACGAAATTCGCGCTTACGGCGACGCCATAGCCAAAATCGTGCAGGCCGTAGCGCCTTTGGCTTATGAGGCCTTTGAGGAACATATTTTGCATGGCCGTAACTTTTCCCGCAGTGAAATTGCTGCACTAAAGCAGGCACTGGACCCTAAAAAGCTGGCCGAGGCTATTGCCGAAAGCGGCATGCGCAAGAGCAGACAAGCAGAGTTTTTAGCCAAGCTCGAGCTTAATGCCCCAACCCCAGAAACGGAAAGCTAGCGCTTGCGCTACAGCGTCATAGCCATAGGCGGTCTAAAGCGGGGTTTTTACCAAGAGGGCTGTCAGCACTTTTTAGGACGTTTATCGGCCTATGCCAAAATTGAGCTGCTCGAGCTCAAAGAAGGCAAGGGGCGAACCCCCGAACAGGTCAAAGAACAAGAGGGCAAGGCCCTGCTAAAAGCAGCGGACGGCTATTTGATTTGCCTGGATGAAAAAGGTCGGCAGCTAGGTTCAGAGCAACTGGCAAGCAAGATAAGCCTGCTGGAAAACCGCGCCATCAGCCACATAAGCCTGCTAATCGGCGGCGCCGAAGGTTTGAGCGAAACGGTAAAAAAAGCCGTCAGCGATTCCTGGAGCCTATCAAAGCTGACCCTGCCACACGAACTGGCTCGCTTGTTGCTGCTCGAGCAACTTTATCGCGCCGAGACGATTCGTGCGGGGCATCCTTATCATCGAGAATAAACTCGCTTGAGATCAAATGTTCAGTCAAGGAAGTTGCCCCCGTTTATGGTGTTGGGGGACGGTAAACTGCCACCTCTTGCTCGAGCATAGAACCTAGTGCTTCCTCTGCCCGCTCGAGCTCATAACGACCCTGAAGATTCATCCAAAACTGCGGCTCAACGCCAAAAAATCGCCCGAGTCGCAAAGCTGTATCTGCGGTAATGGCGCGTTTACCGCGCACAATCTCACTAATGCGTATCTGCGGAACGTTGATGGCTTTGGCAAGTTGATATTGTGAGATGTGCATTGGCACTAGAAATTCTTCCAGCAAAATTTCGCCCGGATGAATCGGAGAGATGTCCCGTTTGTTCATATTTACCTCCCTAATGGTAGTCCGTGATTTCCACAGCAAAGGCGTCGCCGTCTTGCCAGACAAAACATATCCGCCACTGGTCGTTTATGCGAATGCTATGTTGTCCTTCACGATCACCGGAGAGCTTTTCAAGGTGGTTGCTAGGTGGAACGCGTAAGGTGTTAAGGCTAAGAGCGGCATCTAGAATGTTTAGCTTTACTTTGGCCCGGCGTTGAATCTGAATAGGAAGACGGCGTGAATGCTTACCCCTGAAAATGCTTTCTGTCTCCCTGTCCGCAAACGACTTAATCACCACCATCAATATAACGCTATGCGATAGTATTGTAAAGCGTTAAGGGAGAAACTAAGTTGTTGTCAAGATAGGATGTAAACATGAACATTTTACCGCTTGACAGCTCGGCTCCGGATTTTGCCGCCACCGCTTTATCAGGCAAGGCACTAGTGCTAACAGAAGCCCTGCAAAAATCTCCTGTACTGCTTTGCTTTGCCCTGCCGCAAATTCACGCCAGCCGCTTGGTCGTAGGTTATTTGCGCCGCCTCAAAGCCAATGTACCCGACGCAGAAGTCTGGATTATCTTGCAAGGCAAAGAGACTGATGTTCGCAGCTACGCCGAAGGTTATCTTGACAGCCTAGAAGTAATTGCCGACAGAGAGCTGAATATCAGCAAACTTTATAAAGTCAGCCACGTCCCCAGCACCTACTATCTTAGTTCAGAGGAAGCAAAAATAGCCTTGGCTTTCACCGGCTTTAACCGCCCGGCTTTAAACAAGCTGGCCAATCTTGCCGCCGAAGCAACTGGAGCCAAAGCCAAAGAGCTTATCAGCGCTATGGATAACAAAGGCGATTACGAACTTGCCGAAAAGGCCCTTTCGGCAGATTAGTCCGCAAAGGAAAACGCCGCGTAAAGACTCAACAGATCACTCGACAGGCTCTCAAGCACGCCCAATGCCGTAGGCTCAACGTTGCGATTAGAAAGCAGCATATGATGCTCGCCTAGTAAAAACGTCGGCGTGACGTTGCGTTTACAAAGAGCACGCAGTAGCGCGTCTTTTACCGCACGATTCAGCAGACGGCTGGCTGCCGCTTCACGGGCATAGACGGTAACCTGCTCTGCAAACTCCGGGTCATCAAGGTCAAGCCGCTGACTGCCCGTAGCCGAAGCGTTTAAGGATTCTAAGGCTTTATGCAGCTTGCGCGAAGCCCGTAAAGACAGTGTCGACAAAATCTTACGGCTGCTTAACAAACAGACCGTCACCGTCTGCGGAGTGACGCCTTGTAAGCGCTCCTGGTAATCAAAAAGATAAAGCCGCTCGGTCTCGGCCAGTTGCAAAGAATATATGGGTCCAACCTGAACATCGGCTTCGAGGTTGAGTAGCCCCCGCAGCATCCTTTCGCTGTCTGCAGCATCGATTAGCTCGAGCTTTTTTGCCAGCTCGAGCCAATCATCGGCACGGCTAGGGGATTTTGGCCGACGAAAAAACATGCCCTAAAGTATAGCGTTGTGAGGCGTGAGGAGCGAGGCGTGAAGCGAGCGGGGAAAGTGGGAGTTAGATTTTCCCACAAACTACCGACCACCTACCACAAACCGCCAACTCCTCAGTTCTTTTCGGCTTGTAAACAGAATAAGTGTTAAAAGCTTATATGTTAAAACCAAACATGCGCATTTGCTTTTTGCCGTCCTCGGACATCTTAGCAGGCGTCCAGGGGGGCGACCAGACAAATTCCACGTTTACCTTTTTGACCCCCGGCACCTTCATGCAGGCTAGTTCGGCATCTGCCTGAATCATGTCCTGCACCGGACAACCCATACTGGTTAAGGTCATCTCGACATCCACTTCACCGCCCTCTTTGACCTCAAGATTATAAATAAGCCCCAAATCCACCACGTTGACCGGGATTTCCGGGTCTCTAACAATCTTTAGGGCTTCGTAAAGCTCTTCTTTGCTGGGTAATTCAATATCTGTATCTCTTGCTTCGCTCATAATAACTAAGCCTAACAGATGCCGGGGTGGCCTAAAGTAATCCGTTAAAGCTCTTCAGTGGGTGTCTGCCCGGTCAGCATCAGCTCTCTTAAAGCGTCTTCAACCTGGGCTATATCCGCCGCCAGTTCGTCACGCAACAGCAGCACTCGTTGCTCGAGCTGCTCTGCTTGCTCACGTCTACGCTCCCCGCCTGCTGCTAAGCCATCAAGCAGAGCGGTTCTGCCCTCTGTTACAGCACTGCTGAGCTTTTGTTCTGCCGCTTCCAAACGCTCGATAATGTTTTGCTCCAGCGTGGCAAACTCGCTCAAACGCCGCTTTTCTAACTGTCCGCGCAATGTCTCTAGCTGGCGCTCGAGCTGGGTAATCTGCCGCAGTTGCCCGGCCCGCTCGAGCAAAGAAAGCAGAAAAAACAGCAGGCTGACGACCACAATGAGGCCAAGTAAAGTCAGTGCCAACGGTATCTCAATACGAAACAGCAAAAAGTTGACCGATAAGCTGGTGACCAAGGCCTGCCAGTTAAAAACCGCAAAAATAGCCGCCAGCAGAACCACCAGGGTGACCAGCGTTCCCCTTAAACGCATAAAAAGACCTCCTTATACCAAAAACACTCTGGTATTAGCCTTTATACCAATTTGCGGGTTGAGGGATGAGCCCTGACCAAGCCGCGTCTTGTGCAAATTGATCCCGCACCAACACTCGCACATCACTTAACCACTGCCGACGCTGTTCAGGGCTGCTGCTAAGCACCGGGCTGAATAAGTGGCGCTCGGTTCTGTCAAGACCCGCCGGCTCAAGAATGCACTGCCGCCACAAGGTATCGAGTGGGTTACCCAAGCCCTGTTCTGGCTCGGCAGGGGTATTGGCGGTATTGAACACCAGGCCGCTACTTGCCTTTAACAACCCCACTATTTTGCCGTCCTGATAGCCATAGGCAATACCGGTGCGCAAGACGCGATCCACCCAGCCCTTTACCATTGCCGGAGGCTGAAAAAACCAGTTGGGGTGAATGATAATAACGCCGTGCGCAGCAACAATCTCGTCACAGTGTTGCACCACTAAGGGATCAGTCGGCGGCAAAGCACCCTGCTCTTCTTCAGCCGTCATCACAGGGTCAAAGCCTTCTTGATAAAGGTCGTGAAAGGCCACATTGTGACCGTCTTCTTGCAAGGTCTCAAACGCGGTCTGAGCTATGGCGTGGTTAAAACTTCCTGGCCGGGGGTGTCCGAGAATTATGGATATGTTCACGCTAAGTAATTTCTCCTAAACTTGCTATGCAAGGAAATGAGGTAGGTAGTTTGTGGTCGGTAGGAAAAGCATTGCTAAAAAGTCCCTCACTGAGTTCATTTTGGATGTTTGCGGTCAATTAACAAATTCCAGTTGTCTGATTTTGCCACCGCTGGAAAATCCTTAGTTTCTACCTCCTACTAACTGCTAACCACTTTCTATTTTCAATACCTTCTCTTACGCCAACAGCTTGACATGTTCTTGCCAGGACAGGTGTCCTGCTACAACACCAGTTTACTACCCGGTTCAATTTTCTGCGGTAAGTCCAAGCCACTTAAGTCAGCGGGCTCGAGCGCGGTCAAATGGCTCAGCTCAATTATCGCCTCGACCTCACCAGCGGTATTAAAAGGCAGGTCTACACCCTGCTGCATCAACCAGCGGGCCGCCCTTTGACTTTGTAGCTGCTTGCTGGTGGCCGGAGAATCGTTACCTTCAGCATTTTTTATGGGTGCAAATTCCTCTACCCGGTCGGTTTCTAAAATGATGCTTGTTTTGGCGAGGGGTAGAGCGTCAAAAACAAAAGCCTCCAGCTTAATGGCGTTGGGTTTTTCCGGGTCGATATGAGTGGCGCTAGTTATATCCAAATAGGGCACTTTCTTGCGGGCGCGGTGAAAGGGCAGGGCAAAACGGCCTCCGGCACTCTCGTTGAGCGAACGCACAAAATCAACGGCAATCACATGAATGGCAATCGAACCGGCATTGAATTTTAGCGAACCGTCGGCAGCTCGAGCCTCCGCTAATTGAGCGGGCATATCGGAATACTCGATCACGCCAACGCGACCATCTAATAGGCAAAAATTGCCGACTCTTTCCTGAGCGTGCGCCTTGGGTAGCATCTTCGAGGACATCTGCGCACTATCCAGCGCATGCAAGCCGATAAAAAGCGGGTCAACGCATTTAACATTGGGATTATCCACCTGAAAATAGCTAATCTGCTCCACGCCGCGCCGCGCCATGTCCTCTAGCGCCCCGCTAAGATAAAGTGCCCTGAGGCTGCCGCCGTGTCCATCAGGATTGACTGCCAGCTTATCCTTGTCGGCTAAAAGCAATTTCCCGTCCAGACCAAGACTGGGCATAGTGCCTTGTGGAAAGAGTGTAACGTTGGCGGGGTCCAAGCCAAAGAACTTGTGTTGCTCAAAAAACTCGCGGCTGGAACCATCATTTATAGGGCTGGTCATGATATACCAGGGTATTGTCGCCCGATACTTTTCTTGCGTTTTAAGAATAAACTCGGCAAAGACTTCAAAAAGCGACTTGCCCTTAATGGGCGTCGCTGGAAAGGTTCCTTTAGGGCCATTCCAGCCAAGACGCGTTCCCTGTCCACCGGCTACGGTAAAAGCCGCCACCTTGCCCTCGGTAATAAGGGTTTCGCCCAGGGCTCGAGCCTTGCGGTATTTGTCCTGTAAATCTGCTGTTGGCAGCAGCGGATAATAAGGCGCCGGTTGAATATCTTGCGCCAGGGTCATTTCGGGCGTATGCAAAACATGAGAGTCAATAAGCTCCATTATTTGCGGCCAATCCTGAGATTCCAATTGTTGCAACAGAGCATCCTGGCGGTCTGTGCTCAAATCCTCATAAAAGCTGAGCAAGTGCTCTTGTCCATAGCGCTTAAGGGTTTGCTTGACCTGCTGATAGCGTTGATCTGGTGATAGTGTCATCTTTTTTTCCTCATCGACAGCCGAAAATTATGCCTTCCGAGCTTTGGGCTGAGCTAAAGTTACAAAACTACTCTTAAGTTTAACTCTTAATGTCAGATAATGTCCGGTCTTTAAGGAGTTGCGAGCATCATTATTGCGTTTTTAGAAAGCATTCCTACAAAGTTAGGTGTGAAGTGTTAGGCGTGAGGATTTAGACCAATTTTGTTAGTGGGGGGTGGTAAGTAGTAGGTGGAAAAAACCTTTTTAGAAGGTCTTTCCAACGGAGTTCTTTTTGGGCGTCAGCGCTTAACTGACAAATTCCCGTTGCCTGACTTTGCCACCGCCAGAAAACCCCACTTTCCGCTTTTTACTTTCCACTTTTTACTGTTTCTTTACTTTCCACTTTTTACTGTCCTCATTACTTTCCACTAACCACTTTCTACTTTGCCCTTTTCCCCTTAAACTTAAAGACATGGAATCCTGTATCCCTAAAGCGGAAACGCTCGAGCTCTTACCCGACGATCGTCTTTTAGAGGCAACGGTTTTGCTGCTAAAAGGCTTTGGCGATAACACCCGGCTAAAAATTTTGAGCCTGTTAAGGGGCGGGGAAATTTGTGTACACGAGATTGTGGAAGCGCTCAGCATAAGCCAGTCGGCTATCAGCCACCAGTTGCGCATCCTGCGCAATGTCCGGCTGGTAAGCAGCCGCAGGCAAGGCCGTCACGTCTATTACCGCCTGGCCGACGAACATGTTCTCAATCTATTGGAAAGTGCCTTGTCCCACGGCGCCGAGGCCTTTAACGGCTAATCGTCGAGTAAGCGCGTCGGCACTACTCCCGGCGGGTTCGATACCGCATGGCGCGCTTCAGCCCAGGCTTCTTTGATAGCCTGCTCTTCGGGGCTCAGATAATCGCTTTTGCTGTCGGCGTATTTCTCCACCTCTTCGGCCTTGGCCTTGAGCAGATTGTTAAGCACGACATGCAGCGAATCGCGCACGGCCAGTCCTTCGCGCAAAAGGTCCTGCATTTCCAGCACCCTGTTTACCAGATCAGCATGTGACATCTGCTCGAGCTCTGCTTTTGTGCGCTGCACGGCTGCCTCCTTATACTCCGACTTCTTGCCGTCAGTTTAATCAACATCATTTTATTACAAGCACTGCTTAGCCAATACTCCTATGCCGCTTGTGCAACCTCCATGTCTCCCTCTTCTTTATCGGGGTCTGTGCTCATCTCGACGATAACCTTGGCGATGCGCTTGGCAAAGTAGTAGAGGCGTTTTAGATATTCGTTCATATCGGTCTCCAAGCGGAACAGCGCCAAACGACCAGCCTCATCAGCCACCAGCCGACGCGCCAAATGACCGTCCACTTCATCGGTCAAACGGTTTATCTCGTCTTTTGCAACAATCACTTCTTGGGCCATAGCCTTATCGGCACTCAAAACGGCTGTTAGCGTGTGCTTAAGCGCCCAGCAAACCTTATCATGCAGTCTTACAAGCACTTCCTGGGTGAGCACGCTTATCTGTACGTTGTGTTTAAACCGATCCCTGCCCGCATCGACTATATTGGTTTCGATGGTGTCGCCAATGTTTTCCAGATAGTTGGCTACCGCCATATAGTCATAGAGCTGTTCCGATTGCCCCTTAAACAAATTTTCCTGAGAAAGCTTGCCCAGATAGGTCACGATTGCGCCTTGCAAAGCGTCTACGTCATCATCCATGTCGGCGAGTTTTTGCAAATCGGCTTCGCTGCCCTGAATCGCTGTAGGCAACGACTTTTGCACCATACGCAAAACGTATTCGCCAAGTCTACCCAGCTCGAGCCGGACGCGATCAAGAGCCAATGGCGGTGTTTCTAAGAGCATGTCATCTAGGTATTTTGGCTCTACGGAAACTACCCCGACCTCGGGGCGTTCGGGGATGATGCGATTTAACAACCACACCAGTGGGGTGATAAACCAGAGAAAGATAAAGGTGTTGACCACATTAAACAGCGTGTGGGCGTTAGCAATCTGACGTGGTGTTTCCGCTGCCAGTCGGGCAGTGCCGCTGAGCCCTTCGGCCACCGGGGAAATTGCCCGCACCATAAAGGCAAGCTGGTCGATAAAAGCATACCAGAGCAGCACACCCACCACTTTGGTAAGTACGTGCGCCAAAGCAGCCCGCACCGCTTCGGGGGGTTTACCAATCGCGGCCAAGATGGCGGTGACGCTGGTGCCGATATTGGCACCAAAGGTAAGGGCAATGCCTGCTTCTAAGTTGATAAAGCCCTGGCTAGCCAACACGATGATGATGCCGATAGCCGCCGAAGAACTCTGAATCAGGGCGGTAAAAAACGCCCCGACGAGGATGCCAAACAGTGGCCGACTCATTTGCTGCATCAGCTCGATAAAAGGCTGATAGCTTCTTAGTGGGCGGGTGGCCTCACTCATCAGTTCCATGCCAAAAAAGATCAGCCCCAAGCCCAAAAGCATCACGCCATATTGCCGCCAGCGTTCCTGCCTGATGAAAAAGGCCATGGTAAAACCAACGGCAATCATAATCAGGGCGTATCTGGTGATCTTAAAGGCGATGATTTGTGCGGTGATGGTAGTGCCGATGTCCGCACCCAAAATCACCCCCACAGCCTGAGTAAGAGTCATTAAGCCCGCCGAAATAAAACCCACCACCAGCACCGTAGTTACCGATGACGACTGAATGATCGAGGTGATGATAGTACCGGCAAAAATTGCTTTGAGGCGGTGGTTGGTCAGCCTAGTCAGCAAAGCCTTCATACCGCCACCGGCGACGGTTTTTAGCGCGTCGGTCATCTGCTCCATACCGAACAAAAAGATCGCCAACCCCCCAAAAAGCCCCATGGCCAATGAGCCGATTTGAATTACGTTGGTCGTTTCCATCTTCTTCCTTTTCCAGCCGCCCCTGACTGCAAGTTGCAGCTACAGCAGCCATTGCAAGGCTGCTCAGCAATCAACCTCAAGCCGAGCTAAATTGTCTATGGCGGCCATCTTAGCAAGTTCCCAACTGTGAAGCAGTTGACGTTTGTCCCGAACCTAACTAGGGGTTTGCTCGAGCCAAAGATAAATTTGTTGTAAGGGGCATAAAAAAGGCGCCCAAGGCGCTTATAAAGCCCAAACTTGCGCTCGGACCGCTAAAACCCGAATGAATCAGTAACTCGCGGCTATCAGCCGACCACTGCCAGTAAAAAGGACGGCCCGTTAAACGCAAGCGGCTGTCGGCATCGTCAACAGAGGCCAGGTGCAAACCCAGACCGCTGGGGTGGTTGGCCAGAAAACCCAGACTTTGGCTATCGGGAGCCCAATAGAGATAAAAGGGTGTTTCGCTGCGGCTGCGGTATAGCTCGTTAAGCTCGGCACTTTCGGCATCGGGAGTGATATAGACAGCGCCTCCCTGAGCGTCTACGGCAATAGCCGCCAGCAAGCTATCATCTGGCGACCAGGCCGGAAACTGAAAACGCCGCTCTAGGCCGCTAAGCACCCGCAAGTCGCTGCCGTCTGCTGCCACCGTGGCTAAGCGTCCTTGCGGGTCGGTAAAAGCAATTCGGTTGGACCCAGTTTGAGCCCAGACAAAACCACTGCCAAAAATCACCAGCCCCACGATGAGCAGCCTGGCTAAAGACCCAACCCCGACAAACCAGCCACTGGTTTTGATCATAGTTGCAGTTTAGCAGCCTGGGGCAAAAGCCACTATGGCGTAGCTTCCCTTTCTAATCTATAAAGCGAAATTTGTTGGCCTGACCTTTCCATCGCCCAAAACCCCCACTTTCCTCTTTTTACTTTTCACTTTTTACTGTCCTCTGACCTTCCCCTCACACCTCACTTTTTAGCAAGGTTATAGCTGTTAAACCCTGGACTATTTTTGCCGCTGCATGGCCCGTTTCGAGGCCTTTTCGGCAAACTCCCGGGCGAAAATTTTAATGTCGGACATAATTTCAAGATCATTGGTGGCGTTTTTGTAAGTATCCGCCATCGTCAAAAGGGTCTGGAAGAAAAAATCATTCATGTCATCGACAGTCATGCTCTGGGTCCACAGATCGATGCGCAGGGCGTTTCTGGCCTCGGCATCCCACAGCGCCAATATAAAGGCCTCAGCCTTTTGCTTACCCGATACCGGGGCGTCGGTAGCCTGCCATTCGATAGCTTGCGCAGCGTTATCGCTGTCTAAGTGAACCGTAAGGTTGATTTCTGAAGTTTTCCTGCTCATAGCTTGTCATCTTATACCAACACTGGATGAATAACTTGTCTACTGGTTTGAGTCATTTGAGGATTCTCAAGCTTCTGGCCAGGCAAGCGCTAAAGCGGTTGACATTTTTTAAGCTGCCCAAAAATCAGGGAAAGTAGAAAGTGGTTAGTAGGAGGTGGAAACTAGGGGTCTTCTAAAAACGCTTTTCCTAACTACCACCCACCACCGACTATTCACTCATTTACACAATTTGTGGTGCACCGCTCAACAACAAACATCAAATTGTGGTGCAATAGCAAACGGTCATGAACAAAAGCAGCAAGGCTGGTTACTGGCAATTCTGGATTGATCGCGGCGGCACCTTTACCGACATTATCGCCCAAAAGCCCGATGGTAGCTTAACAAGTCACAAATTGCTCTCAGAAAACCCTGAGCAGTACGAGGATGCCGCCTTAGCAGGCATTCGTTACCTGCTGGGGCTTGGCCCTGCCGAGCCGCTGCCCGTCCATAAGATTGAGGCGGTAAAAATGGGCACAACGGTTGCCACCAATGCGCTGCTCGAGCGCAAGGGTGAACGCAGCGCCTTGCTTATTACCAAAGGCTTTAAAGACGCTCTGCGTATCGCCTATCAAAACCGTCCGCGCCTTTTTGACTTGCAGATTGTCCTGCCCGAACTGCTCTATGAAACCGTCGTAGAGGTCAGTGAGCGACTAAACGCCCAGGGGGAGGTTCTTGTTCCTCTTGATACCGAGGGGGCTCGAGCTGACCTTGCGGCAATCTATAAGCAGGGTATTCGTTCGCTGGCCATCGTGCTGATGCATGGTTACCGCTACCCCGAACATGAGCGCGAACTAGCCAGGCTGGCTAAAGACTTAGGCTTTGCTCAGGTATCGGTCTCGCATGAGGTAAGCCCGTTGATGAAACTTATCAGCCGTGGCGATACTACGGTAGTAGACGCCTATCTCTCCCCCATTCTCGGGCGTTATGTGGACCTTATTGCCAAACCCCTGGGCAAGACAAAGCTGATGTTTATGCAGTCAAACGGCGGCCTTAGCGAGGCGCGGCATTTTCGGGGCAAAGACAGCATTCTCTCTGGCCCAGCGGGGGGTATTGTCGGGGCGGTGCGCAGCAGCGAGCAAGCTGGTTTTAAGAAGATTATCGGCTTTGATATGGGCGGCACCTCCACCGATGTCTCGCATTACAGCGGCGAGTACGAACGCAGCTTTGAAACCCAGGTGGCCGGTGTGCGTATGCGCGCGCCCATGATGCAAATACACACTGTCGCGGCTGGCGGCGGTTCGGTGCTGTTTTTTGATGGCGCTCGCTACCGAGTAGGGCCGGAATCTGCCGGCGCCAACCCCGGCCCGGCTGCTTACCGACGCGGTGGCCCCCTCACCATAACTGACTGCAATATCATGCTGGGCAAAATCCAGCCCGAGTATTTTCCCAAAGTATTCGGCCCCGCCGCCAATGAAGCGCTAGACGGGGACATCGTTAAACAAAAGTTTGATGAGCTTGCCCAGCGCATCCAGCAGGAGACGGGCGATAAGCGCAGTCCCTTAGAGGTGGCTGACGGCTTTTTAAAAATTGCCGTGGCCAATATGGCCAACGCTATCAAAGAAATTTCCATCCAGCGCGGCTATGACGTTACGGACTACACCCTCTGCTGTTTTGGTGGTGCCGGTGGGCAACACGCTTGTTTGGTGGCCGGCGAACTTGACATCGACAAGGTTTTTATTCACCCCTATGCAGGCGTACTGTCCGCTTATGGCATGGGTTTGGCAGACCTGCGGATTATCCGTGAAAAAGCCGTCGAGGCGACGCTAACGGAGACGCTTGTTAGCGAGCTTAAACAAAGCTTCCAGGAGCTAAGCTCCGCAGCTAAGAACGATCTGCACCGCCAGGGTATTGCCGAGCAAAACATAATCATTTTGCACAAAACCCACATCAAATATCAGGGAACCGACACCCCAATAATAGTTAATTTTGCCAATGCCGCAGAGATTCGCAGCAATTTTGAACAGAGTCACCAGCAACGTTATGGCTTTATCATGAATGACAAAGCTCTGGTCATCGAGGCGGTTTTTGCAGAGGCCATCGGCTCGAGCACAGCTATAGCCGAAGCCGAGATTAGCAGCCTACCCCGTAAACAGGCCCTTAGCCCCTTAAGCTATGTCGGCAGTTTTATGGCCGGTAGCTTACACAAGACAGCCGTTTATAAGCGCAAGGACTTAGTGCCGGGTGACATCATTGCCGGGCCCGCCATTGTCATCGAGGCCAACGCCACCACCGTCGTTGAGCCGGGCTGGCAGGCGGAAATAAGCCAGCGCAACCACTTAATCATGACCCGCGTAACGGCATTAAAACGCCAGGTGGCCGTCGGTACGGCAGTTGATCCGGTGATGCTCGAGCTCTTTAACAACCTCTTTCAGTCCATCGCCGAGCAAATGGGCAAGGTGCTCGAAAACACCAGCTACTCGGTCAACATGAAAGAGCGCCTGGATTTCTCCTGCGCAGTTTTCGACCCGCAAGGCCAGCTCATTGCCAACGCCCCACACATGCCGGTGCATCTCGGCAGCATGAGCGAAAGCGTTCGCGCCATCATCCGACAACGCGCAGGCCGTCAAAACCCCGGTGACGCCTATGCGCTTAACGCTCCTTACAACGGGGGTACCCACCTGCCGGACATAACTGTGATCAAACCGGTCTTTGACGAGAGCGGAAAAACAATTCTTTTCTATGTGGGCGCCCGCGGCCACCACGCCGACATAGGTGGGATCACCCCCGGCTCCATGCCACCGCAGAGCCGTAGCGTCGAAGAAGAAGGTGTGCTCATAGACAATTTTCTGCTGGTAGACCGTGGAGAATTCCGCGAGGCTGCTTTGCGGAAATTACTTGCCAGTGGGCCTTATCCTGCTCGCAACCCCGAGCAGAACATTGCCGATATAAAGGCGCAACTCGCCGCCTGCACCAAGGGCGTGAGCGAAATGCAAAAAATGGTAGAACATTTCGGCCTGGCTGTGGTTCAGGCCTATATGCAACACATCCAGGACAATGCCGAAGAACAGGTTCGGCGCGTCCTGGGGGTGCTAAGAAGCGGGAGTTTTAGCTATCCGCTGGACAATGGCGCGCAGATCACCGTAAACATCGACATCGACAAAACTGGGCGCAGCGCCACTATTGACTTCAGCGGCAGTTCTCCACAACAGAGTGACAATTTCAATGCCCCTGCCGCCGTCTGCCGCGCCGCCGTGCTCTATGTCTTTCGCACGCTGGTAGCGGATAATATCCCCTTAAACGAAGGTTGCCTAAAGCCCCTGAATATCGTGATTCCCAAGGGCTGTATGCTAAACCCCGAATATCCTGCGGCGGTTGTCGCGGGCAACGTCGAAACCTCTCAGTGCATCACCGACGCACTGTATGGCGCACTGGGAGTTTTGGCGGCCTCACAGGGCAGCATGAACAACTTCACCTTTGGCAATGACCGCTATCAGTACTACGAAACTATCTGTGGCGGTTCGGGAGCCGGGCCGGATTTTAATGGTACCGACGCCGTTCACAGCCACATGACCAATTCCCGCCTGACTGATCCAGAGGTGCTCGAGTGGCGCTTTCCGGTACTGCTGGAGGGCTTTTACATTCGCCCCAACTCCGGTGGTAAGGGTCGTTATCATGGTGGTAACGGCGCAGTGCGCCGCATCCGCTTTCTTGAGCCTATGACCGCTGCAATCCTGTCAAATCATCGCCAGGTTGCCCCTTTTGGTTTGCAGGGCGGTAGGCCCGGCGCTGTGGGCAGCAACCGGGTTGAAAAAGATGGGCTGCAGCTCGAGCTGCGCGCTACAGACAAAGTGGAAATGCAAGCCGGAGACGTTTTCGTCATCGAGACACCTGGTGGTGGCGGCTTTGGCCCGCCGGATAATGACGAGCTTACAGAAATACTTTAAACCTCAGCCGCCAACCAAGACCGGCGTGACCGCCCGGGCGTCTTTTTCGCCGGTGCGAATCCGGTAGACCTTTTCAAGCGGGATGACAAAAACCTTGCCGTCACCGACTTCCCCGGTCCGGGCCGAGGCCAGGATGGTTTGCACGGCCCGCTCCAGAAAAGACTCGGTCACTCCAATATCTAAGCGTACTTTCTCGGAAAGCTCCATTTTTACCGTGGCACCCCGATAGGTTTCGACCTGTTCTGTTTCTCCACCATGCCCTTGCACCTTTGACACGGTCACACCATAGATTTCAGCGTCAAAGAGGGCGGTTAGCACATCGTTTAGTTTTTCTTTGCGAATAATAGCCGAAACTAATTTCATGCCTTAGTCCCCAGAGGTTTGGTCACCGGTGTTCTCGACGTGCTACTGCCGGCCTTAACCGGGATGAGCAAGGCGCCCTCACCATCGGAGTAGGCTTCTTCGCCGTGCAGTGGCACATCAAGCCCTTGTGCCTCAAGTTTATCTTCCACCCTTAAGGGTGCCAACAAATTGACGGCTTTGGCAATAATAAAAGTACCCACGGCACTGTAAACTATGGCAATCAAAGCGGCCAGTCCCTGAATAAAAAATTGCGACAGACTGCCGTTGACCGGGCCGCCCCAGGCCGTGCTCACAAAAATTCCGGTCAGCAGCGCCCCGGATAGTCCTCCTACACCATGAGCCGCAAAGACATCCAGTGAGTCGTCCAGCGAGCTACCAGCACGCCAAATAAACACATAGTAGCTGGGTAAAACGGCCAGCGCGCCAATCAAGATGGACGAAACCGGTGAGACGACTCCCGCGCCGGGCGTGATACCCACCAGGCCGATAACCACCGCTGTCGCCAAGCCCACAGCCGTAACCTTACCCAGACGCCAGATATCCAAAATGGCCCAGACCACCAGGGCGGCGGCGGGTGCCAGCAAAGAATTGCTCATGGCCAAGACGGCGAACTGGTCGGCGGCATAAGCGCTGCCCCCGTTAAAACCAAACCAGCCAAACCACAGCAAACCGGCGCCCAAAAGCGCAAAGGGCACCTGGTGGGGCAACATGGCCTTCTTGCCGTAATCTTTACGCTTGCCCAGCATCAGCGCCAACACCAGTGCGGCAATACCGGCATTGATATGTACGACGGTGCCCCCAGCAAAATCAATGGCACCTAAACGATCCAAAAAGCCTCCACCCCAGACCCATTTGGCCAGCGGCGCATAGATAAGAACGCTCCATAAAGCGATAAATATCATATAGGCCGAAAAACGCATGCGTTCGACGATGGCCCCCGAGAGCAGTGCAGCAGTGATAATGGCAAAGGTTCCCTGGAAAGCAAAATCAAGCAGTACAGGAATACCGTCGCTTATATCCAGGCCGATGCCCGAAAGCATAAAGTAGCTAAAGCCCCCCAAAAATTGATTGCCGTCGGCATAGGCGAGGCTGTAGCCGATCACCGCCCAGGTCAGACCGACAATGCCCAGAGCGATAAAGCTCATCATCATGGTATTGAGTGCGTTTTTACGCCTTACTAAACCACCGTAGAAAAATGCCAGGCCCACGACCATTAAAAATACAAAGCTTGTAGATACCATCAGCCAGGTTGTATTAGCAGCATTAAGGTCCGCTTGTGCAAAGGCAAATCCAAAGCCAAGAAAACCTAGCAGGGGTAATAGTTTCCGCATTTTCATACCTCCCAACCCTCCATAGCCAGCCTGCAATGGAACCAGGGTTGATATTGAAATTATCATGCAATTTACATATTGTCAATGATTATTGTGTCATTTGTTCAAATTTTATTTAACATTTTTTTATATTTATCGTAAATTTCTAATTATCGTATCGAATTATTTTGAAGAAGTGTAGTTTTTTTTAAAACAGTGCTTATTTTGGACAGGGCACACCACGGCACAGCCAAAATCAGTAACTTTGGGCACAGAAATTGCAGAATTGTAAGGTGAAAAGTGAAAAGTAAGTGGAAAGTAGTTGGTAGGAGGTAAAAGCCGGGGGTTTTCCAAAACGCTTTTCCTACCAACCCCTAACTACAAACCACCCACCATTAACTACCGACTACCAACCACCTACCACAAACTGTATTACATTCGCTTAAACAACACCCCGGCTCGAGCCGGTAAATCATGGCCTTTGATGCGGTCACCTTTCACACTGGCGGATAGGCCGTTTAGCACGTCGCGGTACTCACCGTGCAAGCTTTCGCTGGGCTCGAGCCCAAAGTCAAGCTTAGCGGGCTTATAACTAACGTTAATAATGCCGATAAAACTCTCGCCCTCCAGCTCCCGGGCATAGGCGTAAATCCCCTTATCAGCGTAAAGCGTGCTAAAGCTACCTCGGCGCAAAGAGGCATGTTCATTGCGCAATTTCACCAGGAGCTTTGTGTATTCCAGCAGCGACTCGTTCCAGGCTTCCGGCTGCTGCCAGGGCATAGCCTGGCGGTTCTCAGGGTCGTGCGCTCCCGATAAACCCAGCTCATCACCGTAATAGATACAGGGCGCACCGGGGAAAGTCATTTGAAAAAGCAACGCCAAACGCAGCGCTTTTTCGTCCTCGCTTATGAGCGTCAGTACTCGTGGGGTGTCGTGACTGCCTAGCAGATTGAGTTGTACATCTATAACTTCCTGGCGCTGCCGCGTAAGCATCTTTTCGACCTCTTCGGCAAAACTTTTTGCGTCCAGCGGCGGAATATATTGATAACCGCAGCGCTTTATCTCGTCTATATTGAGTCTGGAGGCCCCAGCAAAACCCAAGATGGCCCGCCCAAACGGATAGTTCATCACTGCATCGAACTGATCGCCTTGCAACCAGCGACTGGCATCATCCCAAATCTCGCCAACGATATAGCATTCCGGGTTCACCTCCCGGCAACGCCGACGAAATTCCCGCCAGAACTCGTCATCTTGAATCTCATTGGGCACATCCAGACGCCAACCGTCAATGCCGAACTCCAGCCAATAGGTGGCGACCTCCCATAAATAGTCGCGCACGACAGGCGTATTGGTGTTGAACTTAGGCAAAGCCGGCAAACCCCACCAGGCGTCGTAGCCCAACCCCCCCGAGCCGCCATAAGCGTTTAAGGGAAAGTCACGGATATAAAACCAATCGAGATAGGCGCTATGGGGGCCGTTTTCCAGAATGTCGTTAAATTGAAAAAAGCCCCGGCTGGCATGGTTAAAAACACCATCTAAAACCACCTTCATCCCTCGGGCATGACAGGCGTCGATAAGCTCTCGCAGCGCTTCATCGCCACCTAACATCGGGTCTACCCGGTAGTAGTCATGGGTGTGATAGCGGTGATTAGAGGCCGATTGAAAAATGGGGTTGAAATAAAGCGCGTTGACCCCTAATTCCTGCAAATAATCCAGCTTTTCAAGCACCCCCAACAGATCGCCGCCCTTATAGCCGTGAACCGTCGGCGGACTTTCCCAGCTTTCTAAGCCGGCAGCCTTGCGCACACGCTTACTTTTGGCAAAGCGATCAGGAAAAATCTGATAAAAAACCGTGTCTTTTACCCAGTCGGGAGTGTACATATCGCTCATCTAATGAGGTCTCCTTGAAAATGCCTCGGCATATAGAAAAATTATCGTGTAGTTTACTCCGGTGCAAACGGTTGTGCTAGGTTAAAAGTCGCGGAGATCCTTAATCTTTTAAGTTAAACATTACTTGAATACCCCGGTAGCAGCACCTTAGACCGTCCAGATAGGCCGTAGAGAGCCATTATTCTGGCCGCAGGAGTGGAAACAATATCACGTCGCGGATGCTGGGCACGTCGGCTAACAACATCGCCAGGCGGTCGATGCCCAGACCCAGACCACCGGTAGGTGGCATGCCATATTCGAGCGCAACCAAAAAATCCTCGTCAATCTGGTGAGCTTCTTCGTCACCGGCGTCCCGTAGAGCCTGTTGCGCTTCAAAACGCTGGCGCTGATCCAGCGGGTCGTTTAGCTCACTAAAGGCGTTGCCCAGTTCCATGCCCATGCACACGGGCTCAAAACGTTCAACCAGTCCGGGTCTTGAGCGGTGTTTTTTGGCCAGTGGGCTGATTGCCAGCGGATGATCCATGACAAAGGTGGGCTGCTGCAAACGCGGCTCGAGGTAAATGTCATAAAGCTTGTTATAAATCTGGTTAATAGGCTGCTCAGCTAGGGCTTCATTGCCGAGGCTAGGAGCGTGATGTTCACGCAACCAGGCGCGGAGCTTTTCCTCATCTAGCAGATCAAAGTCGATACCGGCACGCTTGGCCAGTTCGCCGGTGTAATCAATACGCGGCCAGGGAGCGGCAAAGTCAAGTTCGACACCCTGATAGCTCAGCGTCGTGGAGCCGGTTAGCTCTTTGACTAAAGAGCTGTACATATTCTCGACCAGTTCCAAAATATCGAGATAATCCTTACCCGCCCAGTAAAGCTCGAGCATGGTGTACTCGGGGTTGTGTTTATAGCTGATGCCCTCGTTGCGAAAATTGCGGCCGATTTCATAAACCGCCTCAAAACCCCCGACGATAAGACGCTTGAGATAAAGCTCTAGGGAAATCCGCAGGTGAAAATCGTGATCTAGAGCATTGTGATAAGTGACAAAGGGACGAGCCTCAGCACCACCAGGTACGCTCTGTAAAACCGGTGTTTCCACTTCTAAAACCCCCAGTTCATCCAGGTAACGGCGAATAAAAGCCAGGGCTTTAGAGCGCAGCACAAAGGCTCTTTTAACCTCAGGATTAAACATCAAATCGAGATGGCGTTGACGATAGCGCTGCTCTTTGTCTGCAAGGCCATGAAACTTATCTGGCAAGGGTCTTAGCGATTTAACCAGCGGCTTAAAATCTGTCACTTTGACTGTCAGTTCGCCGGTTTTGGTCACAAAAACTGTGCCAGATAGCTCGAGCCAGTCGCCCAAGTCAATTTTTTTAAGCGCGTTGTAGTTTTCCAAAACGTCTTTTTGAAAATAAGCCTGAATTTTAGCGCTGCTATCTTGCAGGGTGATAAATGAGGCTTTGCCCATCAGGCGCACCGTCATGGCTCGCCCGGCAACGGTGACTAACTCGTCAGGGAATTCATTGCCCGGTTGCGCATCCTGGTGATTAGCTTGCAGCTGCGCGGCCTTGTGCGTTGCTTTAAAGCTGTAAGGATAGGCTTCAAAGCCCCGTTCGATGAGCGAGGCTAAATTTCTTTGGCGTTGCTCACGCTGTTCATTTAAGGATTTCTGAGAC
The DNA here is from genome assembly GCA_030147925.1 of Trueperaceae bacterium. Lineage (GTDB taxonomy): Bacteria > Deinococcota > Deinococci > Deinococcales > Trueperaceae > JASBUK01. Next base: position 74,749 of record JASBUK010000109.1, read on the forward strand.
ATAGGAATCAATACAAGATAAGGGTTGGAAGGCATAATTTCAAACTTTCCAACCCAAAAAGTTTTCAAAAGGGCTTGCCCCAATCACCCCTTCGCTAACTTAGGGCAAGTTATACTGAATCCGATTAATTCCTGAACGTTATGAAAGACACTCGGTTAGATTCTTCTCAGCCGATCGTTCTCGCTACGCTCGGACCCTATTTAAGACCCGCAGTTTTTACGCAAAACCGCTATCAGCTAATTGACATAAGCGTGTACTCGGTGATCTTTTCGCCAATAGCGACCTTAAAGGTTTCGCCGGGCTTGCGGCCCATCAGTGCCTTGCCCAAAGGCGACTCGTCGGAAATACGGGGGATATCCCCCTCCAGCACGCCCGCTTCAACCGGTGATACCAGCTGTACCTCAAAGGCTTCTTTGCTCAGGCTGTCTTGCAGCATAACCACCGAACCCAGGTCTACACTATCAACTTTATGGCTCGCGATAATCACCGCGCGGTTAAGCTGATCTTCTAGGTTATCCAAACGCTGCTCTATGCGGGCTTTTTCACGCTTGGCCTCCTCTAAACCCGAGTCGTCATAGTCATCCGAGGAGCCGGTAAGTTCACGCAGAATGCGCGTGGCTTCCTCTAAGCGTTCATATTCGTGCTCGAGCGTTGCCTTTAAGCGATCATAGCCCTCCTGGGTAATGCGTACCTCTCTTGCCACGTTCTACCTCCTTGTTGTCCTAGCGCCACTTACATTGCCGCCATCCCCTGATAACCAGGGCGGCGGCAGCTACAAATAAACCTGCTTTAAACGGAGCTATTTTAGCCTAAATTGCAAACTTACGCTAGGGAAATCTGTCCCTTTTTATTGCCCAGTAATTTATTGTCAGCAAGCCCCTGTTTTTAATCTCTCCCTGCTCAATCCCTATTCCGAAATCCCCCGCTATGATGGCCTAAAGATAAACCCTTTGGGCAGGGCTGACGCATCAAAACCAAAGACGCTAGTCTTGAGGGATGACAGAAGACCCAGCAACGGAGCAACTACGCTTAGCAGTCCTACACTTTTCAGCTTTACCCGACCCAAGGATAGAACGGAGCAAACAGCATCTACTC
>JASBUK010000112.1 GCA_030147925.1 Trueperaceae bacterium
CGAGTTGTGAGAGCGTATCACTGATAATGCAGTAAGCCGTTACAATAAAGCTGTCGTCCATAGGGATTCCTCCAAACTTGATGTCAATCAACACCAGTTTGAACGGTCATCCCTATGGATGGCAACTAGCAATTACGGTAGTTGTAATAAAATTAGCTTGTGTCGCTACACGACAAACAAGAGCTCTGGGTTAAAACCGTAGTATGAGCCATCTATTTAGTCCTTTACAGCTAAGAAGCGTCACCCTACCCAACAGAATTGCTGTCGCCCCCATGTGCCAGTACTCGGCAACGGATGGTTTTGCCAATGACTGGCATCTTGTGCATTTAGGGGCTCGAGCCACCGGGGGTACGGGCCTGATCATCACCGAGGCCTGCGCCGTAGAAGCGCGCGGGCGCATCAGCCCTCAAGACTTGGGCATCTGGCGCGACGAACATGTCGACGCTTTGCGTAATATCACGGCCTTTATCAGCAGCCAAGGCTCGGTGCCGGGCATTCAGTTGGCTCATGCAGGCCGCAAAGCCAGCACTTTTAGACCCTGGGACGAGCGACAAGGGCTGGTACCGGAAAGTGAAGGCGGCTGGCAGGTGATAGGGCCGAGTGAACTGGCCTTTAGCGACAGTTACGCTACACCCAAAGCACTTGACGAGGCCGGTATCCAGCAGATTATTCAGGCCTTTGTAAACGCGGCGCAAAGAGCACTCGACGCAGGTTTTAAGCTGATTGAGCTACACGCCGCCCATGGCTATCTCCTGCACAGCTTTCTCTCGCCGCTTGCTAACAAACGCCAGGACAGTTACGGCGGCTCCTTTGAAAATCGTATCCGCCTGGTAGTTGAGCTCAGCAAAGCACTAAGGCAAGTCTGGCCGCAGGATTACCCGCTACTGGTGCGCATTTCCGCCACGGACTGGCTTGAGGGTGGCTGGTCTTTAGAAGATTCAGTAAAACTCGCTGAAGTTCTCAAAGACGAGGGAGTCGATCTTATCGATTGCTCCTCCGGTGGAATACTGCCCCAGGTAAAAATTCCCTTTGCCCCTAATTATCAGCTACCTTTTGCCGAGGCGATCAAGCGAGAAACAGGCATTGCCACTGGAGCCGTAGGTCTCATAACCGAGCCCGAGCAGGCCGATGACATAATCAGTCAGGGACAAGCAGACTTAGCTTTGCTCGGACGACAATTGCTGCGCGAACCCTACTGGCCGCTGCGCGCGGCCAAGGCTCTGGGACGGCCAAGCAAAGCATTGTGGCCACCGCAGTATTGGCGGGCGATGGATTAAAACTGTGAGGCTGACTTTGCTCACTTTAGCTACCGCGAGACGGCATAAAGATGCTGTTGGCTTGGCCAAGCGTTATTCTTGTTATTAGAATGACAGTCTGTCACAAATTGTGTTGGTAGTAGGTGGTTGGTGGTTTGTAGTTGGTAGTAAGTGGTTGGTGGCAGGTAGGAAAAGCGTTTTTAGAAGGCCCTCACTTTCCTCTTTTTACTTTTCACTTTTTACTGTCTTCTTAGTTTCCACCTCCTACTGACCACTTTCTACTTAATCTTTATGGAGGTAACTATGTACGAGCCCAAAGCAGAGCATAAATTCACCTTCGGCCTGTGGACCGTCGGCAATCCCGGGCGCGACCCTTTTGGCGAGCCGACCCGTAGCAAACTGGCGCCTGCTTATATCGTCAAAAAGCTGTCTGAACTCGGTGCCTGGGGCGTCAACTTGCATGACAACGACTTAGTGCCCATAGATGCTAGCGCTGGCGAACGGGATCGCATCGTTAGTGAGTTCAAAGAGGCACTTAGCGACCACGGCATGGTGGTACCGATGGCAACTACCAATCTCTTTAGTGACCCTAGTTTCAAAGACGGCGCCTTTACCTCGGCAGACGCACGCGTGCGTGCCTACGCCTTGCAAAAGACTATGAACGCTATTGACTTAGGCGTTGAGTTGGGCGCTAAAACCTACGTCTTTTGGGGCGGACGCGAGGGCAGCGAAGTTGACGCCAGCAACAATCCTTTAGAAGGTATTAAGTGGTTCCGGGAATGTCTTAACTTTCTTTGTGAATACGTCAAAGATCAGGGCTATGACTTAAAGTTTGCGCTCGAGCCCAAACCCAATGAGCCTCGTGCTGATATTTACTTGCCCACCGTTGGCTCGGCCCTTGGCTTTATCGCCACTCTGGATCACTCCGAGATGGTAGGACTAAACCCAGAATTCGCCCATGAGACTATGGCCGGTCTGAGCTTTGTGCATGGTGTGGCCCAGGCGCTTGACGCCGGTAAGCTCTTTCACATCGACTTGAACGACCAAAAGATGAGCCGTTTTGACCAGGACTTGCGTTTTGGAGCGGAAAACCAAAAAGCCGCCTTCTTTGTGGTTAAGCTGCTCGAGGAATCGGCTTATGGCGGCCCGCGCCACTTCGACGCCCACGCGCTTAGAACCGAAGACGAAGCCGGAGTTTGGGAATTTGCTAAAGGTTGCATGCGCACCTATCTCATCTTAAAAGAGAAGGTCGAGGTCTTTAACAACGACCCCGAGATTAAGGCCGCGCTTGAGGCTTATAAGCTGAGTGATGCCGAAATCGAAAACCTGAGCAAATCCTATAGTAGCGCTAGTGCCCAAAGCCTGAAAAACCGCAGCTTTGACCGCGAGGCCCTGGGCAGACGCGGCCCCGGCTTAGAAAGACTCGATCAACTGACCGTTGAGGTGCTGTTGGGAGTGCGTTAGTGGCGCAACTTGTTTTAGGTCTCGATCTTGGCACTAGTGGCGTTCGCGTGTTGGCGGTTGACCTTGGCGGCAAGCTTATCGCCGAAGTCAACCGCAGTTATCCTTTGCTCACGCCCAGACCCGGTTGGACCGAGCAGCGACCCGGAGACTGGGCTAAAGAAACGCTCACAGCCCTAAAAGAAATGGCTGACAAACTCGCCGGTCACGACATCCTGGGCCTGGGTCTCTCCGGGCAAATGCACGGCATGGTGCCGCTTGACGCTCACGGCGAAGTTGTCCGCAACGCTATTTTGTGGAACGACCAGCGCACGGGCGCGGCCATTACAGAAATGGAAGAGCGCGTGCCCCGCCAGATGATGATCCAGCGCACGGGCAACCCCGCCATCACGGGTTTTCATGTGGGCAAGTTGCTCTGGTTGCGCAGCGAGGAGCCCGAGAATTTTGCCAAGACCAAGCACTCGCTTTTGCCCAAGGACTATATTGGCTATTTACTCACGGGCGAGCTGGCATCCGAACCTAGCGATAATTCGGGCAGCAACTGTTTTAACTTAGCTAAAAAGCAGTGGGATAAAGAGATTTTGCAAGGGCTCGAGCTACCCCTTGAGCTTTTCCCCACCGTCATTGCCTCACACGAAATCAGAGGCAAACTAAACAAAGAGGCAGCCTCACACACCGGACTGCGCGAAGGACTACCCGTCATTGCCGGTGCCGGAGACAATGCGGCTGCTGCTACTGGTCTGGGTCTTTCCAGTCGCCGCCCCGAACTCGGCAGTTTGAGTCTGGGTACTTCCGGCGTCATCTTTGCGCCGCTAACAGCAGCCAAACCCGACCCAGAGGGGCGCGTGCATCTTTTTTGTCATGCCGATGGCGGCTATAACCTTTTGGCCGTCACCCTTTCGGCGGCGGGGAGTTTTCAGTGGTACCGCGACAGCTTTTACCCGCAAAAGTCATTTGCCGAGCTAATCGAACTGGCTGGCTCGAGCCCCCCCGGTTGCAATGGCGTGACCTTCAAACCCTATCTCTCGGGCGAGCGCACTCCGCATCTAAACCCTGAGTTGCGCGGTTCCTGGACGGGTCTGAGCTTAGCGACAACACAAGCAGATATAGTGCGCTCCGTGCTTGAAGGTGTGGTCTTTAGTTTGCGTGACGCCTTGGATGTCATTACACCCCTAGCCGAGCTTAAGACTTGCCTGGCTACCGGTGGAGGCGCACAGTCGGATTTTTGGCTGCAAATGGTAGCGGATGTGCTTAGGCTTCCCTTGCAGCGACCCCGGCAAAACCAGGGGGCTGCCTATGGTGCTGCTCTGCTGGCACTACAGGGCTTAGCAGTAGTTGAAGACGCCACTAGAGTTGCCAAGCAAAGTCATAGCAAAACCATTACTCCCGGCGAAACAGGGCGCTACATCGCCGCTTTGGGCAGATACCGGGCCGTGCCCTTGCAGACAAGCGAGGACTGAGCTTAAATAGCGCCAGCATCACTCGACTTAGCCCAGAGGTTTATCCCGCTTTCGGTGGCATATCTGTTAATTTCTGCCAATTCCTCTGGGCTAAAGTCCAGGTTGTCAAGCGCAGCTACGTTTTCTTCAATCTGCGCCACACTGCTCGCGCCAATCAGCGCCGAAGTAACGCGCTCGTCGCGCAACACCCAGGCGAGCGCCATTTGCGCCAAGCTCTGACCCCGACGCTTGGCAATCTCATTGAGTGCCCGGATTTTGCTGAGGTTTTCTTCGTTTAAAAAGTCTTTGCTCAACGAGCCGTCTGCAACATTAGCCCGGGCCTCTTTAGGAACACCGCCAAGATACTTATTGCTGAGCATGCCCTGGGCCAACGGCGAAAAGACAATCGAGCCAATGCCTTCAGCGGCTAAAACATCGAGCAAACCATCTTCGATCCAGCGGTTTAGCATCGAATAAGAAGGTTGATGAATCAGGCAGGGCGTACCCATATCACGCAGCATGGCCGCCGCCTCGGCAGTCTTTGCCGCCGAGTAAGAGGAAATCCCCACGTAGAGCGCCTTGCCTTGCTTAACGGCGCTGGCCAATGCCCCCAGGGTCTCCTCTAAGGGAGTGTCGGGGTCAAAACGATGCGAATAGAAGATGTCAACATAATCTAAGCCCATTCTTTTTAGACTCTGATCTAAGCTCGCCAGCAAATACTTGCGCGAGCCCCACTCGCCATAAGGCCCGGGCCACATGTCATAACCGGCTTTGCTGGAGATGATTAACTCGTCGCGGTAAGGGGCCAAATCACTGGCTAAGATACGGCCAAAATTCTCCTCAGCCGAGCCGTAAGGAGGGCCATAATTGTTGGCCAGATCAAAATGGGTGATGCCCAGGTCAAAAGCCCTGTGGATCATGGCTCGAGCTTTTTCTAAGCTGCTCGAGCTGCCAAAATTCTGCCACAAACCCAGCGAAATCGCCGGTAGTTTTAAACCACTACGACCACAGCGATTATAGCGCATGTCGTCATAACGTTGGGGGCTTGGTAGATAAGTCATCATCCTCTCCTTTCGCCAAAGTCTTGTTTATTCTTTAGTCGTTGCAAGTGTATCACGCCAGGAATGCCGAGGCTCATAAGCAAGCAGCTTGCGGGCCTTATCGATGGATAGTAATGTTCCAAACTCAGTTAAATCCTTAGCAAGCGGTACACCGGGAAATACTTCGGCCATGAGGTCTTGTGAGGGCCGGTTCATCACCGTATCGGCAGCAGCGACAATAAAGTTCTCAGTGGCAATGTCGGCGGTGAGTCCCAGGCGGCAAGCCTGCGCCACGTCACGCTCATCCACATAACCCCAAAGATTCCACTTGCGCAGCCTGGCATCATGCCAATAGGCCTCGGGAAAGGTTCGGTAGTCACTTGGCCCGAGGATATTCGATAAGCGCAAGCCTACAAAAGAAATACTGCTCCAGCGGCTAAATTGCTCCGCCATCGCCTCGGTCACGACCTTTGACAGAGCATAGGAGGACTCGGGCAAAGGAAAGTGGGCCTCATCAACAGGTGCATAACGTGGTGGGGTGTCAAATGGAAGCCCCAAGGTGGTTTCGCTCGAGGCCCAGACCACCCGCTTAAGCCCCAAATCCACTGCCGCAGAGAAGATATTGTAATTCATAATGGTGTTTTCCTGAAAGGTGCGTCCCGGTGGGAGAATGCCCGGTGCAGGGACGTTTGCCAGATGCACAACCGCATCTGCCCCCAAAAGAACCTCCAAGGCCTGCCCCAAGTCAGTCAGGTCAGCCTTGAGGCGGTCAAAGTCGCCGGGGAGTTCGGCCAGCATAGCCAGGTAATCTTGCGATGGTGGATTCAAATCCACGCCAGCAACGTAATAACCGTGCGCTAGCAAGTCATGCACCACCGCTCGACCCGCCCGACCGCTCGAGCCGGTAACGATAATCCGTTTAATGTCCATAATGGCTCCAATCAACGACACCTAATTCTAAGCCGATTACGAACTTAAACCTTAGAGTGTATTAGGGTTTAGACAAGACAACCACTGGCCTTATCAGTTTCTACCCGAGCCCCAAATCCAGATAAACTTCAAAAAAATCAGGCCGGATCACAGTCCGGCCTAAAGTATTTCTGTCTTGTGTGTTTTAGTGCTGCCGTTAGCCTTCTTCTGGTTTTTGCCCAAACAGATTCTTTATGTCTCCGGCTAATCTTTGCACACCTTCGCCCGAGGACTCGCCTTGCACAATGCTGTCAAGCTGCGCTGCCACCGGCCCCGGCAAGCGCTCCTTTAAGAATTCCAGCACTGTCTCAACAGCGCCTTGGGCCATGTCTTCGCTTAAACCCACCCGCTCCGCTACCATTTTTACAAGCTCTTCCATCTCATCGCCTCCTTCGGCAAGAGCCTAACATTACCGCAGTTACGAAACTCTGACTTGACGGGGCACCAAAGATTTTTGCTGTTGGCAAAGTCTCTAATTGACGTTAAATTGGCAGTTTCAATACGTGCTTTAAACTTGCGGTGAACGCTCCGCTAAGGGCCGGCTTTTAGCCTTTTCAAAGCCAGCTAACAACGTAGCTACAGCTATCAGCAGTTCTAAGAGCAAATAGAGGAGGTTAAGGGGAATATAGGCTCCGTCAATCAGGATGCTCGCCAGCCTGCCCGCAGCAATACCCAGCCACAAAAAACCGGCAAAACGCAAATAAGCCAGCGTTTTAGGCCTATTGGAAATCGCCCAGAGCATAACTCCGCCCAGAACCAAAAAGAGCGCGCCGTAGCTAGACCGTATCTCGCTGAGGCCGCGTGGTTCCACTATCTCTAAGCCCAGAATACGCACCATCACCAGCGGATTAAGTAGAGCAAACAAACCCAACAGTAGCGTTAGCGCAGCCGCGACATAGGCCAGCTTTGTGCGCGTGCTCATCGGACATCCCGGGCCATGCCCGACCAGCCGCTAAGAATATGTACGTGGGTGTGAAAGACTACCTGTCCGGCTTTGGGGCCTACATTAACTGCCACCCGGTAGTCACTGAGTCCGTTAGCTGCAGCAGTCTTGACCACTGCGTTAAGCATGTGTCCTAGGGCTTCAGTACCATTGTCTTTAGCCATCTCGTCAAGACGCGGGCTGTGCGCTTTGGGCACCACCAGATAGTGAACCGGCGCTTTGGGCATAATGTCTTTAAAGGCGATGTGGTCGTTATCCTCATAAACCTTCTCAGACGGCAACTCTCCGGCGATAATCTTGCAAAAGATACAATCGTTGACACTAGACATTGATTCACCCCTTTGGCTGTCAGTTTAGCGCAGAGTCTCAGGATTTTAACAGCAATACCAGATTGTCCCGGTGGATGACCTCATCGTAATCCTTATAACCAATCACCCGGGCAATTTCACGCGTTTGTAAGCCCTTTATCTTTTCTAATATGCTACTCGAATAATTGCTGAGCCCTTGGGCAATCACCTGCTCTTTATGAGCAATAGCCACCGCATCGCCAAAGTCAAAATGTCCGGAGATTTCGCTCACGCCACTCGGCAACAGGCTACGACCAGCCTTTAGCGCCCTAACCGCCCCGGCGTCAACACCGATATAACCCTTGGTCGGTTGCTGCGCCAGCCAGGCCTTGCGTGCCGGTGCTTGTTTTTGGGCCACAAAACGCGTACCGCGCAGCTCGCCCCGGGCCAAGGCCTCGAGCCCGGCTCCGCCGCCCCCGATAATTAAAGTTTCAATACCGGCATCGGTGGCGATTTTGGCGGCTCGCAACTTAGTAACCATGCCCCCGGTACCCCGGCTGCTACCGGCATCTCCGGCTAAGTAGCCGACCTCGGCAATATCTTGCACTATGTCGATGCGTTTAGCCTCCACTTTGATGCGCGGATCGGCCTCATGAAGGCCGTCGACATCGGTTAGGATTATCAGCGCGTCAGCGTCGAGTAAATAAGCTGCCCAGGCCGACAAGGTGTCGTTATCGCCAAACTGGATTTCGGAGGTGGCGACACTGTCGTTTTCGTTGATAATGGGCATGGCGCCTTGTTTCAGGCTGGCCTCAAGCGCGTTTTTGGCGTTGACGTAGCGCTCACGATTTTGAATATCCGAAGCGGTCAGCAAAAGTTGCGCTACCGGCATCGGCGCAAAGGCCCTGGCCCAATCCAGCATCAGCAGGGTCTGACCCACCGCCGCCACCGCCTGTTTTTCCGGCAGGGTGAGTGGCAAGTTAAGCCCCAAACGTTCCCGCCCGGCGGCTCCGGCTCCGGAGGAGACCAGTACAACCTTGCAATCTAGCGCTTGTTGTAAGACCTGAATACCCCTTGAGAGCGCCCAGAGTTGTGGCGGGTGAATCCGGCCAGTGGCGTCTGTTAGGCTGCTCGAGCCCACCTTTATCACCAGCCGACGCCAATTACGCGCCACCTCAGCCCTCCAGATAGTGCAGAAAACTTATGGGCAGCTTGTCCCGGGCGACCAGTAAGCGTTCACCCTCGGCTTTGGCCAAACCCTGGCGCTCGAGCTGTTTGATAGCCGCCTGAACCTTACCCTGCACCTGGCGCAAGGGTGCCTTATCCCAGGCTTCTTCCGGCCTGACTATCGCTAAAAAGGCCCGGTGAAAAGCGGGCAATTCATCTAAGGGGATACGCCTTTGGAGCTTAAGCCAGTCAATCCAGTCGTGCTGCGTCATAAACCTATGCTACCGGGTACCAAGTGCATAAAGCCAGTTGCTAAGATTTTTGCCCAACTTAAGCTAAGTGTTAAACTCATCATTCAACCCTGTGGGGTCTACGCCCTGCAAGACGGGAGAAAAAGATGCGTGTAGCCATAGTCGGAGCCACCGGAGTGGTAGGACAGGAATTTTTGCAACTTTTAGCCGAGCGGGATTTTCCCATCACTACGCTAAGGCTCTATGCCTCGGCACGCTCAGCAGGCAAAACCGTCAGCTTTCGCGGTCAAAGCCATCAGCTCAAAGCCCTGCCCGAAGATGGCGACCTGGCAGCCGACGTGGTCTTTTCCTCTGCCGGAGGTAGCCTTTCCAAGACCTGGGCCTGGACTTGGGCTGAGCATGGCGCGGTGGTCATTGACAACACCTCGGCCTGGCGCATGGACCCGCGTGCGCCTCTGGTAGTGCCGGAAATCAATGGCGAAGCGGCTATAGCGCACCAGGGCGTAATCGCCAACCCCAACTGCTCAACCATCATCGCGCTCATGGCCTTGGCCCCGCTGCATCGCGCCTTTGGTTTAAGCCGCGCTACCGTAGCTACCTATCAGGCCGTCTCGGGGGCAGGAGCGGCTGGTTTGGCCGAGCTTGAGAATCAAAGCAAAGACATGCTTAAAGGCAAAACACCCCAGCTGCAAAAGTTCCAGCATCCTATTGCCTTTAACCTCTTTAGCCACGACTCGGAAATCGGTGAGGATGGTTATAATGTCGAGGAACGCAAGCTGCTCTTAGAATCGCGCAAGATCTTAAGCGCGCCCAAGTTGCGTATCAGCGCCACCTGTGTACGTGTGCCGGTGTTTAGGGCGCACAGTGAAGCAATCCACGCGGAATTCGAACGTCTGGTAAGCGAGGCGCAAGCCCGTGAGGTGCTTTGCAACGCTCCGGGTGTCAAAGTCATTGATGACCGCAGTAGCAATACCTTCCCCATGCCGCTTAGGGCCAGTGGCCAGGATGATGTGTTGGTAGGTCGCATCCGCAACGACAGCAGCCAGGCGGGGGCCATTGCGCTCTTTGTTGCCGGCGATCAAATCCGCAAGGGGGCGGCGCTAAACGCCGTGCAAATTGCGGAATATTTGCTTACAAAACAGGCATTAGGCTGAAATTGGCATAAAATATTGTGAAAAGCATTTAAGAATCGCGTATACTCTGGTCGATATCAAAATAAGGGCTGGGGCAAGCCAAGGAAGAAGGGCTACTATGAAACTTGCCATCATTACCGATTCGACCTGTGATCTTAAAAAAGATAGGCTCGAGCACTTAGCGGTGCAGCGCGTGCCGCTTTATGTGAACTTTAAGGGCGAGGTGTTCAGAGACTGGCTGGAAATCACCCCAAAAGAACTCATCGAAGGCGTGCAAGCCGGTGAAGATTTACCCAGCACCAGCCAGCCCAGCCCCCAGGACTTTGAGCAGGCCTATAAGGCGGCTGTTGAAAGTGGCGCCGAAGAAATTCTCTGCATTACCATCAGCTCTGATCTTTCGGGCACTTATCAGTCGGCCAATATCGCCAAGGAAAGCGTTAGCGTGCCCGTTACGGTTTTTGACAGCCGGGGCGCAAGCCTAGGACTTGGTGAAATGGTTATTTACGCGGCCAAAATGCGCGGTGAAGCTAAGAGTTTAGAGGAAATTATCAGCGGGCTTGAGCACATCCGTGACAGCAATTTTCTACGCTTTAGCGTGGCCAGCTTAGAATTCCTGCAAAAAAATGGTCGCATTGGCGGAGCGGGCGCCTTAATTGGCAGCTTGCTTAATATCAAACCTATCCTAAAGATTGAAAATGGCCGGGTGGACGCAGCTGGCCGGGTGCGCGGCGCCAAAAAAGCACTAAAAGAAATGATCAGTCAAATCAAGACTTATATAGAGACCCACCCTGGACAACTGGTTGCTGATTTTGTCCACATCATGGATGAAACGGCTGCTGACGGTCTGCGCCAGGAAATGAAAAACGCCGGCATCAACTTTATTGACGGCGGTACCCACGAAATGGGCGCGGTCATCGCCACGCATGTGGGGCCGGGCACCTATGGCGTTTATCTGCACACCGAGCCTAGTTAAGGGTGCAAGGGGTGAGGCGTGAGGAGTAGAGGAGGGGGACACGGCGTCCTCTGTAACCAAGCGATCAAGGAACGCTTCAGGCAGCCATAGCCGATACAACCTCGCTACCAGCCTGCTCAAAAAGTCGAGTAATGATAAGTATCTGCAGGACTTGACGTGGCTTTTGCCTGCAAGTCAGAATGCTTTAACTCGAGCCTGGGCTCGAGCCCTCATCGAATATAGGGGTTATCAGCCGCTTAAAGAAAGCGGCGTCCTCTATGGTTCTGCAACAGTCTTCATCTAGGCGGTTGCTAAGTCCAGCCGGCTTTAGTGTCACGATGGCAGCAAGTCCGGTAAAGATGAGAAGGTTGTGTTTGCACCCTTCTTCAAGCAAGTGATGTCTTTTTACTTACAGGACGTCTGGTATCTTTTTTAAGAGGGGTTTTATGAACAGTCACAGCTTAAGCAAAAAAGTTCGCGGGTTAGCCTCATGAGTTTGCGCCAGCGACTTGGCCGACAATTTACCGTCACCGCCGAACTAGACCCACCCCGTAGCGCCGACCCCGGCTCCACTTACCGCCAGGCGGTTGAGGCCAAGGACTATGTTCACGCGGTCAATATCTCCGACTCGCCCATGGCAAATTTGCGCATGAGCCCCATTGCCCTGGCTTATCTGGTGCAGGTCCGCGCCGAACTTGAGACCATCTTTCACTTAACCTGCCGTGACCGCAACGTGCTCGGCCTGCAAGCCGAGCTTCTGGGCGCGGCGGCCTTGGGGGTCAAGAACATCCTCACGCTTACCGGTGACCCTCCTGCACGCGGCGACCACCCCGAGGCCCAGGGGGTTTTTGAGGTCACGGTGGTAGAGCTCATTGAAATTGCCCATAACTTAAACCAGGGCAAGACCCGCGGACGCGACTTAGAAACCGCCACCGATTTCACCATTGCTGCAGCGGCTAATCCTGGGGCGAAAGACCTTGAGCTCGAGCTGGCCAAATTCCAGGCCAAACTTGCAGCAGGCGCAAATTTCTTCCAGACCCAGCCGGTCTTTAGCGCCGAAGAAGTTTTACGCTTTCAGGATGCTTGTGGCGGACAAACACCCGCTCCGGTGCTCTATGGCATCTTGCCGGTACGTAGCGCCAAGATGGCTCGCAACGTCGCTAAATGGTGCAACGTCCCTACAGAGCTTATTGACGAGTTAGAGCGCGAAGGTGAAAGTGCCGGTTTGCGCTGGGCCAAAAACACCGTCGCCGAGCTAAAGGCCCTGGGAGTGGCTGGAGTGCATGTCTACCCGCTGAGTAAAACCCGCATCTTAAAAGAAGTGCTCGAGCCCACCCAAAACTACGCTTGCGCAGAAACCATTTCCGAAGTAGTATCTTGAGCACTGTGAAACCCAGCATCAAGCAGGCGCTAAAAAACCGCATTCTTGTGCTCGACGGTGCCATGGGCACCATGATCCAGCAACACCGCTTAAGCGAAGTGGATTTTCGCGCTGAGCGCTTTAAGCGTCACCCCCGCGCCCTGCAGGGCGCCAACGATCTTCTCTGTCTCAGCCAACCGCAAATCATATTGGATATCCACCGGGCTTATCTGGCCGCCGGAGCCGATATCATCGAGACCAATACCTTTAACGCCAGCAGTGTCGGCCTGGCCGAATACGAGCTGGCTGAAGTTATCTATGAACTCAACGAAGCAGCGGCACGGCTGGCCCGCAAGGCCGCCGACGAATACACGGCCCAAACCCCGGAAAAACCCCGCTTTGTCGCCGGAGCCATCGGCCCGACCAACCGCACCGCTTCGATGTCTCCGGATGTCAACAACCCGGGCTTTAGGGCCATAGACTTTGACCAGCTCGTAATTAGCTACAGCGAACAGATTCGTGGCCTGCTTGCCGGTGGTGTCGACCTCTTGCTTATCGAGACTGTCTTTGACACGCTCAACTGCAAAGCGGCGCTTTTTGCCGCCGAAACCATCCTTGAGGAAACCGCCCAGCGCTTGCCTATCATTGTCTCAGGCACCATTACCGACGCCAGCGGGCGCACCCTCTCCGGGCAAACCTTAGCAGCCTTTCTCATTTCTATCTCTCACGCCAATTTATTGGCGCTAAGCCTCAACTGCGCGCTCGGCCCCAAAGAATTGCGGCCCTATGTCGAGGAACTCTCTAGATTGTCACCGGTCTTTACCGGCACTTACCCAAATGCGGGTCTACCCAATGCCTTTGGCGGCTACGACGAGAGCCCACAAAGCATGACCGAGGTATTAGAAGACTATTTACAAAACGGCTGGGTCAATATCATCGGCGGTTGCTGTGGCACCACCCCTGAGCACATTAAAAGCTTTGCCGAAATAGCCGCTAAGTATCCGCCGCGCGTTCAGCCTAAGTTACCTCCCTACCCCAGTTTTAGCGGGCTCGAGCCCCTGATAATCAGGCCGGAAAGCAACTTTGTAAATGTCGGCGAGCGCAGCAATGTCACCGGTTCGCGCAAATTTGCCCGGCTGATAAAAAGCGGCGACTTTGACGCTGCCCTAGAAGTAGCCCGGCAACAGGTCGAGGGCGGGGCGCAGATGATCGACATCAACATGGACGAAGGCATGCTCGACTCCGAAGCGGCCATGGTCAACTTCCTTAACCTGCTGGCCGCCGAGCCTGATATTGCCCGCTTGCCCATCATGATTGACTCGAGCAAGTGGTCGGTGATCGAGGCAGGTCTAAAACGCACGCAAGGGAAAAGCGTAGTAAATTCAATTTCGCTTAAAGAAGGTGAGGAAGTTTTTAAGCATCAGGCGAAGCTTATCAAACGTTATGGTGCCGCGGTGGTGGTCATGGCCTTTGACGAGCAGGGTCAGGCGGACAGCTTTGAGCGTCGCATTGAAATCTGTGAGCGCGCTTATCATATTCTGGTAGATGAACTTAACTTTGCTCCCCAAGATATCATCTTCGACCCCAATATCCTCACCGTCGCCACCGGCATAGAAGCACATGACAACTATGCCCTGGACTTTATCCGCGCCACTCACTGGATCAAGGAAAACCTGCCCGGAGCGCTGGTCTCGGGAGGGCTTAGCAATATCTCTTTTTCCTTTCGCGGCAATAACACCGTGCGCGAAGCCATGCACGCTGCTTTTCTCTACCATGCCACCAAAGCCGGTCTGAACATGGGCATTGTCAACGCGGGTATGCTCGAGGTCTACGAGGAAATTCCTAAGGATCTGCTTGAGTTAGTTGAGGACGTGCTGCTAAACCGCCGCGCCGACGCCACCGAACGGCTGGTTGGCTTTGCCGAGACCGTCAAGAACAAGGGCAAAATCGCCATAAAGGATGAGTCCTGGCGACAAGATAGCGTCGAAGCGCGTCTCTCACACGCGCTAATTAAAGGCATTAGCGATTACATCGAACAGGACAGCGAAGAAGCGCGACAAAAATTAAAACGCCCCTTAGATGTCATTGAAGGCCCGCTGATGGACGGCATGAATACCGTGGGCGACCTCTTTGGGGCGGGCAAGATGTTTTTACCGCAAGTGGTAAAAAGCGCCCGGGTAATGAAAAAGGCCGTGGCTTATTTGCAGCCGTATCTAGAGGCGGAAAAAGCTCAGGCCGCGTCACATGCCGGTAAGGTACTGCTGGCCACCGTCAAAGGCGATGTGCATGACATTGGCAAAAATATCGTGGGCGTGGTGCTGTCTTGCAACAATTACGAAATCATAGACTTGGGCGTGATGGTTCCGGCGGAAAAGATATTGGAAACAGCCCGGCGCGAACAGGTGGATGTCATCGGTCTAAGCGGCCTGATTACCCCCTCGCTCGACGAGATGGTCCATGTGGCCAAGGAAATGACCCGTCAGGGTTTTAAGCTGCCGCTGTTAATTGGCGGCGCCACCACCAGCCGCATTCACACCGCTGTCAAAATCGCTCCGGCCTATCAGGGGCTTAGCGTGCATGTAGCAGATGCCTCGCGCAGCGTTGCTGTGGTGTCTCGCGCTCTGCAAGTACCAGAGGTGGATTTTAGCGAAGAAATAAAGCGGCAGTATCAGGACTTGCGCGAGCAATATCAATCCAGAGAAGCTAAAAAGCAACTTCTTTCTTTTGCAGAAGCTCGAGCCCGCAAAGCCGTTTTTGACTGGTCGGAAGCCAAGATTAGCAAACCCAAGCTTTTGGGCCGTAAAGTCTTTGACGACTATCCGCTTGAACAAATCGTGCCTTATATCGACTGGTCGCCGTTTTTTCAGGTCTGGGAGCTAAAGGGACGCCACCCTGAAATCCTGCATGACGAAGAAGTCGGCGCCGAAGCCAGAGCGCTTTTTGCCGACGCACAGAATTTACTAGAGCGCATCGTCAAGGAAAAATTGCTGAGGGCTCGAGCCGTGCTGGGTCTTTATCCGGCTAATAGCGTCGCTGAAGATATCGAGGTCTATGCCGATGAAAGCCGTCAAGATATCCTGACCGTTTTTCACACACTCAGGCAACAAGGCGCTAAGCGGGACGGTCAGCCAAACTTGAGTTTGGCTGACTATATCGCTCCAAAAACCTCCGGTATCGGCGATTATCTGGGCGGTTTTGCCGTGACCGCTGGTATCGGCTTAGAGGCTCTGGTCGAAGGCTTTGAGCGCGATCATGACGACTACCACAGCATCATGGCTAAAGCCTTGGCTGACCGCCTGGCCGAAGCCTTGGCCGAACACTTGCACAAACGCGTGCGCAAGGAGTTCTGGGCTTATGCCGTCGATGAGCGCCTTGACAACCACGAACTAATTCGTGAGCGTTACCAGGGCATCCGCCCGGCCCCCGGCTACCCGGCCTGCCCCGACCACAGCGAAAAAAGCCTGCTGTTTGATCTTCTTGAGGTCGAAAAGCACAGCGGCATCCGCTTAACCGAAAGCTTTGCCATGCATCCGGCTGCCTCAGTAAGCGGACTGTACTTTGCCCACCCCGAATCGCGCTATTTTGCCGTGGGCAAGATCAGCCAGGAGCAGCTAAAGGATTATGCCGCTCGTAAGGGCGTAGACCTTAAAACCGCCGAGAGGTGGCTGGCTTCTTTGTTGGGCTACGAACCCTCCCCGCTGGCCGTTAAATAGTAGTTAAGTAACAAGGGGCCAAATTCGACCCTGGCTTATCCCCGATTGAGCGACTGTTATGCGATACAATCTTGCCCGGTACCGCGCTCAGATAATTAGCGCCGACCTTTGTTATAGTTTTGCCAAATAAGGCAAATCAATAGAAAGGCTTGTCTATGGAGTTCTTGGCCAACCCCGAAACCTGGATTGCCCTGCTTACCCTTACGGTGCTCGAAGTTGTCTTAGGTATTGATAACATCATCTTTATTTCCATCCTCTCGGGTAAATTGCCCGTGGCCCAGCAAGGCAGAGCACGCAATCTGGGTTTGTTTTTAGCCATGTTCACCCGCATCGCCCTACTCTTTTCGCTGGCCTGGATAATTCAGCTTACCGAGCCACTTTTTGCCGTTTTTGGCCAGGAGATTTCCGGACGTGATCTCATTTTGCTGGGTGGGGGCCTTTTTCTACTAAGCAAGGCTACCCATGAAATCCATCAAAAGCTCGAAGGTGAGGCGGGTCATGCCAGCACCAGAGTTCCGCCGTCTTTTGCCGGGGTAATCTTGCAGATTTTGCTTTTAGATGTGGTGTTTTCGCTCGATTCGGTCATTACCGCTGTGGGCATGGCCGATGAGCTTGCCGTCATGGTTGCTGCTGTGGTTATCGCAGTGATCATAATGCTGATTTCCGCTGGCCCTGTTAGCAATTTTGTCGAGCGGCACCCCACTGTAAAAATGCTAGCGCTCAGCTTCTTGCTGCTAATTGGCTTTTCTCTGGTCGCCGAGGGCTTAGGCCAGCACATTCCCAAGGGCTATATTTACTTTGCTATGGGTTTCTCGGTTTTTGTCGAATTGCTCAATTTGCAACTGCGACGCCGGGGCAAGGTAATCAAATTCAACGAACCCTATACCGAAGAATCTGCTAGTTAGCCGCTTCTTGGTGTTGTTAAGACTAAAGAGTGTTTCGGGTGTTGTTGACCATTGTCAATAACACCTGCATGGCCGCCGACGTAGTCGAGGCTGATTCCGAGTGGGAATAGAGGCAGTCAGTCTACTGCCAACCAGAATGAAACGAACAAAAATCGCACAAATTCTCCTGTGCTAGAATTGTCTGGAATCCTTCGGGGTGGGCCTGGACTCTCCAGTACCCCGTTGCCGAGCGGCGTAGCTACCAGGAGCTATAGCCCCCTTGCCTTTTGAGGCTACCGTTTCAATTCCAATTCTCAGTTACTCCGAAGGACGGCTGTAACCAGTTCTTTGAGTACCCGCACAAAATTTGAAGGGCTTAAAACGCCTCTCAGCAAATTATGCTAAAATTTAACAACCAAAGGGATTTGACCCTATTCTTTACATCCCTAAGGCAGCTACCGAGGTGTAGGGACCTCGGCTGCTTTGGTTTAGGCTTTAGCAAAGGGTAGTGCTCCACTACGGATGGCGAAGCCGAGACGATTTTCCTGTGCGAACGCCGTATAACCAGTCCATACCTGCTGAGTTTCAATTCCTCATAGGAAAGCTAAAAACGCGAATTCGGTGAATTCGCAGCAAATAGCTATAACATCGTTTCAATTCCTCATAGGAAAGCTAAAAACTCCACGATCAGTCGTGAATGTCCTGGGCCGTCACATGTTTCAATTCCTCATAGGAAAGCTAAAAACTGACTTCGCAGAGTCGTGAGCTCCATCGTAATTTGTTACACTTCCTCATAGGAAAGCTAAAAACCGGAGATCATCTAGCGACAGAGATTGACTCTGGTAGGTTTCAATTCCTCATAGGAAAGCTAAAAACTTCATCGTTGCCGTCGATAAAATCTGCTCCGTGAATAGTTTCAATTCCTCATAGGAAAGCTAAAAACACCATGGCTAGACCCGTAAACTATACCTCACAAATAGTTTCAATTCCTCATAGGAAAGCTAAAAACCGGCAAAATATGAGGAAATGGGAACGTTCACGGCCAGTTTCAATTCCTCATAGGAAAGCTAAAAACGCTACGAAATGGAGATAGGGAAATGATCTATCTTTAGTTTCAATTCCTCATAGGAAAGCTAAAAACCCGGCCCTCGTGCTGCCGCCGCTGCCGGCGTATTGCTGTTTCAATTCCTCATAGGAAAGCTAAAAACTTCAGCGCTTGCTGTAGTAAGGCGCGGTAAGGCGCGGGTTTCAATTCCTCATAGGAAAGCTAAAAACCCGGTATAGTCATACCCCTTCCACACTCTCACCCGCTGTTTCAATTCCTCATAGGAAAGCTAAAAACCGAAATTAGCCTGAACAGCTATTCCCGAACTATTAGGTTTCAATTCCTCATAGGAAAGCTAAAAACTGCTGGCACAGACCAGGGAGGGAGGTATGAACCCGAGTTTCAATTCCTCATAGGAAAGCTAAAAACCGGAACGCCTGCGCCATTATTGTTCCTAAGAATGAGCCGTTTCAATTCCTCATAGGAAAGCTAAAAACCCCTGACGCTCACGAACTATGATCTATACGATCTGCCTTTCAATTCCTCATAGGAAAGCTAAAAACCACTGTGGATCATGAGGATCATCCCAGGCAAAAGTAACTTTCAATTCCTCATAGGAAAGCTAAAAACTAAGCCATGTACGTATCTCAAAATTTTGTGGGTCACCTTTCAATTCCTCATAGGAAAGCTAAAAACTAAGCCATGTACGTATCTCAAAATTTTGTGGGTCACCTTTCAATTCCTCATAGGAAAGCTAAAAACGTCATTTTTTGGCTTATGGACCAAAACCGC
This sequence comes from Trueperaceae bacterium, assembly GCA_030147925.1. Classification (GTDB taxonomy): domain Bacteria; phylum Deinococcota; class Deinococci; order Deinococcales; family Trueperaceae; genus JASBUK01. Next base: position 18,693 of record JASBUK010000112.1, read on the forward strand.
TCCAACCTTTCAATTCCTCATAGGAAAGCTAAAAACCTGGCCTTACGCCTTTTGCCGCGTCCAGCAAACAAACTTTCAATTCCTCATAGGAAAGCTAAAAACACTGTTGCTCCCAGCGCTTTATCGAGAATTGGCACACTTTCAATTCCTCATAGGAAAGCTAAAAACTCATCTTTAGCCTGCCGTATCGCTGACGCCAGCGCGCTTTCAATTCCTCATAGGAAAGCTAAAAACGATCTACTAGTTGTCGCCTTTGGTCGGCATCATCTACTTTCAATTCCTCATAGGAAAGCTAAAAACTTATATCGATGGTCCCCGGCAGGGCTCGAGCGGCAGCCTTTCAATTCCTCATAGGAAAGCTAAAAACTTCCAGATGTCATCCTCGAAGATGGCTCCATTCGAGGCTTTCAATTCCTCATAGGAAAGCTAAAAACCAGGCTCAGCGTCGCTGATAGGATCGTCTTTGCGTTCTTTCAATTCCTCATAGGAAAGCTAAAAACTTGGCGGCAATCAACAACATTCAGCCTGAGCTGGCTTTCAATTCCTCATAGGAAAGCTAAAAACAAAAAAAATGTAAAAAATATTTTACGACAATTGAAACTTTCAATTCCTCATAGGAAAGCTAAAAACTTGATTAAGAGCAGAAGTAGAAGCAGAAACAGAATTACTTTCAATTCCTCATAGGAAAGCTAAAAACTAGACCCACAAAGTGTGCTCTACCTGGCGGCTGCCCGCTTTCAATTCCTCATAGGAAAGCTAAAAACTCGGACTAGAGAAAATTAGTGATTTCCGCAGTAGTCCTTTCAATTCCTCATAGGAAAGCTAAAAACTCCGCCGCCACCTGGTCAGGTCCGGGGGAGAATTCGTTATGTTTCAATTCCTCATAGGAAAGCTAAAAACGGGGGGATGTGTACTGTGTGAGAGTGTGGTTGCCGTCATTTTAAATTCCTCATAGGAAAGATAAAAAAGGGGGATGTGTACTGTGTGAGAGTGTGGTTGCCGTCAGTTTCAATTCCTCATAGGAAAGCTAAAAACTACGAGGCATACCGCAACGGTTGACAGTCTGGACCGTGTTTCAATTCCTCATAGGAAAGCTAAAAACATGCCTCCGAACAGAGAACTACATTGAAGAATGGCTGTTTCAATTCCTCATAGGAAAGCTAAAAACGTGACGGCAGATATTCCTGCGTAATTCACACAATTCAAGAAAGAGATTTAAAGCTAAGCAAGTCGCTCATAAAAGTAAAGCGAGACCTCGGAGCGTAGCGACGCAAGTTGCTTTATTATGACCCCTTAGTGGGTGTTTGCGTCAAACTGTTCTTGG
>JASBUK010000114.1 GCA_030147925.1 Trueperaceae bacterium
CGAGTTGTGAGAGCGTATCACTGATAATGCAGTAAGCCGTTACAATAAAGCTGTCGTCCATAGGGATTCCTCCAAACTTGATGTCAATCAACACCAGTTTGAACGGTCATCCCTATGGATGGCAACTAGCAATTACGGTACCTTACGATCTGGCGAAAGCTGGCTGACGGGACCTGGAAGATTGCACGTGACATATTCAGCCCCGAGACTCCAGCGTGAGGTATTTTCCACTTTGGAGAAGAGAATAACCCACCTTTTGTACATTTGCCCCAGAGGAAGGCTCGAGCTCAGTCCATCCGGCTCGTGACGACACCAAGAGTGACTACCAACCCAAGGAGGAGAATGACAACCGTGAAAAGGGAATCGATTAACCCCCCGAACGATTGGGGTGCTATGTATATGTTGGACCAGGGGCAAATCATCAGCGGGGCTCAGCGCACGCTATATTTGTCGGGGCAAGTTGCTCTTGAAACCGATCCACGATCTGAACTGGGAGCAAGGGTGGAGCATGAAGGCGATATGCGTCAGCAGTTGATTCATGTTCTCGCTAAGATCGACCGCTTGTTGGAACTAGCGGGGATGTCTAGGGAAAACATTGTTTTTGTTCGATTTTACAGTAACGACAATGCGTCATTTTTAGAGAACTATGACGTATATGCTAGTTGGATTAGTGAGGTTGATATTAAGCCACCACAGTCGGACATAGGCGTAAAGGAACTAGCCATACCGGGTCTGTTAATTGAGGTTGTCGCGGCAGATTAATATCAAAGTGACGTTTCCGAGCTGAAAGCGAGAACGCTCAACCTCAAAAGCCACAGCTTTCCTTTTATCTTCTTAGCCAATCGGTTATCCTCTTAGCCTATGCCGGATTCGCGTAACCCCAACACTGCCAGATTGCTTATTTCCTGCCCTGATCGCCCCGGTGTTGTCGCGGCAGTGTCGCAATTTCTTTATGCTCACGGCGCTAATGTGCTGGGCTCGAGCCAGCATTCGACCGACCCCAGGGGCGGTACTTTTTTTATGCGCATGGTCTTTTATCTAGAAGATTTAGACGTCACCCGGCCACAGTTCGAGCGGGCCTTTCAGGAAGTGGTGGCCAGCAAGTTTGCTATGGATTGGCGGGTGGCCTACGCCGATGAAGTCAAACATATGGCTATTTTGGTGTCAAAATATGACCATTGCTTAATGGACTTGCTCTGGCGTCGGCGCAGCGGCGAGTTTGAGGTGGAGATTCCTTTTGTCATCTCGAATCACGAGGATTTGCAAGACTTAACGGTGTCTTTTGGAGTGGGTTACCATTATCTTCCGCTAAGCAAAGAAACAAAAGCTGAGCAGGAACAGCAAGTATTGACCTTGTTGGAAAATAAGGTAGATTTTATCGTCCTGGCTCGTTACATGCAGATATTATCGCCGGAGTTTGTGGCCCTGTACCCGGGCCGTATTATCAATATCCACCACTCTTTCTTACCAGCCTTTGTCGGTACCAATCCTTATAAACACGCCTATGAGCGGGGGGTAAAGCTGATTGGCGCCACGGCGCACTATGTCACCGACGAGCTTGACGAAGGGCCTATCATAGAGCAGGATGTCACCCGCGTTTCACACCGCGAATCTGTCTCCGACCTGATCAGGGTAGGGCGGGAGATGGAGCGGACGGTGTTGGCTCGAGCCGTGGCGGCTCATCTCGAAGACAGGGTTCTGATTTTTGGCAATAAAACCGTCGTATTTTGATAGCATAGGGGCAATTTAGGCTCAAGGGGCTGCTAGGAAAGCTGGGAATAATTATGAACACACATCCTATTCAGATTGGCAGTGAACATCGTGAACTGCAAATTGTCAATGTCGGTGAAGTATCGGTGGCACTGCTGAACTTGCTGGGCGATACGGCCTTAACCGAGGCGGCGGCAGACGAGATGGTTAAACTGCTGCCTACAGATATTGACACGCTGGTTACACCCGAAGTCAAGGCGGTGCCTTTAGCGCACGCCATTTCGGTACGTACCGGTATTCCCTATATCGTGGCCCGCAAGACCGAAAAACCCTATATGGTTGACGCCGTTAAAAAAACCGTTTTGTCCATCACCACCGGTAAGCCACAGGAACTGGTAATTGACGGAGCGGATACCGCCAAGATAAAGGACAAGCGCGTGGTAGTGATCGACGATGTGGTGAGCACCGGCGGTACTTTGCGCGGGCTTTCTGAATTGCTGACAGAAGTAGGGGGGACCGTGGTGCTCACGCTGGCGGTATTTACCGAAGGCGATCCGCATGAGGGCGTCGTGGCCTTAGGGCATATCCCGCTTTACCCCAAGGAAATGGGTGTTTAGCAGGACTGTCCAACCCATACCCTCAATCCCCGCCCCACATTTTCGTGCTGTGCGCAGCTATTGGCACTAGTACTAAATATGAAGGATTTGCTTGACAGGATGGGCAAGGGCTTTTTGGCGGCGCTGTTAAAAATATGCCGTCCTGCACGGTGCTTTTCAGTAGGGATTTTCCGCCTAGTTTTTTGGGCGGCGTGCTACACTATCCAGACCCGTTGCTTACCCGATAGCTGTTACGGCTTTACTGATTTGGCCAGGGTGTATTGGTGTTGAGCCGGAAACTTTTTACCGAGCAGACTTTTTGGAGTATATAAGTGTCCACTGCCGCCAAAGAACGTATAAGAGAACGCCTCGATATCGTTGAGGTTATCGGCGAATTGGTGGCGCTCAAACCGGCGGGACGTGGACAATTAAAGGGTCTATGTCCTTTCCACGGCGAAAAAACCCCGTCGTTTCATGTCCATCAGGATCGAGGGTTTTTCTATTGTTTTGGTTGTCAGGCCAAAGGGGACATCTTTGACTTTGTGATGCGCAGCCAGGGCGTAGATTTTGGCGAGGCCCTGCAAATTCTCGGACAGCGGGCCGGGGTTGAAGTAAAACCGCTGACTCCTCAAGATCGCAAAAGACGTGACCTTTACGATGTCAACGGGGTGGCGCTCGAATACTTCAAACGACAGCTTGCCAACCATGAGTTGGCTTTAGATTATTTGCGCGGGCGTCAGCTTAGTCAAAAGAGCATCGAGGATTTTGAACTGGGTTATGCGCCTGAGGGCTGGGACGGTCTGCTGAAATATGCCCTGAGTAAAGGAATTAGCGACACGGATTTGCTGGCTGCCGGGCTATTGGCCGAAGCGGACTCGGGGCGGCGCTATGACCGCTTTAGAAATCGCCTTATCTTCCCCATCAAGGACTATATGGGGCGGGTGGTTGGTTTTTCGGGGCGGGTCTTAGACAATAGCCTGCCCAAATACATGAACACACCCGAAACGGATATTTTCAAAAAGGCCGAGCTACTCTATGGACTTGATCGGGCCAAGGCTTCTATACGGGCTTCTGGCGAATGCATTGCCGTCGAGGGCTATATGGATGTCATTGCCCTGCACCAAACGGGTTTTGAAAACAGTGTGGCGGTGCTCGGGGCCAGCTTGAGCACCGAGCAGGCCGGCTTGTTAAGTCGGCTTGATGTGCAGAAGCTTTATCTGGCTTTTGATGCCGATGAGGCCGGGCAACGCGCGATACTATCAGGGCTCGAGCAATCCGTAGGACGGCAGTTTCTGGTGCGGGCTGTGCAGGTACCCTACGGCAAAGACCCGGCGGATGCGGTGCTGGGTGGTCATATTGACGAATTCCGAGATGCACTCACTAAGGGCATGTCTGAAGTCGAATTCCGCTTTACGAACGTGCTTGCCAAGCATGACAAGACTAGCCTGGAGGGCAAAAAGGCGATTTTGCAGGAGCTTTTATCCGTCTTAAAACCCCGGGATGTTTTTGATCCGGTGGCCACGGAAATGCGCCGCCTGGTCATCGATCACCTCAAAATTGACGGTGGCCGCCTTGACGAATGGGTAAACAGCAAACGCCGCCGCCGTCTAGACGATACCCAGGTTAAGGGCATGCAGCTTTCTAAAAACAGCCCTTCACAGGTAGCGCTTATTGAACTTGAGGTGATTGCGCTATTGCTCTTAGAGCCCACGCAGCTTCGCAAACGCTTGCTCAGGGTGCAAGTGGCGCTGCCACCTGCTGTTGATGATTCGGTTTTGCGTGAGTTTCAGGCCATCTGTGATTCCTGCGACTATGATGATCGCCAGATTTTGCACAAATACCGTGAACGCGATGAGGGGCGTATCGTCTTTGAACGCCTGTTCTCACAGAGCGACGAAGAAGATCGCAAGATCGATGTTGAAGGCCATATTCAGAAGTCACTCTCAAGATTACGGGAGCTTTATTTAGACGGCGAAAAGGAAACCCAGCGTGCGCGCTTATTAGAACGCATGCAGGAGGTCAGTCGTTATCTGACCGACCCCAACTTACCGGCGCAACAACTCCAGCACTACTACGCCGAACTCAAGGAAATTAACGCCATGTTAGCCGCCCGAGATGCCGAGCGGCGTATGCGGGTGCCGATGAGTTTTAGCAGGAAAAAACGTTAAAAAGATCTCCGATGCGCGTATCGGCGCTTTTGCAGGGTTATTGCCGCCTCTTTTAGCCGGTGGCAGTCCTGTTTGCTTAAACCGAGTAAGTCTTGCAGGATAAGCTTATCAGCTCGTTCTTTAGCTTTATCGGCCCGTCCACGCCTTAATAGTTCATCGAGGTCGTCACTTAATTCTAAAAGCCCGTTAAGTTTTTGAGGATTGGCAATGAGGACATTTTTTGCTTCGCTGGGCTCGAGCTTGAGCAGGCCGTCACCAAGGGCGTGTCCTGAGAGCTCTACGCTTAAAGAAGTCAGCGAACTTTGCCACAGGGCGGCCAGCATTTTGCCATCGAGACCGGTCTGCGTCTTGAGACCTTTAAGACAAAGGGTATGCAGAGTGTTTGAAGCCGCTGCGTTAGCTTCATTGGCGACCAGCGCAGGGCGCGTATGGCTCATATAGCTCAAAAAAGCGTCAGGCTTGATTATGCGTGCAATCTTAAACCAGGTTTTGCGCCGTTTGCACTTATAAGTCTGGTGAACACCTTGCGCTTCACCATGTTGCAAGTAAGCCGCCAGTTCCGGTGCTAAGTCTTGCCCGACAACAGTCAGCACATAACCGCAATCTTTTTTGCCGCTGGCTTGCCACCAATCAGCTTCACTTAGCTTTATGCCCTTAAGTGCTCGGCTGCGAAAGACGGCGGGTGTTAGGTAGTGCTGTGGTATGCGCCAGTTTTGCGCTGCTTCGGGGCTTAAATGGAAGAAATTGTTGGCTCCGGTCACATAGCCGCTACTTATTTCCGCAATATCTTTCAATTGACTGACTTGCAAGTTTTTTTGCAAGTCCTGAAAGAGCGCGAAGGTCCCCTCGGAGATAAAATATCTGCGCAGTTTTTCCCTACCGCTGCTGAGGCCGCTGGCTGATAATTTGACGGGTCGTTTGGCTTCATCACTGGTTTTGCCAGGGGCTATAAGATTACGGGCGTGAGGATAATCGCGCCAAAACAGACCTGTAAAATGGCTTCCCTTAGCTTCAGCGAGCAGTAACAAGGTGTCTTGATAGATTTGGGGAAAGAGTCTTTCTTGAAAGGTTAAAAGCGTGATTTTGCCGAAAGAACGATAGAGGAAGTCAAGCACGGGCCTAGCATAGGCGGCGTGTCCTAGTTCCATGGGCAGGACCATGGCCAAGCGCCCCTCGGCTTTTAGAAAAGCAGCGCTGTGGATGAGAAAAGCGGCCCAGGAACTAGCCAGACTGCTGAGTGTGACGTCTTGCTCCTGAGCACAGGCTAGGGCCTGTTCCCGCGCTTTGCCCTTAAATTGCTGGTAGCGAATAAAGGGTGGGTTGCCCACTACTGCGTCAAACGATTGAAGCTGCGTGGGTTTGAGCGCAAAAAAGTCGCTGTTAATAAGCTGGTTTACACTAATTCGATAGCTGGCCTGGAGTTCTTGACCAACTTTCTTAAAAACCTCCGCATCAAGTTCCACGCCAAAAATTTGACGCTCGGCACTGCCGCCAAGTTCTGTTAAATGTTTGGTAGCTGCATTTAAAAAGACTCCGCCACCAAAACTCGGGTCCATGATTTTATCTTGTGGCGAGCGAATTGCCCAGTTGAGCAGATACTTGGCTATAACTTCGTCGGTGTAAAAAGCGCCAAGGTTTTTGGCTTGCTTAGTAAATGCTTGAGTCACTCCCATAGCTTAGCTTAGGGTTATACTGGGACATTTGTCCCGGTATAACGGCGGAGCCGTCTATTACCCTAGTCATAAGACTGCGGCTGCTAAGTCAGAATAGCGTCTGTGAGGGGATGTTTGCAACATCTAACAGCTTTTTTATCGACCCTGTTGTCTAGCTTATATTCCGTTGACACCAAAACAGCCCTATTGTTATGCTTACCTGCGGAATACGCGAAGGATTTTTGATGAGGTGTCATCCTCGCGTTTTTTTATGTCCCTACAGGCGCTAATCCGATTCCTATGTGCTTAATCGCTACTTAGGCTCGGGCTGTAAGTGTGGAAAGGAGGGCCTATTGGAAGCCCAGGGCGAAAAACTATTGCAGGACCTGGTCAACCACGAGCAAAGCCTTGTGGCCAAGGTGGAGCGGGCCAGACAAGAGGCAAAAGAAATAATTAAGCAGGCTCAGGCCGAAGCGGAGCAGATTATTGCCCAGGCTGAGCAAAAAGCCGAAGAGCTGGCCCAGGCTCAGCTTGAAAAAACGCGGGCCGAGAGCGAACAGGCTAGATCTGCTGTTCTAAAGACGGCACAGACTGAGGCCACCGCCATCGAAACAAAGGCGCAGCAGAACCTTAAGCAAGCCGTTAAGTTCGTGATGGAGCGTGTTTTGCCGTGATTGCCGCAATGGATCAACTCCTGATTGTGGGCAGTAAAAGTATTGCCCAGGAGTTGCTCGTAAGCCTGCAGAGTCTTGGCGTGGTGCAGATTGATCCGCTCGAACCCGCCGAGGGTCAGGCCTTGGCCCGGCTTAAACTCCGCGGTGAAGAGCGGCTGACCAAGGAACGTTGGGACGCCGTGGTTGCCCAAACCGAAAGTTTAATAGACATGCTCGGTCTAAAGGGAAGGGCCACGGGAACGGCGAAAAGCGGAGTACCTGAGAAGCTTGAAGACATCGAGACCCTGTTGCAGGGTGTGGGTGCTCAGGTCGAGGGACTGGTAGCCGAACGCTCCGAAATTGCTGATGAACTTGACTTAATCGATCTCTACCACAAAGTATTTCGTGAGCTGGCCCCTGGCCTGGCTCAGCTCGAAGGTAGCCGCTACTTAGCCGGTGTATCGTTTATTGTTTCGGTTGACGCCTTTGAGGCGACCAAGGCCGCCTTAGAAGAAGCTCTTGACTCTCAGGTAGTCTTATCCGTCAAGCCACTGGAGTCGGGCTCGCGGGAACTGGTAGTTATCGCGGCAGTGTATAAAGACGATATCGCCAAGCTCAGAGCAGCGCTAGGCCGTTTGGGCACAGCCGAACTAAAATTGCCTGAACGCTATGCCGATTTGGGAGTGGCCAAAGCCGTTCATGTGATGGAGGAACGCTCTCAGGCACTGCCAAAACGCCAAAAAGCCATTGAGGAAGAGCTTGCCCAACTAGCCGGTCAACACGCTGCTAAGCTTAGTGCTTTGGAGCAGGTAGCCCTAAATCAGCAAGCACGCTTTCATGCGCTTGAAGAGATGGCCGAAGGACGTTACAGCTTTGCTTTGCAAGGCTGGGTCCCCAGTGCAGATAGCGCCAAAGTAGTTACGGCCTTAAAAAAACAGTTTGGTGAACGGCTGATCATCGAAGCCGTAGAAGCCGACCCGCACCATGCCGAGAACGTGCCGGTGAAGCTGGAGAACGCGAGCTGGGTCAAGCCCTTCGAGGGTCTACTGGCGCTTTTTGCCCCGCCCAAATACGGTAGCTTTGACCCTAGCTGGACGCTGGCCGTGTTTTTCCCACTATTTTTTGGACTTGTGGTGGGAGATATAGCCTTTGGCCTGATGTTCCTCATGCTGGGTCTGTGGATGCGAGCCCGCGGCAAAAACGGCAAGCCGCTTAGCTTGGGGCCCTTAGGCATTGTCATTCCACCGGCGGCGTTGGTTCCAATTGGCATAGTGGTCAACTGGACCGCTGTCTGGACTATCGTCTTTGGCTTTGTCTACGGCGAATTCTTTGGCAACTTTTTGGAAAAGTGGCCCAAAGGTCAGCCCATTTTCTCTCCAGCTACTGAGTCCGGCCACGGCCTGATTCCCATCTTGCTGTTCCGCGTCGAGGAATTTACGCCGCTATTGCTTCTGACCATTGGTTTTGGCGTCCTTCAGGTATTGGGGGGCTGGGCCATCCGTGCCTACTACGGCTATATCCATAAGGATAAGAAGCATCTCTGGGAAGGCATTGGCATGTTTAGCGGTTTGTTGGCCGTAGTGATCTTTGCCTACGCCTTTTTGACCAATAACTTAAACACTCCTGTGCTTGTGATTTCCGGTATCGGCCTGCTGATTTTTCTTGTTTCGGTCGTGCTTTCGGGCGTGGTTCTGATGCTGGTCGAACTTATTTCTAACTCCGGTAATATCCTGAGCTATCTTCGTCTTTTTGCGGTGGGTCTCTCCGCTGCGCTGATTGCAAATCTGGTGACTGATCTAGGTTTCGCCCTTGGCGGGATCGCCCCGGTCATCGGCCCACTTTTGGGCATCGTGATTGCCCTGCTGGTGCATTTGATTGCACTGGTGCTAACCATCATTGGCCACACCTTGCAGCCCTTGCGTTTGCAATACGTGGAATTCTTTACTAAATTTGGTTTTTATGATGAAAATGGTCGTCCATATCAGCCATTTCGTCTCTTTGGAGGAAAAGCATGAAAAAGGTTCTTAGTGTTCTCGCGTTCATTCTTATTGCCGGTCTAGCCTTCGCTGCCGAGGACCCCGAAGCCGCCGCCGCTGCTGCCAGCATTGGTGACGGTCTCATTGCCCTTGGCGCCGCTTTGGCAATTGGTATCAGTGCTGTTGGTGTAGGCATCGCCCAGGCTGCTATTGGTAGTGCTGGTGCTGGTACGCTGGCCGAGCGCCCGGAAGCCTTTGGTCAAATTCTGATTTACTTGGTTATTCCCGAAACCATCATCATCTTCGGCTTTGTTATCGCCTTCTTCTTGAATAACCAGATCGGCTAAATATGGCAAATCTTGCTGCTCTGCTTGATAAAGAAGCGGGCGCGGAGATCGAAGCCATCCTCTCCGAGGCGCAAAATCGTGCCTCGGAGATTATCGCTAAGGCAAAGGCTGACGCGGAGGCTATAGTCGCGCAAAAAGAGCGTGCATTGCTTAATCAGCATGACGCTGAGCTTGTGCGTGCTAAGAGTGCTGCCCAGCTCGAAGCCGCCTCTTTAAAGCTGAGATCGCAGCATCAGGTTGTGCAAACGGTGTTCGATCAGGCCAAAGAGGAGATTAACGCGCTTATCAAAGACCCGAAACGCTATCAGTCGGTGCTACTTAATTTGCTTAGCGAGGCCGTTGCCAGCCTTGGCGACGAGGCGGCCAGCGTAAAGCAAATTTTTGTCAACCCGAATGATAAGGACTTAATTACAGCCGCGCTAAAAAAACTCTCTATGAATGCTGAACTGAAAACGGATCAAGCTGTTGTAGGTGGGGTAAAGCTGGTGGCCAAAGATGCCAGCGTAACCATCGAAAATACGCTCTCGAGCCGACTTAACGGCTTGCGCGACGATCTGGCCGCAGGCGTTTCTCAGGCACTGTTGTCTGAACGCCAGGATTCATAAAGATGTCGGCTGATTTCGGTTACATCAACGCTCGAATAAGAGGCTTAAAAGCAAAACTCTTAGGGCCCGAGTTTTACGGTGAAGCGCTGAATGCAACTGATTTTAAGGCTTTTTCCAACTCACTGGCACAATCTGCTTATATGCGGGATATGGAAGAAGCGCAATCCAGACATCAGGGTTTGGCTATGGTCGATGACGCCTTGGCACGCAATTTTTACCGCACCACGCAAAGCATTCTGAATTTTTCAGATGGTGAGCCAAGAGAACTGATTGCCAAATTGCTGCTGCGTTACGACCTGGCCAACTTAAAGGCAATCGTGCGCGCCAAGCATGCCGGACGCGACTTTGAGGATATTCGTGCGGCCTTGTTTCCCGCCGGTATGCTTAAGTTGTCGGTGCTCGAGCACATTGCCGCCGCACAGGATATTCCCGGTGTGGCTCAGGCTTTGGCTTTAAGCGGTCATCCACTGGCCCAGGCTTTTGGCAAAGCCGCCAGCCGCTATGTTTCCGAGGGTGATCTTTATAAGCTCGAGCTCTCTTTAGACCGCAGCTATTACCAGGTCTTGCAAAAAGAGCTTAGCGGGCTTGCCGCCCCGCAGAGCTTTGTGCGGCATATCCAACGCGAGATTGACGCGACCAACTTGCGCACGATTCTAAAGATGCGCGGCAACGCCAGCGCTGCTGATTCACTGTTTATTCTCGGAGGCAAAGAGATTCGCCATAGTACCTTTGAGGCACTTTTGCTTGATAGTTCGCCGACTGCCTTGCAGGTTTTGCAAACTACAAGTTTTGCCAAAGTGGCTGAGGCCAATACGCTCAGCGAAGCCGAAGAAGAAATTCGGGCGATTGTTGACCAAAGCGCCAAACGTTTGGCCTGGGGTGATCCGCTTGATATTGGCGTGGTGCTTAACTACTTGCGCAACAAGGAAGCCGAAACGGCAAAGCTGCGTCTCTTGGCCCGTGGCAAATACTATGGTGTTCCCCGCGCTGAACTAGAACGGGAGTTAGGCCATGCCTAGAGTGGTCATTCTTTCTGATCATGAAACTGCCACAGGCTTTCGCTTAGCAGGCGTCGAGGTTCACGAATCAGATCATGAACAAGCGCCTAAAGTGCTTGAAGAACTGATCGAATCCGACCTTTATGGCCTTATTGTCATAGACGAGTCGCTGATTGCCGACCCTAACAAGAGCAGTGAGCGTGTCATGCGGGGTCGTGACCTACCCGTGTTACTTTCTATGCCCGGCTTAGGGGCGGCCTTTTCCGAAAGCGACGATGCTACGGAATACATGAAGGCCCTGGTGCGTAGCGCTATCGGTTTTGACATCAAGCTCGGGTGAGTTTTGAATCTTTATGAAACTAGGGAAATTTTTTGTTACAAGTCAGTTATATTCAGCTATCGGTAGACAAGAAGCCTTGCCGATGGCTGATGGTTGAGGAGGCCTAATGGCGATTGAAGGCAAAATTCAGCGCATTTCCGGCCCGGCGGTAATTGCCAAGGGCATGATGGGCGCACGTATGTTTGACATTGTGCGCGTGGGTAAAGAAGAGCTGATCGGTGAGATTATTCGCCTTGATGGCAACACCGCTTTTGTGCAGGTTTATGAAGATACCGGCGGTCTGGTCGTGGGTGAACCCGTGGTTTCTACGGGTCTACCCTTGGCAGTCGAGCTAGGACCGGGCATGTTAAATGGCATTTTCGATGGGATTCAGCGCCCGCTGGATAAAATCAAGGAAGCCTCAGGAACCTATATTGACCGTGGTATTAGCGTGAACTCGCTTTCGCGTGAAGCCAAATGGCAGTTTACGCCTGGTGTCGCTGTCGGCGATGAAGTCAAAGACGGTGTAATTATCGGCACGGTTCCTGAATTTGCGTTTACTCACAAGATTTTGGTTCCTCCAGGTAAAGCGGGCAAGATCAAGAGCATCGTCCCGGCAGGAGAATACACCTTAGAAGATGTCGTTGCCACCTTAGAAGATGGCAGCGAACTGAAGCTTTATCACCCCTGGCCGGTGCGTCAGGCGAGGCCGGTGATGCAAAAGCTCGACCCGGTTACGCCATTCCTGACAGGCATGCGTATCCTTGACGTGCTGTTCCCGTTGACTATGGGCGGTACCGCCGCCATTCCCGGCCCCTTTGGCTCCGGTAAGACAGTAACGCAGCAGTCGGTGGCCAAATACGGTAATGCCGATATTGTGGTTTACGTTGGTTGTGGCGAGCGCGGTAACGAAATGACCGACGTTCTGGTCGAATTCCCCGAATTAGAAGACCCACAGACCGGTAATCCGCTGATGCACCGCACCGTGCTGATTGCTAATACCTCCAACATGCCGGTGGCGGCGCGTGAAGCCTCTATTTATACCGGCATCACCTTAGCTGAGTACTTTCGCGATCAGGGTTACAGCGTTTCGGTCATGGCCGATTCGACCAGCCGTTGGGCAGAGGCGTTGCGTGAAATTGCCTCGCGCCTCGAAGAGATGCCTGCTGAAGAAGGCTATCCGCCATACCTTGCCTCGCGCTTAGCAGCCTTTTATGAGCGCGGTGGTCGCGTTACCACCTTGGCTGGTGAACAGGGCGCAGTTTCCATTATCGGTGCGGTTTCACCAGCAGGTGGGGACTTCTCCGAGCCGGTGACCCAATCCACCTTGCGCATTACCGGTTGTTTCTGGGCCTTAGATGCTTCTTTAGCACGCCGCCGTCACTTCCCGGCTATCAACTGGACTCGCTCTTATACGCTCTTTAGCGATATTCTCGAGCCCTGGTACCGTGAAAATGTGGCGTCGGATTTTCCTGAGACTCGTGATGAAGCCATTTCGCTGTTGCAACGCGAATCAGAATTGCAGGAAGTGGTGCAACTCGTAGGTCCTGATGCCTTGCAGGATCAGGAACGTTTGATAATCGAAACAGGTCGTATCTTGCGTCAAGATTTCTTGCAGCAAAACGGCTTTGATCCAGTTGACGCTTCTTGCTCTATGACAAAAGCCTATGGTTTGTTGCAAATGATGATCAAGATGAATAAGAAGGCCAAGGAATTCCTCGATAGCGGTGGTACCGTTGATGAAATTCTAGCCCAGCCGGTCATGGAAAAAGTCAGCCGGGCACGCTATGTGGCTGAGGATGATTTTGAGTCCTATAAGATCGGGGTGTTAGCTGAGCTTGACAACGCCTTTGTGGTTGCGGCTTAAGGGGAAGATGATGTCTAAGCTACTAAAAAAAGAGTACAGCGAAGTTAGTTATGTCTCGGGTCCGTTGCTTTTCTTAAAGAACGCTCCCGATCTGGCTTACAACGCCATCGTCAGCATCAAAGACGCTCAGGGACGGATTCGTGGCGGACAGGTGATTGACGTATCCGAAGAATTTACCGTCTTGCAGGTTTTTGAGGAGCCTTCGGGTATTGACCTCTCTAACACCACTGTCAGTCTGGTTGAAGATGTGGCCAGATTGGGTGTGTCAAAAGAGATGATTGGCCGCCGCTTTAATGGTATCGGCCAGCCGATTGACGGTCTGCCAGAAGTAGTGGCTGAACAGCGTCTGCCCATCGGTGGGGCGCCCATCAACCCCGTAGCCCGGCAAAAGCCCGAGGAATTTATCCAGACCGGCATTTCTACCATCGATACGCTGATCACACTGGTTCGTGGGCAAAAGCTGCCGATTTTCTCGGGCTCGGGGCTGCCGGCCAACGAACTGGCCGCGCAGATTGCCCGTCAGTCTAAAGTGCTTGGGGAAGGCTCCGAATTTGCCGTCGTCTTTGCAGCCATGGGCGTGACTCAGCGCGAGGTGACCTTCTTCACGCAGGAGTTCGAACGTACGGGTGCCTTAGCCAGAAGCGTACTGTTCTTAAATAAAGCCGATGACCCTGCAGTTGAGCGTTTGCTGACACCACGTATGGCTTTGACTGCCGCCGAATACTTAGCCTTTGAGCACGACTATCACGTGCTGGTTATCCTGACTGACATGACCAACTACTGTGAGGCACTGCGTGAGATTGGTGGGGCTCGTGAGGAGATCCCGGGTCGCCGTGGTTACCCCGGTTACATGTACACCGACTTGGCCTCGATTTACGAACGGGCTGGTGTCGTTGAAGGCAAGAAGGGTTCGGTAACACAGTTGCCAATCTTAAGTATGCCTGATGATGACGTGACACACCCAATTCCAGACTTAACTGGCTATATCACAGAAGGCCAGATATACTTGGCGCGTAATTTGCACACACAGGGTGTCTACCCACCAATCAATCCAGGTCCGAGCTTAAGCCGATTGATGAACAACGGTATTGGTGAGGGCAAAACCCGCACCGATCACAAGGGCGTATCGGATCAATTGCAGGCGGCTTATGCCAACGGCCTAGACCTGCGCCGCTTAGTTGCAATCACTGGTGAGGATGCACTGACCGAAAACGACAAGCTTTATCTTAAGTTTGCCGACGAATTTGAAAAGCAATTCGTTAACCAGGGTTCAGAGGATCGCGGTATAGAGGACTCTCTTAATATCGCCTGGCGTATTCTGTCGCAGTTGCCACAGACTGAACTAACTCGTCTTAGCCGTGATCACATTGATAAGTACTACGGCGCTAAGATGGATGATTTCTGGAGCAGTGCTAAGAAGGGAATTTAGATTTTAAGGCTCGAGCTTAAAGGCTAAGCTTTAGTAAGCTAAAGGAGATTTATGGCAGAACAGATTGCGCCAACCCGCTCGAACCTGCTCCAGCGACGCGACCAGTTAAGACTTGCCAACCGTGGTGCTGACTTATTAAAGCGCAAGCGTGACGCGCTTATCGGGGAGTTTTTCGGTTTAGTCAAGGAGTCTTTGGAGGCCCGCAGGAAGCTGACTGAAACGAGCAAGGAGGCTTACTTCAGCCTCTTTTTGGCCAATGCCTGGGATGGCCCCGAAGCAGTCGAGAGTCTGAGTTTGGCTGAAAAAACCCAGCTTGATATTGATGTCGGGATCGAAAACCTTTTTGGGGTAAAGGTACCACAGGTAAAAGCACCTAAGTTTAACACCGACTTGCCGTTTTCACCAATTAATGCCGGAGCGAGAACGCTTGAGGCAGCGGCGCAGTTTCGCAAGCTGACTGAAGCCCTGATTCAGGTGGCTGCTACCGAGACCCGCCTAAGGCGTGTCGGTGAGGAGATTAAGAAAACCAGCCGACGCGTCAATGCGCTCGAGCAGATCGTCATTCCCGGTGTTGCCCGACAAATCAAGGATATCCGCAGTGTGCTTGATCAGCGTGCCTTGGAAGAAATCACAGTTCTTAAAAGGATTAAAGGAAAACTTCAGGCCAGAGAAGACGCCAAGAAAGAAGCTGCGACGTCTGCTTGAGTTAAAGACAACGTTTGTCTTGCCCTCGCTATCTCAGCGGGGGTTTTCATACTGAATCCAATTAATTCCCTAACGGTTCGAAAACCAACCTTCCCATTCTTCTCGTTTCACTCGCATTTAAAAGCCGAAATTAATTTCGGCTTTTAAACGGAATCGGTATCATATGCTTAGACTTTGCATCAATATAGCCATAACCCCTCACACCTAACCCCTTGCTCCTAACTTTGTATGACTCTAACTTGGCAATTGCTATACTTGGCGAATATGCGCAGCAGGATTTTCTTAATTTTACTGTTAATGTTTTTGGCAGCTTGTGCACCCAGCGCCCAGACCAGCTTTGGTTCACCGGCGCTCGAGCTCTTTAGCGTAGAGCCGGTACCCAGTGCCGAGCGCTGGATCATAGCCGTGCCCAATTTTAATGTGCGTGCTGGCGGCGTGGTGATTAGCGGCCAGGATTTTGAGCGGCAGACTGAGGGTTTTTATAAAGAGCTGGGGGCAGGCGTTGCCGATATTTTTGTTAATGAAGCCTTTAGAAGTCAACAGTTTCGGATCACTGAAAGAGCCGAACTTGATAAGGTTTTGCTCGAGCAGAACCTAGCGGCGTCTGGACGGGTGGACCCTGCCACTGCTGCCGATTTAGGACGCATTACCGGGGCGGAATTGCTGATACTTGGCAGCTTGTCGGAATTTGGAGTCAGCAAAACGGGTGGAGGAGGGCAGATATTGGGTGTTTTAGGTAGCTCGAGCGAGACGGTAACCGCGCGTGTGACTGTGGATATTCGTGTAGTTGACGCGGTTACTGCAGAGATTTTAGCGATTGGCAGCGCCACCTCGGAAGTGTCACAAAGCAATGTCCAGGTGGATATTGCCAATGTCATGCGGGCTTTGCAAGCGGGCCGAAGTGGCACGACGATAATTGATATCGCCGTGCGCAATGCCATCATTGGTGCTATTAATGATGCGGCAGCAAGCCTACCGGCGAAGCCCTCAAAATAAAAGTGAAAAGTAAAAAGTAAGTGGAAAGTGGTTGGCAGGAGGTAGAAGCCAGGGGTTTTCCAGCGGTGGCAAAGTCAGGCAATGGGACTTTGTCGAAGGTGTCCCAAATTGTGTGTGTTGAAACTGCCAGCTAACGTCCCTGACCAGGGCTGACGCATCTTAACTTGGGATAAGCCCCTTGAGGATACGCGCACGAAAGTCGTCATCCCAGGCCGCCCTTTTGCGCTTACCTTTGAGCGAGCCTTTGGAGGCATCTTGTCTGAGCAGGCTCAGAGCAAACTGT
>JASBUK010000119.1 GCA_030147925.1 Trueperaceae bacterium
AAAGCTTTCCTCAAACAGCTTAGACCCTCACTTATTCCTGAGCTCATGCTCGCCTTCTCTGACGCTGTCCTTGCTGTTACCCCGCTTGATGTTCAGCAGACCTTTCATCACTGTGGGTATATTTGATGCAAATGCTATAACGAAGGTTTCTTCATCAAAGTCCGCGCTTCTTTACTTGCTCTCATTTGCACGAACTTGCATGAACTGGACTAGCAATTACGGTAAATTGATATTAGTCGGCGACAGCGGCACTTGGCATTTCATTAGACTTTCTAAGGGGCAACTCGGGTACGAAAAGCGTGATTAACCAGGCTGCCAACACAAAGAAGATGCCATAGAAATAAATCCTGGTAATGGCCTCGCTAAAGGCCAGCTTGATGCTGCGAATCACCTGCTCACTAACCGTTTGTGCTTGAAAATCGAGCTGCGTTTTGACCTCAGCTAAAATCTGTGCGTTCGTGGCTGTCACGACTTGTTCGGCCTGCGCCTCAAACTGCGAGCTAAGTTGGCTTAGCAGCGCGGTTCTAACTTCCGGGCTTTGTGTAGCCGTTTGCTTGATCTGGGTTTTCACAAAACCCGGTATCCGTGTGGCCGCTAGTGCTTCGTCTAGCGCAGCAACGTCAGCGCCGTTTAAGGCGCTAGCAATGGCTTGATACTGCGCCTCAAATTCTGTGCGGATAGCCGCCTCCGGCCCACCAGCGCTTAGCCGCGACTTAAATTCCGCCGGGAGAAAGGGGTTTGCCTGCAAAGCTGCAATTGCCTCGGGGTCACCATCGTTTAGTGCTTGCTCGAGCAGCTTATACTGGGCGTCAAACTGCCTTTGAATTTCTGCGGCGATATCGACATTGCCCCCCGCAAAGCTACCTTCGGCAATAAAGGGAACTTCTGTTGTTGACAAAGCGGCAAATTGCGTGGCATTGCTCTGAAAAGATGCCGCTATACCGGTGGCTAAGACCGTGCCCATAACAGCGGCGCCCACCGTGCCGCCTATCTGCCGGAAAAACTGACTGGCGCTGGTGGCCTGACCTATCTTGCGCACGTCCACGGCGTTTTGAATGGCCAGGGTATAAAGCGGAAAAGATGGGCCTAATCCCAGACCGCAGATGACCATGTAAAGTGTGACCTGCCAGTAGGCGATATCCGGTGTCATACGGGAGAGCAAGATCATGCCGACAAAAAGAATCACGCCGCCGCTGAGCATTTGCAGACGATAGTGTCCGATGCGTGAAACCAATTGCCCGGCCAAGACCGAGCCTGCCACCACGCCAAGCGAAAGCGGTATCAGGCTGACCCCGGCCCTGGTAGCGGAAACACCCACCACCTGTACCATAAACAGCGGCAGAAAGATGAGGATGCTTAAAAAACCAGCGCCCAAAAAGAACAGAGCAGCGTTTGAGGTCGAAAAGACTTTGTTTTTAAAGAGGCTGAAGGCCAGGATGGGGTTTTGCGCCCTAACTGAGCGGATGGAAAACAGCAGCAGCGACACGGCGGCCAAGGCAAATAGTCCTAATGTGATGCTCGAGCCCCAGGGATAAGTGTTTTTATCGAGTTGCAAGGCGAGAATAAGTGGAACCAGCCCGGCAATGAGCAAAAAAGCCGACAGATAATTTAAGCCACCCTGCTCACCTCTTGGCACCAGCGGCGGCATCCGCGTGATGATAAACCACAAAGCCAGTGCCCCAAAGGGAACGTTGACATAAAAGACCCAGCGCCAGCCCTCAATACCGGGGATAATAGCGCTGCCATAGTCGGTGAGCAAGCCGCCGATCCACGGACCCAGCACACTGGCAATACCAAAGGTAGCGCCGACCAAACCCTGATATTTACCACGCTCAGAGGGTGGGAAAAGGTCGGCGATGATGATAAAGGCCATGGCAAAGAGTCCGGCCCCGCCAATACCCTGTAAGGCCCGGAAGATAACCAGCTGGTTCATGCCGTCGCCTAAAAGCGGCAAATTGCCAAACTCGCCAGAGAGCCCAGATAAAAACGAGCCAGCTAAAAAGAGTCCAACAGCCCAAAGTTCGATGGCCTTGCGGCTGTATAAATCCGCTAACTTGCCATAGATGGGCACCAGCGCTGTAGAGGCCAGGAGATAGGCCGTTGCCACCCAGGCGTAGCGGCTCAAACCCTGCAAATCCTCGACGATTTTAGGCAGTGCCGTGGCGACGATGGTCTGATCAAGCGCCCCGAGAAAAAGTGCCAGTAAAATACCGATAAGCGTAAGATTAGTGTCCCGTTTTGATAAACCGGTCATGCTTCCTCCTGATAGGCCTGGCCGATTTTTTCCAGGGCTTCTATAGTCGTTGTTTGTTGGGTGGGGCTGAGCACATTAAGCATAGCTTGCAGCTCACTATCGAGGGTTGCACCGGCCTGTTGCAGTAACTCTGTGCCAAGTTCGGTTAGCTTTAGCACCCGGCGGCGGGCATCATTAGGGTCTAGCGAGCGCTCGAGCAAAGTGCGTTTTTCCAGGCTGTCAAGACGGCGGCTTACCGCATGAGCAGGGATTTGTAGCGTCTGGGCGATGTCCGAGGGGTTCATATCGGTATCACGGATGTACTGGAGTAAAAAGACCTCGCTAAGCTCGAGCCCGTGTTGGGCTTTTAGCCGCGGATTTATCGTGCAGAGCATCACTTGCCTGAGCTGCCAAAAGGCCGTCAAAAAACGCTGAGAGGATGATGGGGATAATTGCATAAAGCAAAGATTACACCTTGCAAGCATTTTTTTGTGTCGGCAGCCTTACAGTTTCTGGCAGGTCGCTTACCAGGGCTGACGCATCTTAACTTGGGATAAGCCCCTTGAGGATACGCGCACGAAAGTCGTCATCCCAGGCCGCCCTTTTGCGCTTACCTTTGAGCGAGCCTTTGGAGGCATCTTGTCTGAGCAGGCTCAGAGCAAACTGT